>DASRSJ010000288.1:0-29010 GCA_035656555.1 Opitutaceae bacterium
ATTTTCTGCTGGGTTCGTCCTCCACGCTCTATCCCTATCAGATCACGGTGGACCCCGCCTCGGGTGCGCCGACGATCACCAGTGACGGTGCTCCAACGGGCACCGTGGGGATGCCGTTCCTCTACACGCTCACCGCGACCAACAGCCCGACGAGCTACATGGTGGCCCAGCTTCCCCCCGGACTGACTTCCTCCGGCAGCCAGATCACGGGCACGCCGACGGCCCCGGGCCTGTACTTCACATCGGTGAGCGCCAACAACGGGGTCGGGCAGGGCGCAATCCTGGTGCTCATGTTCACGATCAACCCCGTGGCCCCGTTACCGGCGCTCACGAGCGCCGCGCTCGTCTCAACCCCGCCCAACGCGAAGTTCAGCTACACGATCACGGCAACGAACAATCCGACGTCGTTTGCCGCGACCGGCCTGCCTTCCGGCCTGACACTTGACTCTGCCACCGGGATAATCAGCGGCACGCCCACGACGCCGCAGGTCGCCACAATCGGCCTCACGGCCACCAACTCCTACGGCACCTGCCTTCCGCGCAACCTGGTTTTGACGATCGGGGACTATTCCTCGATCACGAGCGCGGCAACGGCCCAGGGAGCGGCAGGGACCGCGTTCTCCTATACACTCGCCGCGAGCAACAGCCCGGACAGTTTCATTGTCACCGGCCTGCCCGCGGGGCTCTCGATGGATCCCGTCTCGGGCTTGATCTCAGGCACTCCCACGTCCGCAGGAACCTACACCCTGACAGCGGGTGCTGTTAACGGCCTTGGCAGCGGCCCGGCGTCGACAATCACGCTCTCGATCACGGGTGCCGGCTCGAGCACTGCGGACACCATCGCGCCGCAGATAGTCACCGAACCGCTTTCGCAATCGGTCCCTGTGGGCTCCAACGTGGACCTCAGCGTGGCTGCGGCCGGTTCCGGAGCGTTGAGCTACCAGTGGCAGCTCAACGGCGTCCTGATCTCAGGCGCAACCGCCTCGACGCTGTCGCTGGCCATGGTGGATCCGTCCGACCAGGGAGCCTATACTGTCACCGTCTCGAATGCGACGGGAAGCATTGAGTCCTCGGCCGCCACGCTGACGATACTTTCGCTCCACGTGCCCCCGGCGATCACGGCCCAGCCCTACAAGAACACCGCCGCCACCGGATCATCCGTGGCCTTCATGGTCGGAGCATCAGGTTCAGGGCCGCTGTCCTACCAATGGCTTTTCAACGGCGCGCCGATTGGCGGCGCCACGACGGCAACCCTCAACTTCCAGTCCGCGAGCGTCTCCAATGCCGGCACATACTCGGTGGTGGTCACCAATCCCTACGGCTCGACGACAAGTCTCGGCGCCGTCCTGAACGTGACCGCCGCCGGCCAGGCGCCTATCTTTGAATTCCAGCCCAGTGCAACTGCCGTCACCGTCGGGGGCACGGCGACCCTTTCGGGATCGGTGGTGGCGGCTCCGCCCGTCACGTACCAGTGGTCGAAGGACGGCGTCGCGATCCCCGGAGCCACCTCGCCTAATCTGACGTTTTCGCCGGCGGCGGCGTCCGACGCCGGATCATACGTGCTGTCGATCACCGACCCGGCGGGAACGGTCGCGAGTTCAAGTGCCGCGCTGACGGTTGCTGCCTCCGGCGGAGCACCCGTTCCCGTGACAATTGCCGTGCAGCCGAACCCCGTTTCAACGCCGGTCGGGGGCGAGGCCAGTTTCACGGCCGCCGTGACGGGCGACGCAACGATCAGCTACCAGTGGCGCAAGAACCAGGCCCCTATCGCCGGTGCGACAGGACCGACCTTCACCATCTCCGATGCCCAATATTCGGACACGGGAACCTACGATCTCGTCGCCTCCAACGGCTTCTCCACGGCCTATTCATTCCCAACGCCCCTCACGGTCACTCCCGCCGGGGTCCCGAGCCATCTCATCAATGTCTCGGCGCGCGGATTCAGCGGCGCCGGAGCCCAGGCGATGACCGTGGGATTCGTCATCGGCGGGTCGGGCAGCGAGTCCACCCTCGTGCGGGCCGTGGGTCCGACTCTCTCGGAATTTGACGTGAGCGGCATCCTCGCGGATCCGCAGCTCACCCTCTTCGATTCGGGCAAGAACGTGCTGGCCACCGATGACAACTGGGGTGGCGCAACCGTTCTTGCCGCCGCTTTTTCCGCCGCGGGCGCCTTTGCGCTGCCTCCCGACTCCCTTGACGCCGCCGTCCTCTCGACCCTACAGCAGGGTGCCTACACGGCGCAGGTGCAGGGTTTGAATGGCGAAACCGGCGTCGTTCTCCTGGAACTCTACGATGCCGACTCCAACGCAAATCCAACGGCTCATCTCATTAATGTATCCGTTCGCGGGTTGGCGGGAAGCGGCTCAAGCGTCCTCACGGTGGGATTTGTGATCGCCGGCCCATCGCCAAAGACGGTGCTCATCCGTGGCATTGGTCCGACGTTGACCGAGTTCTCCGTGTCCGGGGCGTTGGCGGATCCCCAGCTCACCGTCTTTGACCGCAACCAGATCGCGGTGGGCTACAATGACAACTGGGGCGGCACCGCGGAGCTCCAGGCCGCATTCAGCGTCGTTGGGGCTTTCCAGCTTTCCCCGACCACCGCGGACTCGGCACTGTTGATAACGCTGAACCCGGGAACCTACACAGCCCAGGTTAGGGGGGCCGGAGGCTCGACGGGAATCGCGCTCCTCGAGGTTTACGAGATGCCCTGAGCACCGGGATGGCGTTTTTCGATTCCAGACAGCGCAGACTCGCGAAATCGAGGACCGGACATTCAACTCTGTGCGTGCAGCCCTTGGGAAATCTCTAAGAGCTGCCTCACGAGACGTCGCCGATTAGAAGCTACCGCGAGCCGAACGCCCACAACGCCAAACGGAACCAATCTATGGACATCAAACGAAATGGAACCCAGCTGTCCGCAAAAGGGCCGTCAGACTGGTTTACAGGCACGGTCCGCATAGATCCCCTCATTGCGCCGAACGCCCCCGCACGCACTGCGTCCGCTTGCGTCACCTTCGAGCCCGGGGCCCGCACGGCTTGGCATACCCATCCGCTCGGCCAGAGCTTGATCATCACAGCGGGGTGCGGCCGCGCCCAGCGCGTGGGTGGCCCCATAGAGGAGATCCGCGCCGGCGACGTGGTGTGGTTCCCAGCCGGCGAGAAGCATTGGCACGGAGCCGCACCCGGTACCGCGATGACCCACATCGCTATACAGGAGCAGCTCGATGGGAAGGCAGTCGAGTGGATGGAGAAGGTCAGCGACGAGCAGTACGGCGCCTCGGGCACCTGAAATTTGGGCCGGAAGCCTTCCGGAACCGGAGGGCGGCCCCGAGACCGAGCGGTTATTCGGGGAATCCGGGATGCGCGGAGCTTGAGGTGGAACGTTGGATTGAACGCCTCGACGCCAGACGAAGCCACCTGAGTAGGGGAAGGTGTTCGGCTACGGCCGATCGTCGACGTGTCATTAAGAATCGGATACGACGGCCTCGTCGCGTACCTTAAGATTGTTTAAACGTCGGTAAAAAATCCGGCGGCAACAAACATCAAAATGGCTGTGATCCGTGTTCGTTTTCCCTGAAAAAACGAAACTAAAGCGATGATGTGGAGCGACTAAACGCGTCGAACCGAACGGCAACGTTTGCGCCGCGATAAAGTGGCGAGAAAAAATTTTCTACGGAGCTTGGCCACACCCCTCGCACCACACCCCGTCACGACGGCAGAAATTTCTGTTCTGTCCGCCAAAGTCCCGGATTCCCCAATAACCCTGAAAATCAGAAGTGCATCTGTCATGAAATCCGCAACCCCGTCGATGTTTGGTCGGAGCCTGCGCCGCGCAGCTCTCCTGGTAGCCACCCTCCTCACGTGCGCCTTCGCCTCCACGGCGCGCGCACAGACCCCCGTCGTCCAGATCAACGCAGGCGCCGGGGCGGTCTCGCCATTTTCTGCCGATGCGGATTTCAGCGCCGGCAATGAATTCACCAGCGCCTCCACCATCAATCTTGGCGGGGCTACTAATCCAGCACCTGCGGCCGTCTACCAGTCGGTGCGCTGGAACGCCTCCTTCAACTACACGGTTCCCGGCCTGACTGCGGGCCAGTCGTACCTTGTACGGCTTCATTTTGTCGAGCTGAGCTTCACGGCATCAGGCCAGCGCCTTTTCAACGTCGCGATAAACGGCACAAGCGTCCTGTCAAATTTCGACATCTTTGCCGCTGTGGGCCAGAATCACGCGCTAATCAAGGAATTCGCCGCCACGGCAAACTCGTCCGGACAGGTGGTCATAGCTTTCACCCAGGGATCTGCGGACAACCCAGAAGTCGCGGGCATTCAGATAGACACGCCGGCCTCCGCGCCAGCCGCGCCAACGGGCCTGACCGCGACGGGGGCCAGCGGCTCTGTCGGCCTCGGCTGGACGGCAACCTCCGGTGCCACGAGCTACAATCTCTACCGGAGCACAGCTTCCAACGGCGAGGGAACGACGGCCTTTGTGTCCGGGATCACGTCCACGAGCTATACCGACGCGGCGGTTACCGCGAACACGACCTACTATTACAAGCTGGCGGCGGTCAACTCGGCTGGAACCTCCGCCCAGTCCGCGGAAGCCCACGCCGTGCCCTCGAGCGGCGGATCCACGCCTCCCAACACAGCGGTGCTCCGGGTCGACGCCGGTGGCGGCGCCGTTTCGCCGTTTGCGGCAGATGAGTACTTCAGCGCAGGCAACGAGTTCAGTAGCACGGCTGCCATCAACCTGACCGGGGTCGACAACGCGGCGCCGATGGCCGTCTATCAGTCGGTGCGCTGGAACGCGTCGTTCAACTACACGCTTCCAGGCCTGACCGCTGGCAGCAGCTACGTTGTGCGCCTCCACTTCGTGGAACTAAGCTTCACCGCTTCGGGCCAGCGCCTGTTCAATGTCGCCATCAACGGCTCAAATGTGCTCTCGAACTTCGATATCTTCGCGGCCGTAGGGCAGAACCACGGGCTTGAGAAGGAATTCAATGCCACAGCCAACGGCTCCGGCCAGATCGTGGTCGCATTCACCCAGGGCCCGGCGGACAACCCGGAAGTCGCGGGCATCGAAGTCTGGACGCCGGCGTCGCAGACGGCGCCCGCCACGCCGACGGGAGTAACGGCCACCGCTGGCGCGACTTCGGTTGGCTTCGGCTGGACGGCCAGCACGGGTGCCACGAGCTACAACGTCTACCGGAGCACCTCCTCCGGCGGCGAGGGCACGACCGCCTACGCCTCGACGATCACGACGACGTCCTACACGGACACCAGCGTCACCGCCGGAACGACCTACTATTACAAGGTTGCGGCCGTGAACACGGCAGGGATTTCCGCCCAGTCCTCCGAAGTGCATGCGGCTCCCACGGGTTCGGGTTCGGCACCGGCGACGCCAGCCGGTGTGACGGCCACTGCAGGGGCTACCTCGGTCGGCCTTAACTGGAGCGCCAGTTCGGGTGCAACGAGCTACATTGTCTACCGGAGCACCTCTTCGGGGGGCGAGGGCACGACCGCTTACGCCTCGGGCGTCACCGCTACGAGCTACACCGACTCGGCTGTGACTGCCGGGACGACCTACTACTACAAGGTCGCGGCTGTTAATAGCTCGGGCACGTCGGGCCAGTCCGCCGAAGTGCACGGTGTGCCGACCGGAACTGCGCCTGCCACGCCGACCGGCGCGACTGCGACAGCGGGCACGAACTCGGTCTCGCTCGGCTGGACCGCCAGCTCGGGCGCCATGAGCTACAGCCTCTACCGGAGCACGACTTCCGGCGGGGAAGGCACGACGGCGCTGGTCTCCGGCATTGCCTCTGCATCCTACACCGACACTGCCGTGACCGCAGGGACGACCTACTATTACAAGGTTGCGGCTGTGAATACCGCGGGAACGTCGGGCCAGTCCTCCGAGGTGCACGCCGCGCCCACAGGCGGCGGATCGACACCTCCAAATACCGCCGTCCTTCAGATTGATGCCGGCGGAGGCGCGGTGACGCCGTTCGTTGCCGACGCGGACTTCGATTCCGGAACCGAGTTCAGCAGCTCCGCGACAATCAACGTGGCTGGGGTCACCAACGCCGCCCCTGCAGCGGTGTACCAGTCCGTCCGTTGGAACCCGTCCTTCAACTACACGCTTCCCGGCCTGACCTCGGGCACGACGTACGTGGTGCGCCTGCACTTCGTCGAGCTTTCGTTCACCGCCTCAGGCCAGCGCCTTTTCAACGTGGCGATCAACGGAACGAGCGTCCTGTCGAACTTCGACATCTTCGCGGCCGTGGGCGGCAACCATGCGCTCGAGAAGGAATTCGCGGCGACGGCGAACTCCTCCGGTCAGATCGTCGTGTCCTTCACCAAGGGCACGGCTGACAACCCCGAGGTGGCCGGCATAGAGGTCTGGACTCTTCCGCCACTGGCAGGTGCGCCGAGTGGGCTTACGTCCACCCCAAGCAACGGTCTCGTGAGCCTTGCCTGGACCGGCAGTTCAGGCGCGACAAGCTACAATGTCTACCGCGGCACGACGTCGGGCGGCGAGGGGACGACCCCGATCGCGACCGGTGTCACGAACCTTAACTACAACGACAGCACCGTCGTCAACGGCACGACCTACTATTACAAGGTCGCTGCAGTGAATGCGGCGGGTGTGTCCTCGATGTCCAATGAGACCTCGGCCACACCCAGGGTCGTGCCGCCGCCTACGCCGGCCAACCCGGCGGCGTCCGCCGGGTTCGGGAGCGTCTCGCTCACGTGGAACTCAAGCCAGGGTGCCACCTCCTACAGCATCTTCCGCGGCACAACCGCGGGAGGCGAGGGGACGACGGCCTATGCGACCGCCGTATCGGGCACGTCATTCACGGACAACAGCGTGACCGCCGGAACCACCTACTTCTACAAGGTGGTGGCCGTGGATTCCGCCGGCTCGTCGACTGCGTCGAGCGAGGTTAGCGCGGCTCCCCTATCGGCCACGGGCCAGGGTGCCTCGATGCCCTATACCCGCTATCGTGCGGCAGACTCGACCGCAGCGACGACGGGCGGAGGGGCCACACTAAAGACCAGTCCCCTGTTCGACAGGATGAACCTCGCCTCGCAGGCCTCGGAGCAGGGGTACGTCGAGCTCTCGACAAGCGGAGCCTACGTCCAGTGGAAGGTGACCCAGAGCAACCAGGCTGGCGTCGACATGCGCTTCACGCTGCCCGACACGTCGGACGGCATGGGGCAGAGCGGCTCGGTGGACTGCTACGTGAACAACGTGAAGGTCCAGACGATCAGCCTCACCTCCTACTACGCCTGGCAGTACTTCGGCGGCGGCGGCGACCCGAGCGACACTCCGGTCTCCGGCGACGTCCCGGCCTTCGCCTTTGACGAGACGCACTGGACGCTGGCGACTCCGCTCAACGCGGGTGACACGATCAGGATCCAGAGCACAGGCGGCCCGGTGGTCGGCGTGGACTTCATCGAGATCGAGCAGGTGCCGGGCGCGATCCCGCAGCCGACGGGCTCCGTCTCCGTGGCACTGTACGGCGCCTCCTCGGGCTCCTCCGACAACCTCGCGGCGTTCAACAGCGCCGTCGCGGCAGCCGTGGCCTCCCCGAGCAAGACGCTCTACATCCCCGCCGGGACCTACAAGCTCTCGAGCATGTGGGTGATCGGGTCGACCAGCAGCCCCATCAGCCAGCTGACGATCACGGGGGCGGGCATCTGGTATACCAACCTCCAGTTCACCAACTCGGCTGTCGCGGGTGGTGGCTGCTCAATCCGCCTCAGCGCGACTGGAACCATGGACTTCAGCAACATGTACCTGAACTCCAGCCTCAGGTCGCGGTACAACGAGAACGCCATCTACAAGGCCTTCATGGACAACTTCGGGGTAAACTCCCATTTCCATGACCTGTGGGAGGACCACTTCGAGTGCGGGTTCTGGGTGGCCGACTATGCCTACAACCCCTGCCAGGTGGCGTCGGGCCTTGTGATCCAGAACTGCCGCATCCGCGACAACCTGGCCGACGGCGTCAACTTCTGCAACGGAACGCACGACTCGATCGTCGAGAACTGCAACATCCGCAACGGGGGTGACGACGGCCTGGCCGTCTGGCCGAACAACTTCAACGGCGCGCCCATGGCGGTGAACGACACCTTCACCCACGACACGATAGAGTTTGAGTGGCGCTCCGCGGGCATCGCGTTCTACGGCGGCTCCGGCCACCAGGCGACGTACAACCTCATCGAGGATACGTTCATGAGCGCCGGATTCCGCGCCAACACCACGTTCCCCGGCTACCAGTTCCAGAACAACACGGGGATCACCATCAGCAACACGACGATGATCAACTGCGGCACGAGCTACGACGCATGGGCGGGCGAGCTTGGCGCTGTGGACCTCGAGGCCAGCAACACCTCGATCCAGAACTTCACGTTCTCGAACATCACCGTGGTGGATGCGCAGCGCGACGGCTACAGCTTCGGGTTCTCCGGCGGCTTCAGCGGCATGCAGTTCAACAACTGCACCGCCGACGGCACCGGGCTCGATGGCATTAGCTCGAGCAAGTACACCCAGGCCCACCTGGGCGCCGGCATCTGCACCTATGGTGCGGGCGCCGCTACCTTCACAGGCTTCACCTTCGCCGACTGTGCCGGCGGCGAGGTGTTCAACCAGGGAGGGTTCGTGCTGACGCTCAAGTAGCAATCCCAACACTTTGGGCCGCCTGGGGGGTGGCCTAAAACAATAAGGGGGCGGACGACAGCAGGCGTCCGCCCCCTTTCATTTTACCGCGGGCCGCTACTTGGCCTCCGACGCCTTCTTGTCGTAGAAGTCCTTGAGAACGTAGAAGGCCTGCTTTTTCTGGCCGTTTGATCCGACGAGCCCCTTGCGGTTCCAGCCGTCCTGCATCTTCGGCAGCGGCCGGCGCGGCGAGCGGAAGTCGACGAGGATCCATGGGGTGGCGCCGCGCCAGGCGGGAATCTTCTGGAGCATGGCGAGCGTCTCCCGGTAGAGCTTGGCCTGGTACTCCTCGCTGAAGCGGGTGAGGTCGTCCGCGTGGTATCCCTGGAGGGCGTCCCCGCCGAATTCGCTGATCACGACCGGCTTCTGGTAGCCTAGGGACCACTTGATCTTCGAGACGTCATCGGGAAGGCCGACATACCAGCCCACGTACTCGTTGAAGCTCAGGAGGTCGGTGTAGGCGCCAAAGGGGTCATCGACAATGCGGCCGTTGGGGTCGTTCGGGTCGATGCGCACCTCCATGGCGGCCGAGACGAGGCGGGTGCCGTCGAGGCTTCGCGCCGTGTCGACGAGTGCCTTCAGGAAGCGGGTGCGCGGGGCGCTGACCGGCGTCTCGTTTGCGACGGACCAGACGATCACGCTCGCCCGGTTGCGGTCGCGGACGATGAGGTCGGTGAGCTGAGCCTTGGCGTTGGCGAGCGTGTCGGGGTTTTCCCACTGGATAGTCCAGTATACGGGGACCTCCTCCCAGAGCATGATCCCGAGCTCATCGGCGACGCGGGCCACGTGCTCGTTGTGGGGATAGTGGGCGAGGCGGATGAAGTTGCAGTCGAGCTCCTTGGCCCAGCCCAGGAGAAGCCGGGCGTCGGCCTCCGAGTAGGCGCGGCCGCCGCGGAGCGGGTTTTCCTCGTGCAGGCAGACCCCGCGAAGGAAGACCGGCTTTCCGTTCAGGAGGATGTCGGTCCCGCGCACCTCGATGGTCCGGAAGCCCACCCGGTCGGAGACGTGGTCGGATGCGGTCGAGAGCTCCACGTTGTAGAGCTTCGGCTTTTCCGGGGACCATAGACCAAGGCTCGGGGCGGCGATCTCGAAGTGGACGGAGCCGTTGTCGTCCGTGTCGCCTTCGGCGGTGAGCTTGGCCTCGGGAATGGATACCACCACGTGCTGGTGATGGGCCCCGTCGACCTGGACCGAGGCGTCGATCACGTCCTCATGGCCCTTGCGAAGCTGGACCGTGTAGTCGCTTATGAAGCTCGAGGGCGTCTCCACGAGCCGGACATCGCGCGTCAGGCCGCCGTAGTTCCACCAGTCGGTGTTGATCGTCGGCACGGCCTCCAGGTGGCGCTGGTTGTTGACGCGCACGACTAGCGAGTTGCCGGCCCCCTTCACCATTCCCGTGACCTCGAACTGGAAGGGCGTGAATCCGCCGACGTGCTTGCCGAGCTTCTTGCCGTTCAGGTAGACATCGGCCTCGTAGTTGGCGGCGCCGAAGTAGAGGAAGAGCCTGTGGTCGGGAGCCGAGCTGCTGTAGTCGAACTTCCTGCGGTACCAGACCGAGCCCTCATAATAGAAGAGCTTGTCGTCCTGTGAATTCCAGTCTCCGGGCACGTTAAGGGACGGGCTCTGGTCGAAGTTGTACTCGACGAGATCGCTCTTGGACTTTGGTGTCTGGTCCAGGAAATAGCCGCTCTTCGGGTTGGGGGAGGCGTCGAGGGGCTGGCGCCGGTAGTCGTAGTAGCCGTTGTCGTAGGGATCGACGATCGACTGCCACTTGCCGTCCAGGTCGGAACCACTCCTGGAGTAGGCGTTCAGCATTGGGGGCGCGGCGCGCAGCGGGGCCGCAGCGGCGAGGCACAGGATCAGGAACGAGAGACGGAGGGGTACCGGGGTCATGCCGACAACCCTTTGACGCCGCGGTGCCCACTGGAAGGATAAAAAGGGGGGCCTACTCGATCTGGATGATGCCGCGCTTCACCGCGGCGAGTATCGCCTGGGTGCGATCGGACACGCCGAGCTTCGAGAGGATGTTGGTGAGGTGGATCTTGATCGTGCCCTCCACCACGTGCAACTCCGAGCCGATCTCCTTGTTGCTCAGGCCCCTTGCCACCAGCCGAAGCACCTCGAGCTCCCTCGGGGAAAGCTGCGAGACGACGCGCTCGCTCATGCGCATCGCGATCTCCGGGGGAAGATACTGCTCTCCCTGGTGCACGGCGCGGATCGCCTCAAGGAGCCGCTCCAGCGCCATGTCCTTGACGACGAAGCCGGCGGCGCCGGCCTTCAGCGCCTGGTAGACCTCGTCGCCGCCCGCGTAGTTGCTGAAAACCAGGACACGGGCGTCCCAGAACTCCCCGCGGAGCACCTTGATCGTCTCGATCCCGTTTATCCCGGGCATGCGCAGGTCGAGCACGACGACGTCGGGCTTGTGCGTGCGGTAGGCTTTGATCGCCTCCGGCCCATTGTCGGCGTCGGCCACCACCTCCATGTCCAGCTCGCCGTTGGTCGCTGTCGTGACCCCCATGCGCAGGACGATGTGGTCGTCCACCAGCAGGATGCGGATCTTCTTAGGCTGTGTGTGCTGCTGCATTTTCGGATGGGTTGGTCTGCTCGGAAAGGGGAACGATGACTTCGATAAGGGTGCCGCTGCCGGAGGAGCTCTCGACCCGCAGCTCGCCGCCGATCTTCGCTGCGCGGCCTCTGAGGCCCCTCAGGCCGAAGTGGCCGATGCTGTTGCCCATCACCTCGCGCGGCTCGAAGCCGATACCCTTGTCGGAGACCGAGAGGAGCACCGCGTTGTCCATGTACTCCAGGCGAACGTGGATCGTCGTCGGTCCAGCGTGGCGCACGGCGTTCGTGATGGCCTCCTGCGCAATCCTTAGCAGGTGATGCTGGGGGGCGGAGGGTATCGTGAAGGGCGCTCCAGACACCGACACCGTGATCTGGGCCGCGCCGGATCCGATCAGCGTCGACATCTTCCTGAGCGCCTCGTCGAGGCCGGCGCCCTCGAGCAGGGGCGACTCCTTGTCCCAGACGGCATGCTGGACCTCGTGGCGCGTGAACGAGATCATGTTCCGGGCGACGTTGAGGCGCGAGCGCACGTCGCCCGTGATCGCGGGAAGCTTCAGGGTCGCGTCGAGCTGGAGCATCAGGCCGCTCAAGCCCTGCTGGAGGCTGTCGTGGATCTCGCCCGCGAGGCGCCCACGCTCGGCAAGCGTGGCGGCGTTGCGCGTCTCCTCGTTGAGCTTCTGCATGGTCGCCTTGAGCTGGTCCGTGCGCTCCCGCACGACGCCCTCGAGGGCGAGGTTGTGCCTGCGCGCGCGGCTGACGGACCACTCGATGAGGCCGAAGATGACGAGGGCGGCGACCAGCGTGTAGAGGGTATATGAGGGCCACGTCCTGTACCACGGCGGCAAAATCTCAAACTGGAGTGTCGCGGCGGGATTCGTCGCTCCCTGGGCGTTGGAGATCCGCACCGACAGCCGATAACTGCCCTCGTGAAGGCTCGGGAAGCTAAGAAGGGATCCTGTGCCAAGGCTCGTCCACACGGCCTGCCCGCCGCTGATCCTGAACTCATAGGCGGGGGTCCTTCGCCAGGCGTATCCTCCCGAGAAGAACCGGAAACCGAGATTGTTGTTCGAATAGGAGAGCCTGAGGGGCGCGGACTGGGAGGGGGTGTCGGTTATCAGTTCCGTGCTCGTTCGCTCGTCGGTTACCGAAACGAGGATCGGCGCCGCTGCCTGGCCGCGCTTTGCCGGCTTGGGATTTCCCTCCGGCTTCGGCTGGTCCACGTGGTAGAGCGACTGTCCTGTCGAGAGCCAGATGTCATTGCCGGGGAGAAGCTGCACAACCGGATAATGCTCGTTGTTCAGGTCGAAGGTGGTCGCATCGATCTCATACCCGCTCTCCTTGGGAACGAACGTGACGACCCCCTGGTCATGCGTCCCCCAGAGGGTCCCGTTCTCGTCCTTCTGGACACGAACGATCCAGGCGGGCGACTGGTCGAGGATGCGCTGGAGCTGCGGCGCGGGGACGAAGGACTGCGAGGCCTCATCATAAAAGATCCTGGTGCCTGGCGGCCCGCTGAGGACAACGGTGTCGTCCACGACGCCGACATTTACCCAGCGTGGCTCCTTCCAGGGAAAGCTGTCGAACACCTCCGAGCGCAACACCCTGTCCTGGAGCGACACCCGCGCGACCCGGTTCACCCCGAGCTCGATCCAAGCGGACCTCCGCGCGCTGTGCACCATGGAGGGAAAGCCCACCGTCGGTATGCGCGGGGCGCATTCCTCCCAGCGGCCGTTCGTCCAGCGGATGGCCGCTATCTCCACGCGCCCGATCGCCAGGCAGACGTCCTTACCTATCATGGCGAGGCGCGCGACGTCCATGCCTGGAAGGACGGGAGAGAAGGAGCCATCCGCTTCCGCCGAGAATGCGCCCTTGCCGTTGCCGACAAGCATGTGCTGCCCGTTGGAAGCCACGGCCCATGCGCCGGACACCGGCTGGTTCTTCATCTGCTCAAAGCGGCTGCTCGAGCCGTCCGTCGCGGGTATGGCCTGGTAGAGCACGCCGCCCGACGACACGACGATCCGGTTTCCCCATCGAACCAGTGCCGGCCAGCTCGGGTTCAGGCCGAGTCGCTGGCCGAAAACAGTGAGTGCGCTCCCGTAGAGGACCTTCTGGATCGCATCCTCGCCGGCCGCCCACAGGACACCGGGCTCGCGGGAGGCCAGCTGCGTGATCCGCTGGAACTCGGTGCTCGTGAGCGCGGAGATCATCTCCCCTTGGGCCGAGATAAGAAAGAGGCCCTTTCCCATGATCGCGACGGCGACGCCTCCCTCTGGCAGGTGCTGGATGCTCGTGAAGCGCCCCGACAGGCTGTTCTGCTCCTGGCCGGACCAAGGCGTGAGCCGCGTGCCGTCGAAAATCAGGAGGCGGCCCTTCCTTGTGGAGACAAGCGTTCTTGATTCGTCCATCGCTGTGGCCTGCGCGACGGTGTCCTCGCCGAGGGTCGTGCCTTCGATGTTGCGGAAGGTCCCGTCGCCAACGTTTATGCGCTGGAGGGGGCCCGTGCCCGAAGAGACGTACACCTCGTCGCCCACTTTGAACATCTTGGAGAATCCCAGGATCTCAAAGAACCTGTTCTGCCTCGTCGCATGGTCCCAGTAGACCACCCCGTTCCATCCGGCAAAGAATACGCCGCGCTTCGTCACGATGATTTCGTTGAAGCCCGCGGTGAGGACCCATTTCGGAGCGTCGGATGGCGCCAGGGAATGCGCCTTCAGGCGACCGCCTGCTGTTTCCTCCGCGATGCCCCACGAGCCGAAGCTGCAATAGTAGGCTTCCCCGTTGTCGCCCTGCACGACCAGTGGCATGCTGTTTCCTCCGCTCGTCCTGTCCGCCATGTCGAGCCATGTCGTGTCGTTGAGGACCGAGTAGAAGTCGTCGTAGACGACGGCGAGACGACCAAACTTGTCGAAGCTCAGCTTCGCGCCGCGGGGAACGTTGCCGATCTCCTCGAGCGGGTAGGAGCGCGTGAACGGCAGGCCGTGAAGGGCCGAGGCGACCTCGGCGGGGGGCTCGTCCTTCGTCGTCGCAGCCACCGCGTGGGCCGACAATGCGGCCGCCACCAGCCACCGTGTCAGCTTGGGGACCCGCAGCCACGGCGCTTGGGGGTACCTGACGCGCGCGACCAGGGAAAGTCCGCGAATAAAATCACTACTCATCGGATCTTGGGGATGCAGTGTGCGCCCGCGCGAATGGAGGGTAAAGCTGTTTAACGGATCGCGCGGCAAACCGAGCAGGGAAATACACGGACGTTTCTTATGACCTAGGTAATAGACGCCTTATGACTACTGTGATCTTGAGGAACGCCCCCGCACGCCCCCTCATCATCGCACCTGATTCCCCCCAGTGGCGACGGACGGCCGGACTCCTACCGGTTTTTCTTTCGCCTTAGTGCCCCCACCCACGCCCCCGATGCGAGAATTCTCGCACATCCGTCCGGACCTGAGCCTTCCCTTGTGGGGAATTGCGGAGCCGTGCAGCTGAGGGCCGCCGTATGCCGACGACCACAAACGCAATCTCAAAGAGCCAAAGGGTGACGCAGACCGACGTCGCGCGTGTTGCGGGCGTCCATAACACGACGGTATCCCTTTCGCTGCGCAACTGCCCGTCGATACCCGAGGCCACCCGCAAGAGGATCCGGTCCGTTGCGGATGCCATGGGTTATTACCCCGATCCCACGCTCCAGGCCTTAGTGGCCTACCGGAAGGGACGGTCCGCCAGCCGGGCGCGCGAGACGCTGGCGTATCTGACTAACTGGGACACGAGATGGGGCTGGCGCGAATTGGCCGACCACGAGCGTGCGTATTGCGGGGCCACGAAGAAAGCCGCCGAGCTTGGCTACCAGCTCGAGCATTTCTGGCTGGGCGAGGCTGGCATGAACCAGCGGCGCATGGGCGACGTCCTCTATCACCGCGGAATTACGGGCGTCCTCGTCGCCGCCCACAAGGACCCGAACGCGGGTCTCACCGAGATCGACTGGTCGCGCCTGAGCGCGGTTAAGATTGGAGACTTCCCCCGAGCGCCCGCGCTCCACCGCGTGATCGACGACTACGGCGGCGCGCTGCGTCTCGCCATGAGGCGCATCGAGGCCGCGGGATTCGAGAGGGTGGGGCTCGTGATGCCCGAGGGCCTAGCGGGCGTGGCCGAGCAGGCGTGGAATTCGGCCTTCATGGTCGAGCAGTGCAACCGTGGCCCCGAGGATCGCGTCCCGATCCTCCGGCTTCGCGGGCCCAAGGGACCCTCCAGCATCGCCGAACTCGACCGCTGGTTCCAGGAGTATCAGCCGGATGCGGTGATGGGCGGTGCCCCGGAGGTTCTCGTGAGGATCCGCGAGCTCGGGCTGAAGGTGCCGCGGGACGTCGCCTACGCCGACCTTTGCCTCGAGAGGACCGACTTCAGCGTCGCCGGCGTCAGGCAGAACGGGGAGATCATCGGCGAGGTCGCGACGGCCATGCTGGTGGGCCAGTTGCAGCAGAACCTTTGCGGGACCCCGGCTGTCGGCACCTCGACGATGGTCGACGGCACATGGTTTGATGGCACCTCGCTGGCGAAGACCTCGGCGCCCGCTAAGACGCCGGTGGGGATCCCCGCTTTCGGAAACTCGCTGCTTGCCCCGGCCTGAGGGCTACTTGGCGCCCGCCAGGCGCCGGCTCTCCGGCGGGCCGAGGTAGCTCGGCTTCAGGCCGCCCGCGTCTATGAGGAGCTTCTCCACCACCACGCCCGGATCAACGACCCAGATCCTCAAGGTGTGGTTGCCCGCGGCCAAGGGACCGTGGGGCGTCCGGATCACGTGGGCATTGTCCCCGGCCATCGTCTGCCATTCCTGGTGATTGGCCTTCATGTTGAAGCCGGCCGGCACGGCGGTGATCACCTGGGGAGCCTCATCATCGACCGCGACGGCATAGCGCAGCGGCTTGCCCGGCTGGAAATTCAACGTGGGACCTATGATGGCCTCGATGGTGGCCGCGCCGTCTTCAAGGAGGCAGAAATCATAATCGAGGCGCGCGGCGTCCGCTCCCGGTACCGCCGCCGCACTATAGGGAGGCGCCTCGGCCCTCATCCCTGAAAGGGTCCGCCCGTAGTTGGCGATACGCGTCCACCGGGAATTCCCTTGGGCCGAACTACCGGAAAAATGCTCCGCCTCGATCGACACGACGCCCTGGTTTTCGGCGAAGCCCTTCGGGGCGGCGCCCTTGGTTGCGTTCAGGATGTCGACAGTCACGTCCACCGACTCGCCGGCTCCCGATACGCGCACGGTCGCCGTGCTGGATCCGGGCGGGGCCGCCGACCAGTCGATCCAGATAAAGTGGAGGTGGTTCGTGGCGTCGGCCGTTCCCTTTGCCGAACTCATCAGAATCCAGGGCTGGGAAGCCGTGAGCGTGTATGCGAAGGCCGCATCGCCCCTGGCGAAGACCTCGATCGTCTGGTTTTGCCGGTTCACGGAATCGAAGCGCGGCAGCGTTGCCTGTCCTTCGCCTCCCGGCCACGCCTCGGAGGAACCCTCGGCGGCGACACCGAGCTTTGCGCCGGCCTGGACCGGCGGATCCACCAGCCCCAAAGGAGCCAGCGTGTTGGACTTCGGATCATTCCAGATCGTGTAGCCGATATGAGTCTGGTCCATGAAGTGGTCCCATCGCCCGCCCTCCAGCCCCGTGTTGTAGGACGCCATGAGTTCCTTGTCCTGCTGGAACAGGTTACGGGCCTGTGCCGCCTGGTTGGCGGCACCGGCCCGTCCCTGGCTGGCATAAAGCGCGTTGGTCGCGGCCGTAACGTAAAGCGCGTTCACGATCGACGTCGCCTTGGCGGGAAACGCCACCGTCTCGTAGAACGCGTCCCGCTTGGACGCGGGAAGCCTGCCCTGGATGCGATTCGCCTCGGCCGCCAGCGACGCAAACTCGGCCACGAGGCTGTTGGCCTCGCGGTAATTGATGAGGCTGTAGGTGCCGGGCGAGAGCATCTCGGGCTTTCGGCGGCTGTTCAGGATCGTGAGGCGGCTGACCACCTTCGCGATCTCCGGCGCGTTCTCCGGGCCAAACTCACGCTTTGCCCAGAGGCCGGTGAACTCGTCAGCCGCGTTGGGGCCCCACCTGGAGGGAGCCCAAGCCATCTTGAGGAAGAATTCCGTGGGTCGCTCGTAGCCCTTGAAGTGGCCCACGTTCACGATCCAAAGGCGGTCCGCCCCGTAGGCTGCCGCGAGCGAGAGCTGGTCCCAGGTCTTCGCGAGGGAATTGGTGTCCACCCATTTGTAGTTCCTCGGTTCCCCGACATAGTCGAAGTGATAGTAGATGCCGGCGCCGCCGCTCCTGCCGCGCTCCTTCAGGTCCGGCACCCGCCTGAGGTTGCCCCAGTTGTCATCGGCCCACAGCAGCGTGACATCGTCGGGCGTGCGCATGCCCGACTCGTAGTATTCCTGGACCTCCTTGTAGAGGCACCACATCTGGGGGACCTGCGTAAGGTCTGAATTCACCTCCTGCCGGAGGAGGTCCCGCTGGGTCGAGACGATGCCCTCGAGCATGGCGCGGTTGGCGGAGGGGCCGCCTGGCGCCATCTCCGTGTCGTTGGCGCCTCGCAGCCCGAGCGTATAGACGCTCTCGAAGCCCTTGTTCCGGCGAACGCCCTCGCGCCAGAAGGACTGGAGGAGCTCGGCGTCGCGCGAGTAATTCCAATATCCAAGTGTCGCGCCGTACCTGCGGTCCCATTCCTTCTGTGCGCGCAGCATAGGTTCCTGGTGCGAAGTTCCCATGACGACGCCGTACTCGTCCGCCAGCGCGGCGTTGCCCTGGTCGTCCTCGTTGAACGCGTTGTTCCACATGGCGGGCCAGAGGTAGTTGCCGCGCAGCCGCAGGAGCACCTCGAATATCCTGGAGTAGAACTCGCGCCCGTAGTTTGCGACTCCCTCCGGGATCGGGGGCTTGGATCCTACGGGCACGGAGCCAAACTTGGCCCGCACCCAGTTGCTGAGGTCGGGCGCCTCGTCGTTCAGGAAAATGCCGCGGTACTTTACGACCGGCGGCCCGTGGATGTCCGGCTCCGCGGACACAAAGATTCGGTCGTGCGGCGTAACGGCCACGTCGGACCACCAATACCAGGGCGAGACGCCGATCTCCTCGGAGAGGTTGTAGGTGCCGTAGATGGTGCCGCGCTTGTCGCTTCCGGCGATGACGAGGGCGCGTTCCACTCCGGGGAAGGGATGCTCGACCACCTGGGTCGCCCACGATTCCCAACCGCCCCTGACTTTGGAGACATCGATCCTGCCCTCGCTCGCCAGCCTGTCGACGAACGCGCTTTTCCCAAGCGTGCCGATGACGACAAGGACGGAGGCCTGCGTAATTTCATTTTTGAGCGCGGGCTTCGTCCCGCACACGCGCTCCTCGTCCGCCTGCAGATCCGCGGCCACCCGCACCACGCCGGGCCAGTCCTTGGAATCGACGAGGATCGGCGCCAGACGGCCCTGGTCCGCGAGAGGAAACCCTCCGGAGATCGGGGTGAATTCCACGAGCGACCTCTCGCCCAGGGCGGCCTTCGAACAGGGAGCCAGGGCCATCGCGGCGACCAATCCACAAAGGGCGCGAGTGGATTTCATCGGGACATTCTCGAATCAGGGCGCATTTCTGAGGAATGAACCATACCGTTCGTTCTGACAGATAACAGCTTCGAGTACGGTCGCCGCCGCGGTACCCGTCGAGTCGTTACGGAAAGCGTGGACCTCACATAAAAGGGAAAACCCGGCTCCCCCCCCCCGGGGGAGCCGGGTTTTACTTCCCCGTCCCGTATTAGAATACGAGAATGCATTAGTCGGGTTGGCCGACGAATTCCCCAATTGCTAGGGGATGGGTGCTAGAGACGGAATCCCGCGGTGCGCCGCAACGGGGCTCTTACTCTGACCTCAGAGTGCCTTCAGGCGCGAATGCCCGCCCTGACTCTGATGTGTGACATTCATCTCTCTCGCATCAGGCGGGACCGTGTTCCACAACCCCCGGAAGCACCACATGAGATCCCACGTTTTCAGGTCATTCCTAGGATTGCTCCTTTTGGCGGCGGCACCGGCGGTCCGGGCCGCCGGCGACACGCCGGCCTACGAGGCGGCTCCCCGCACCGACCCAAACTCGCAAAGGGCCCACGAACAGCTTCTTGAAAAGGCCAGGCGCGGGGGCATCGATCTGTACTTCGAGGGCGACTCGATCACGAGGCGGTGGGGCGCCTCCGACTACCCGGACTTCCTGTCCAACTGGAGGAGCAACTTCTACGGCTGGAACGCCGGGGACTTCGGGTGGGGAGCGGACCGCATCCAGAACATCCTCTGGCGCCTCCAGAATGGCGAGCTGGACGGGGTGAACCCCAAGGTGATCGTGATCCTGGCAGGAACGAACAACGTCGGGAAGATGCCAGGCGACGACGCGAAGGTCGCCGAGATCACCCGTGGGATGAAGGCGGTCGTCGACCTGTGCCGGGCGAAGGCGCCCGCGGCAACAATCGTCCTCATGGCGATATTCCCGCGCAACGACAGCATGGCCGTCATCCCGACGATCGACCGCATCAACCGCAACCTGGAGCAGCTTGCGGACGGCAAGTCCGTGCGCTTCCTGAGCATCAACGACAAGCTGGCAGACAAGAACGGCGTCCTCTTCGCGGGCCTATCGGTCGACAAGCTCCATCCCACCCTGAAGGGATACGAGATATGGGCCGAGGGCCTCAGGCCGCTTCTCGTTGAATTGCTCGGGCCGCCGTCCTCGGTGGACCACGCCCCGCCGCCGACCGGCGACCCCGGGGTGAAGGCGAACCGCGACCAGCGCAACAGCTAGTCGCCCGCCGCGGGATCCGCAATGCGCTCAATGCGTCCCACGAGGACGACGTAGGCGCCGGCTCCGCCGACGGCGATCGCAGCCACCAGCGCGAGGGCCGCTGGAAAGCCGGAGTACTTCACCAGGAAGCCGACGGCCAGGGGGACGACGATCGAGGAAAGGTTGCCGATGAAGTTGAAGACGCCGCCGGTCAGCCCGAGGAGCCTTGCCGGGGCCACCAGCGACACTAGCACCCAGGTGATGGAGGCGAAGCCGTTTCCGAAGAACGCGACGGCCATGAAGAACACCATCCACCTCGGGTCCTCGATGTAGTTCGCGCATGCGATTGCACCGGAAAGGACCATGCCCGCGATGATCGGCCCCTTGCGGGCCAGGGAGACCGGGAATCCGCGCCTCACCATGATATCGGAGAGAAGACCGCCGGAGATAACGCCAAGGAACGCGGCAAGAAATGGCAGCGAGGCATAGATCCCCGCTTGGAGAAGATTGATGTGCCTCGTCGTAACGAGGTACGTCGGGAACCAGGTGAGGAAAAACCACGGCAGCGCGTTGACCGTGAACTGCCCGAGGTAGAGTCCCCAAAGCTTCCTCTGACTGAGGACGAAGCACAGGTCGGACCAGCCGACACGCCCCGTCCGCCTCGACGGCTCCTGCAGTTCAGCGATCCCGCCGCCCGAGCGGATGTGCTCCCTTTCCTGAGCGCCCAATCCCCGGCTGTTCCGCGGGTCGCGGTAGAAGAGGTACCAGAGTCCCGCCCAGAGGAGTCCGATGCCGCCCGTGACAAAGAAGATCGAGCGCCAGCCGAACGTCTTCTGGCATAGCGCAAGAAGCGGGGTAAGGAAGGCGAGTCCGATGTACTGGCCCGACGTGTAGAAGCCGATGGCGCCCGCCCGCTCCTGCTCGGGGAACCAGCGAGTCGCGAGCTTGTTGCAGATGGGAAAGGTCGGCGCCTCGAAGAGTCCGAGGAGCAGCCGGAATCCGAGAAGGATGAGGAACGTCGAGGCGAGGCCCTGGGCCAGGGTCGCGAGCGACCAGAGCGTGCAGATGACCGCGTAGAGGATCCGCAGGTCGACGCGGTCCACCAGCCAGCCGCCCGGTATCTGCGAGATCACGTATGCCCAGCCAAATCCGGAGAAAATGACGCCGAGCTTCACGGGACCAAGGTTGAGGTCGCGCGAGAGATCGGTGGCGGCCACCGACAGGTTGCTGCGGTCGAGATAGTTTATGGCCACCGTGACGAAGAGCATGAGCGCCACCCGGAAGCGCACGCGGGTGGGGGATGACGGGCTCATCATTGAGGTCGCCGCCGGCGACCTAGTCCGACGCCAGCGGGAAGTTGACCGGCCTTCCCTCCTTGTTGGACCTGTAGATGGCGGTGAAGAGTTCCACCGTGCGGCGTCCGTCCTCGCCCGTGACCGCGGGCTGGCGGCCGACGGCGGCCGCCTCCAGGAAATCCCTAATCTGAATGCGGTGGAAATGGGTCGTTGCGTCGATGGAGTCGAAAAGAGCCGCGTCCTCGCCCTTCCAGGCCGCGAGGCTCTCACTCTCGCCGGGCACGGTCCAGATGTCGTTGAACGGCGCGTCGCCGATCGTCGTCATGCCCGCGACGAACATCGCGCCGCCGTCTGTCTGGACTCCGACAGAGGCTCCATTCGAGCCGTGGACGGACACGCGGGCGTTGATGGCGGGGTTCTGCGAGTTGCTGACAAGGAGCGTCGCAAGGGCGCCGCTCCTGAATCGGATCGTCGCAACAGCGGTGTCCTCCACCTCGATGTACGGGTGATTCAGGTTGGCCCAATAGCCCTGCACCTGGTCGATCTCGCCCATGTACCACAGAAGCAGATCCAGCTGGTGGGGAGCCTGGTTGACCAGGATGCCTCCGCCCTCCTCCTTCCATTTGCCGCGCCAGGGATCGCTGCGGTAGTAGGCCTCGTCGCGCCAGCCGAAGATCACGGCCGAGGCCAGGACCGGCTTTCCGACCTTGCCGGAATCGATCGCCGCGCGGATCCGCTGGCAGGGAGGATAAAAGCGCCGCTGCGAGATCGTGCCAAGGGCGACGCCCGAGCGCCTCGCCGCGGCGATCATCCGGTCGCAGTCCGCGAGCGTGCTCGCGAGGGGCTTCTCCACCAGAACGTGGACCCCGGCCTCGGCCGCGTCCACCGCGGCTGCAGCGTGAACCGGGTGTGGTGTCCCGACCACGACCGCCTGGACGCCCGCATCCCTGGCCATGGCCTTGATGTCGTGGAACACCCGGATGCCGTAAGTCGCTCCAAAGGCGTCCAAGGTCGCCGAGGGACGGCCGCAGACCCCGACCAGCTCGGATTCGCCGAGCGCCTTGAGCGCCTTGGCATGGAGGTGGGCGACCTTGCCCGAGCCGACGATCGCGGTTCTCAGCTTCTGCATCCTCTTGGGCTCAGGGAGCAAGGAGGACCTTCATCAGGCCCTTCTCGCGCGAATGGAGCCTGTTGAACCACGATGCACCGTCCCTAAGGGGGGCCACGGCGCTCAGAAAGGCGCTGACGTCGACCGTCCCGTCCGCGATCATCCGCATGCACTCGGGATATTCGCCGGCGGAGGCGCAGGTCCCGAGGAGCGTTATCTCGCGGGTCACGACGGACTGCAGCGGCAGATCCACGATCGGGCTCAGGTTTCCGACGAGCACGACGCTTCCGCCCTTCCTCGTCGAGTCGAGGGCGGTCTTCAGGGTGGCCGAAAGCCCGACCGCCTCGAAGGCGACATCCACACCCATGCCGGAGGCGAGTCTCCTCGCGGTGCCCGCTACGTCTGCCGATCCGGAATCAAGGGTCGTCGTTGCCCCGAACCTGCTCGCAAGCGCCAGGCGCTCGGGGTCCGGATCCACCGCGAAGATCTGCGCACATCCCTTTGCCTTTAGGATCTGGATGACAAGAAGCCCGATCATGCCGGAGCCGACGACCATCGCGCTGCAACCGGATTTCACGGGGGACCTGCCGACGGCGTGGGCCGCGACGGAAACCGCCTCCACGAGGGCGGCCTGTTCAAACGAGACCCCGTCGGGCAGGAGGTAGAGGATGCGCTCGGGCACCGCGATAAACTCCGCGAAGGCGCCGTTCTGGCGGTAGTCCTGGCAGGACACTCCGACGACACGCCGGTTCTCGCAGAGGTTGACCTCGCCCCTCTTGCAGTGCCAGCAGCTGCCGCAGTAGATCGTGGAGTCGAAGGTCACCCGGTCCCCGGCCTTCCACGCCGAGACGCCTGAGCCGACCTCGACGATTTCCCCGGCCGCCTCGTGGCCCATGACGATCGGCGGGATGCGCCTGCCGGTGCTGCCGTCCATCCCGTGCACGTCGCTTCCGCAGATTCCGCAGGCGCGCACCCGGATCAGGACCTCGTCCGCCTTCGCCTCCGGTTTCGGCACGTCCTCGACCTTGAGGTCCATGTAGGCCTTTAGGACGAGTGCCTTCAAGATACGGTGGGGTGGGGGCTCATATCGGGGTAAATTCGAGGTTTATTTCGGATGCCGCTAAGCGCAACCTCCCTCATTCAGGAAAGGCGGACATTCCGCAAAACCCCCAAACCCATCCCCCCATGCCAAAGATCACCCCGTTCCTCTGGTTCGACAAAGAGGCCGAGCAGGCCGCAAATTATTACACGAAGATCTTCAAGGGTTCGAAGATCCTAGCCGTCGCCCGCAACACCGAGAGCACGCCCGGGAAGAAGGACTCCGTGCTGACGGTGAAATTCCGCATTATGGGCCAGGTCTTCACCGCGCTAAACGGCGGGCCTCACTACAAGTTCAACAACGCGGTGTCCTTTGTCGTCCATTGCAAGACCCAGGCTGAGGTGGATTATTACTGGAAGAAGCTCTCCGCAGGCGGGGAGGAGATCCAGTGCGGCTGGCTGAAGGACAAATTTGGACTGGTGTGGCAGGTGGTGCCCGACGTCCTGCTTGAGCTCATCACGAGCAAGGACCGGGCTAAGGCCAACCGGGTGCTGGGTGCCATGATGAAGATGGTGAAACTGGATATTCCAAAGCTCCAGGCCGCCGCCAAGGCCCCGAAAATTGCGCGGAAATAGATGCGCTTGTCAGATCCCGAACCCTGGCAATTTGGGTCATTGGAATTCGGCGCATTATAGAAGTCCAAGTATACGAATGGCTTACTCAATATCGTTATTGAGAATGAGATTGGGTTTCAATATTTATCTTGATGTAGGACTCCGTGTGATCATGAAATCGGGGAGAGTCCAAACCAGCCATGCTCATCACCGTACCCGACGTATTAAACCCCGACCAAGTCGCGAAGGCCCGGCAGATCCTCGACTCCTCCGACTGGGTAGATGGCAAGGTGACGGCGGGCCCGCAGTCGGCCCAGGCCAAGGACAACAGCCAGATTCCTGAGGGCCACCCGGCCGCCCGCGAGGTCGGCGGCATGATCCTCGATCTCTTGGGAAAGAATGCGCTCTTCCTGGCCGCTGCGCTTCCGCTGCGCGTCTTCCCGCCGATGTTCAACCGCTACTCCGGCGGCCAGTCCTTCGGGACCCATGTCGACAACGCGATCCGCCAGGTTGCCGGGACGTCCCACCGCATCCGCACGGACATCTCCGCGACGCTGTTCCTTGCGGGCCCCGAGGAGTACGACGGTGGCGAACTTGTCGTCCAGGATACCTACGGCGCCCACAACGTGAAGCTGAAGGCCGGCTCCATGGTGCTGTACCCGGCGACGAGCCTCCATCACGTGACCCCGGTCACCCGTGGCACGAGGCTGTGCTCGTTCTTCTGGCTGCAGAGCATGATCCGCGACGACGGCCAACGGTCTCTCCTCTTCGACCTGGACATCGGCATCCAGCGCCTGAGCCGGGAACTCCCAGGCCACGCGTCCATCGTCCCCTTCACGGGCGTCTACCACAACCTTCTGCGCCAATGGGCGGAGATGTGAGCGTGAGCGCCAGCTTACCCAACATGACCGGCAGGAACATCCAGGCCAGCGCACCCAGCCAGTCCGGCGCCTCGCGCCAGGCCTCGAGGATCGCCGTCGCAGCCGTTGCTGCCGTGGGAATCCTCTCTTCCCACTCATCGGCCCAGGAGGCGTCCGTCGGCTCGGCCACTCCCGGCGCGGCCACCCAGGACCCGGCCCTCAACCTGCCGGCCGTCGAGGTCACGGGCACGGCCGACTTCAAGCCGCACGACATCCCGCAGTCCATCGACACGGTGAGCCAGAGGGAGATGTCGCAGCAGGCGGTCACCACCATGCAGGATGTGCTGCGCAACGTCCCCGGGATCACGATCAACGCCGGCGAGGGCGGCTCCCACGGCGACTCGGTGAACCTGCGCGGCCTCTCGGTTCCGGACAGCTTCTTCCTGGACGGCCTACGCGACATCGGCCTGTACAACCGCGATCTCTTCAACGAGGAGGCGGTCGAGGTGCTCCTCGGGCCCTCGTCGGTCCTCTTTGGCCGCGGCTCGACCGCGGGAGTGGTCAACCAGGTGACGAAGCAGGCCTCCCTCACGCCGGCCGAGTCCGCGACCATGGAGTTCGGCACCGCCGGCTTCGTGCGCGCCACGGGCGACGTGGACTTCGCCCTCGGCGACCACGCCGCAGCGCGCCTCAACGTGATGGACCAGAGGTATGAAATCGCCGACCGCAACGACGTCCTCATCCGCAGCTACGGCATAGCGCCGACGCTCGCCTTCGGCATCAACACGCCGACGCAGCTCACGCTGAGCTACCTGCACCAGTACGAGAACGATGTCCCGGACTACGGCATACCGTTCATCGACGGCGTCCCGGCGCCGGTCAACCGCCGCAACTACTACGGGCTCGTCAACTACGACCGCACGACGACCAAGGTCGACATCGCGACAGCGCGCCTCGAGCACAGGTTCAGCGACCACTTCTCCTTCATCAACTCGGCGCGCTACGGCCACTACGACTTCACGTACCTCCTAACCGCCCCCCATTTGGACGACGACTTCACAGAGGTGCCGGACCCGGGCACGCCGCTCGCGGACATCCTGGTCTACCGCGACCAGCCGAGCGGCTCGGGTATTACCGAGGAGTATATCGACCGCGCGGACCTGACCTCCAAGTTCGATTTCGGCTCCGTCACCAACATCCTGATAACGGGGGTCGAGCTGAGCCGCGAGACCACGGACCAGGTGAAGTATATTAACGGCCTCAACGTCATCCCGCCGGCTTCGCTTTTGGACCCTGTCGATTCCTTCGACCCGCCGACGGCCCTGGACACGGACACGCTGCCGAGCACCGAGGGAAGCGACGTGAGCTTGAGCGCCATGGACAAGCTGCGGCTCTCTGCGCAGTGGGACATCGACGCCGGCATCCGCTGGGACCGCTTCAACTCGCACTACAGCGAGAGCACGAGCGGCAACGCGTTCTCAAGGGACGACACTGAGTTGAGCCCGAAGGGAGCGATCATCTACAAGCCGAACGCCGACGACAGCATCTACGCGTCCTACGGAGCCTCGTACAATCCCGCCATCGAGTATCTCTCGATCGCCCCGAGCAGCGACAGCCTCTCTCCGGAGAAGGACTACACGACCGAGATCGGCACGAAGCTGGACTTCATGAACCACACGTTCTCGCTGACGGGAGCCGTGTTCGACACGCTGCTCGTCAACGCGAGACAGGCGGATCCAGATGATCCGACGGTGCAGGAGCTGCCCTATGACCAGCGCGTCCTCGGCTTCGAGATCGGCGCCGCGGGCTACCTGACCCAGGAGATCGAGGTCACCGCCTCGTACACGCACCTGGACGACACGATTTCAGCGACGACCGACGCCCCGGCCCTAAAGAAGCGCGTTCCGAACATCGCGAGCGATTCCGCGAACCTGTGGCTTACCTGGGAGCCCGGCAGGACCTGGCAGCTTGGCGGCGGGGCGACCTACATGGGCCAGCGCTACGCGGACACCTACAACACGGCGACCGTGCCGAGCTACGTTGTCGTGAATGCGATGGTCTCGTACCACGTGAACCAGCACCTGGATCTCCAGGTGAACCTGAACAACATCGCGGACACGCTCTACTACAACGGGATCTACTACACCGAGGTGGATGAGAACCACGCGGTCCCGGGCGCGGGCAGGACACTCCTGGTGACGGCCAAGCTCCGCTTCTGATACGGGTTTATAGGCGGTAAAAAGGAAAGGAGCCGGCTGCACGACGTTTGCCTGCAGGCAACCGGCTCCCGTGCCTACGATCGGCTATCGGCTGCTCCTGTATTCCTTGAATACCTCCATGACCTCAGGGCTCGCGACTTCGTCGTCCTTGAGAACCGCTCCTGCGGCAAGCAGGACTCGCGCAGCCTCGGGATAGGCGCCACCCGGGGCCTTGTTGTGAAGCGAACCGTGCGAGACCCAGCCAAGGGGCGTTGCCTTGTAGGTGTTTTCCTGGGCGTTCACGTCGGCCCCCTGCCCAATCAGGACCCGCATGGCGTCGGCGCGCCCGCAGTGGCCGGCCTGGTGGAGCGCGGTGTCGCCTGCATCGCCCCTGATGCCGAGATCAACCCCGAGCGTACCCATGAGTCTTAGGGTGGCGGCAAGTCCCTCGCGGGCCGCTTGGTGAACGAGCATGAGGTCGGGACTTTTCATCGAGGCGACGAGCCCGGGCTCCCGCGCCAGCCTTGAACGGGCGGCAGCCTCGTCCGCGCGCATGCAGGCCCCGATGAACTCGTCGAGCGGGCTCAGTTCCTGCGCTCCGCCCTTTTCAGCCAGAAGGCGGGCCACGTCCGGTTGCCCGCCGCGCACCGCGAGGGCGTAGGGGGTCTGGCCCAGGGCGTTCCTGATCGTCGGGTCGGCCCCGTGTGAGAGAAAGAGCGAGACTATCTCAGGGCCGCTGCGGTTGCGCACCGCGATGTGGAGCGGAACTTCGCGCTGCCTCTTCGGATAGGCGGCGATGTTGGGGTTCGCTCCGTGTTCGAGGAGCCACGTGATGCCCGCAAGAACCACGGGTGGGACCGGATAATGGCCGAGAAGGAAATACAGGGGCGTGTTCCCCCATTCCCCGTCCACGCGCGAGAAGTCCGTGCCGAACTCGGCGAGAACCCCGAGGCTCTCGACGTGGTTCTTCTCCGGCGAGTGGTAGCGTGACTCTCCATCGTTGGGATTGGCACCGGCTTTCAGGAGGACGCGGGCAAGCTCGGGATAGTTGTTAACCCCGGTCGCGCCGTAGAGCACGGTCTCTTTGGCCTTCGGCCAGAAAGGGTCACCTCTCCACGAATTGGCGTCGGCGCCGTTTCGCAGGAGCAGCCGCGCTACCTCGGCGCGCGACAGGTCGCCGGCCCCTTCCTGGGCGAAGCAGGCGTAGATGATCGGCTCCCAGGATCGAGGGCCGCCCTTTGCCGTCGCGAGCGAAGGGTCCTTCTCAAGCCAGGACAGGACCGCTTTGGCGTCACCGAGGACCGCCGCCGCGTAGATGCTCCGGTCGCGCAGGGAAGGGTGGGCGACCTGGATCAGCGCCAGCCTTCTCTTCCTGCCCTCGAGCGCCGACTCGAAGAGAGACGCCTCCGCCGCGGACTCATCGCTCGTGTCGACGTGGATCTTTAGCTTGGTCCAGCTCGGGAACCCGTGTTCGCGGGCCAGGACGAGTTGCGCGTCGTGAAGCGCAAACCCTTTGGGATCCTCTTTTCCGATGCGCGTCAGGGCCTCGGGCTTTCCTGCGCGGACTGCCGTCAGCAGGTCTTTTGCCTGCTTCTTGAGCTGACCCATGTCGGGCCGCTCGGGTAGTGACTTGCTCATATGACCTCCATGCTATGCGCCTGTGGTCCGCGATCAGGCTGCGTGAAGGTTGAACTGCATCAACCAACTGGCAGGTGGGCTCAGCCCTTTCCGCGGACCCGGACGCACCCTGAGTGCGCACCGAATCTAGGCGCAGCCGATTCCTGCTCAACCTAATTTTAAGACTAGTCGCGGATCTCGATCCTCGCAGGGGAGCC
>DASRSJ010000289.1:0-24313 GCA_035656555.1 Opitutaceae bacterium
AGGTGTTGATGGGGGAGGCGTCGTAGTTGACCGTCTGATTGTCCGCGAGCCACTTGGCGGTGCCCCGGCAGATGCCCAGCATGCCGAGCGTGATGATGAAGGACGGCATCCGCAGTCCCGCGACGGCCGAGCCGTTCAGGAGCCCGACGAAGCCGCCAACCGCGATCGCCGCGGCGGTGGAGGACACCGGGCCCCAGCCGTGTTGGATAAGAAGCGCCGCGGCGACGCCCGTCAGGGCCACGGTCGAACCCACCGAGAGGTCGATCGCTCCGCTGACGATGATGAGTGTCATCCCGAGGGCGCCGATCGAGACGATCACCGTCTGCGTGAAGATGATCTTGAAATTATGGTAGCTCAGGAAATACGGGCGCGTCTCCGCGGGTATGGCGAAGAGGGCGACTACGAGGATGAGCCCGATGAACGGGCCGCCCTTGGCGAGGATTCTCCTTAAGGTGTGCGTCATGGCTTACGTGGTGCCGACGGCGTGGCCCAGGAGGTCCGTCTCCGTCCATTCGGAGCGCGGCTTCACGGCGACAAGCTCGCCCCGGCGCATGACGCCGATCGTGTCGCAGAGGCCGAGGAGCTCGGGGAGGTAGGAGCTGACGACGATCACGGTCTTTCCGGCCGCCGCCAGCTGGCCGATGATCTCGTAGATCTGGGCCTTGCTGCCGACATCGATGCCGCGGGTCGGCTCGTCGAGGAGGAGGATGTTGGCGGGATGCTCAAGCAGGCGGGCGAGCGCCACCTTCTGCTGGTTGCCGCCCGAGAGTTCGCCGGCCGGCTGCTCCGGGTTGCGGCACTTGATCGCGAGCTCGGCCGTCCAGCGCTTGGCCGCCTTGGCCTGCCTCTCGTGGCTGATCCAGCCCATGGTCCCAAAGGCCCGCAGCTTCGTGAGCGTGATGTTGTCGCGGATCGGCTGGTTCAGCATGAGGCCCTCCTCCTTGCGGTTCTCACTCAGGAAGCCGAGGCCCTGGCGCCAGCGCTCGGCGGGCGAGGCGTGGACATCCTCGTTGCCGAAGACGGCGACGCTTCCCGACTGGGCCTCGTCCAAGCCGAAAATCGTCCTCAGGAGATCCGTGCGGCCCGCGCCGATCAGGCCCGCAAGGCCGAATATCTCGCCCTGGCGCACCTTGAAGGTGGCCGTTTTCAGGCGGGGCTCCCGCTGCAGCGCCTTCGCCTCGAGGACGGCCGAGCCCATCTTCCTCTCGGTCCTCGGGTAGAGGTCGGCCACGGGCCGGCCGGTCATCATGGCGACCAGCTTCTCGATGCCGGCCTCCTTCATCTCGCCCGAGCCCACGGCCTCGCCGTCCTTAAGGACGGTATAGCGGTCGCACACGCGACGGCACTCCTCGAGGAAATGGCTGACATAGATGACGCTGACACCCTGCCTCTTCAGGCGGCCGATGATCTCGAAGAGTCTCTCGGTGTCCGCCTTCGTGAGGCTGCTCGTCGGCTCATCCATGATGAGGACACGGGGCTGGATCAGGAGGGCACGGGCGATCTCGATCACCTGCTGCTCCGCGATCGTGAACTCGCCCGCCAGGCGCTCCAGGGGAAAATGCTCATAACCCAGGGCGGCGAGGGCCCCGGCCGCGCGCTTGCGGGAAGCCGCGGTGTCGATCCACCCGAGGGACGAGGACTCGGAGCCGAGGAGGATGTTTTCGCGGACGGAGAGGTGCGGGGCCAGGTTGATCTCCTGGTAGATCATCGCGACGCCGAGCGCCCTCGCCTCGGAGGGGCCGTCGGGGCGGTAAGGACGGCCGTCCAGCTCCATGCGGCCCTCGTCCGCCGTGTGCGCGCCGCTCAGTATCTTCAGGAGGGTGCTCTTGCCCGCGCCGTTCTCGCCGATCAGCGCATGCACCTCACCCTCGGACACCACAAGGGAGACCGATTTCAGGGCCTGGGTCGCGCCAAAGGCCTTTCGGACTCCCTCGAGTGACAACCGCATGCCGGGTCTACTTGAGGTACTCCGCGAGGGGCGGGTGGATGAGGGCGGAGATCGCGGGGTCGTCCATGGTCTCCTTGGTCACGAGACCGACGCCCGTGTCGATCGAGGTGTCCACCTTCTTGTGGTGGAGGACATCGACCGCGGTCATGACGCCGAGGTAGCCCATCTTGACCGGGTCCTGCACCACGAGGCCCTGGACGTCGCCCTGCTTGAGACCGTCGACCAGCTGCTCGTTGGCGTCGAAGCCGACGAACTTGACCTTGCCGGCCATGCCCTGCTCGCGGATCGCAAGCAGCATGCCGCTCGCGGTCGACTCGTTCGGGGCGAAGATGCCGTCTGTGTGCTCTCCGAAGCGGTTCAGGAGGTTCTGCGAGGCCTTGTAGGCCGTCTCGCGGGTCGCGCCGCCGTACTGGTCGGTCGAGATGAGCTCGATGCCGGGGAAGTCCGACTTCATGACCTCCATGAAGCCGGCCTCGCGCTCCTCGGTGCTGGCTGAGCCGACCTCGTAGCGAAGCATCATGACGCGGCCCTTGCCGCCCAGGAGCTCGCCGAGGCGCTTGGCGCCGATCCGTCCGCCCTTGCGGTTGTCGGTCGCGACCGTGCTCGCGGGCTTGCTGGAGAGGAGGCCGGAGTCGATGACGATGACGGGGATGCCGGCGTTGACCGCATCCTCGACGGGCGCCACGAGCGCCCGGTTGTCGAGCGGGGCCAGGACGATGGCGGAGACGCCGCGGCCGACGAAGTTCTCGACCACCTGGATCTGCTGCTCGCGGTCATCCTCGAGGAGGGGACCCTTCCAGATGATTGTGACGTCCGTTCCCTTGGTCTTGAGCTCGCGCTGGGCTTTCACGGCGCCGGCATTGATCGACTTCCAGTACTCGTGGGTCGTCCCCTTGGGGATGACCGCGATCTGGAACTCGTCGGCTCGGAGCGACGGGGCAATGACTAGTGCGGCAAGGCTGAGTGCGAGGGGCAGGCGCATGGGGGTGGGGGATTGGGTGCCTAGCTTTTGATTTTTTTCCAGACTTTTCCCTCGGGGTAGGAGTAGTCGTCGAGGGACTGGGCCTTCATCGTGATGCTGGTCCCGGGAGCGGAGGGGACCGTATAGTGGCCGCGGCTGATGACGCAGGGGTCCTCGAAGTGCTCGTGGAGATGGTCCACATATTCGACCATCCGGTCCTTCACGGAACCCGTGACGCAGATATAGTCGAAGATGGACTCGTGCTGGACGTATTCGCAGAGGCCGACGCCCCCGGCGTGCGGGCACACTGGAATCCCGAACTTCGCGGCCAGAAGGTATACCGCGACGACCTCGTTCACGCCGCCCAGGCGGCAGGAGTCAATCTGGCAGAAGGAAATGGCATGGGCCTGGAGCAGCTGCTTGAAGATCACCCGGTTCTGGCAGTGCTCGCCTGTTGCGACGCCGATGCCGAGGGGCTCCAGGGCCCGGGCGATCGCCGCATGGCCGAGGATGTCGTCCGGGCTCGTCGGCTCCTCAATCCACAGGGGCTTCAGGCCCGCGAGGGCCCGCACCCACTCGATGGCTTGGGGCACATCCCAGCGCTGGTTGGCATCGATCATCATCGGGCGATCCTTTCCGATCTCCTCCCGAATGATGGTGCACCTGCGGATGTCGTCCTGGAGATCGGCGCCGACCTTCACCTTGAAGCTTGTCCAGCCGTCGGCCAGGCCCTCGCGGCAGAGGCGGCGGATCTTGTCGTCGGAATACCCGAGCCAGCCGGCGGAGGTTGTGTAGGCGGGGTAGCCCGACGCCCTGATTTCCGCCACGCGTTTTGCGCGGGTCGGGGCCATCTTCTCGAGCATCCCTAACGCCTCGGCGGGCGTCAGGGCATCCGTCATGTAGCGCCAGTCCACCATCTCGACGATCTGCGCGGGGGTGAGCTCGGAGAGGAGCTGCCAGAGGGGCTTGCCCTCGATCTTCGCCCACAGGTCCCAGAGTGCGTTCACGACCGCGGCCGTGGCGAGGTGGATGACGCCCTTCTCCGGTCCGATCCAGCGCAGCTGGCTGTCGCCGGTAAGGTGTTTCCAGAAGGCGCCGGGCGCGCCCGTGAAGGCCTCGACGTCCTGGCCGACGACCAAGGGGCGAAGCGCGTCGACGGCCGCCACCACGATCTCCGTTCCGCGGCCGATCGTGAAGGTCAGGCCGTGCCCCGTGATACCATCGGGCCGGTTCGTCCTTATGATGACGTAGGCGGCCGAATAATCCGGATCCGGATTCATCGCGTCCGAGCCGTCCTTGTCGAGGGAGGTGGGGAAGCGGACGTCGCGGACCTCGAGCGCGGTGATCTTGTGCATGGCCTATTTTCCGGCGCTCCAGCCGCCGTCAACGAGAAGCGAGGTGCCGGTCACCATCTCGGACTCGTCGGCCGCGAGATACAGCGCCGAGGCGGCGATTTCCGAGGGTTTTGCCATCCGGCCGTTAAGCTGCGTGGAGGCCATTTCCTTGTAGGCCTTCTCGGGGTCCGGGTACTCCGCCAGGCGCGCCTTGACGAAGGGCGTCTCGACGCGGCCGGGACAGATGCAGTTGAAGCGCACGCCCTCGTGGGAGTGGTCGAGGGCGAGGGACTTCGTGAGGCCCACTACCGCAAACTTGCTGATCGTGTAGGCCAGGCGCTCGCGGACGGCAACAATGCCGCCGATGGAGGCGAGGCTGATGACGCTTCCCTTCTTGCGCTCGAGCATCGCCGGCACGAAGGCCTTGCAGCAGTTGAAGGCGCCCCGGACGTTCACGGCGAAGAGTTTGTCGACGTCGGAGGCCTCGGTGGAGCGGATGTCGCCCACGTGCCCGATCCCGGCGTTGTTCACGAGGATGTCGAGGGTAGGTACGCGCTTGGCCAGGGCCGACACGGCTGCGGCGTCGCTTACGTCGACCGACGCGGCCTCGGCGTTGCCGCCCGCGGCGCGGATCGCGGCCACCGTGGCGGCGGCCTTTGGCTCGTCGCGGTCGACGACCCACACGGTCGCGCCCTGGGAGGCGAAGCACAGGGCGATGGCCTCGCCGATTCCCGAGCCCGCTCCGGTCACGAGGGCGGTCTTTCCGTCTAGTCTGAACATAATAGGTTTCTTGGGATGGGGGTCTTCAGCCGAGGCGGTACACCCGCGCGGCATTTCCGCTAAAGATGGCAGACTGCTCGCTCTCGGAAAGCTGGGCGAGCAGCTTCTTGGCCATCCCGAGCCAGGTGGGATACGGCATGGCGAGCTTCACGACCGGCCAGTCGCTGCCGAAGAGGAGCCTCGACGGCCCGAAGGTTGCCAGGAGATGCGCCATGACGGGCTCGAACCGGTCGATCTCGAGCGCCGCGGTCCCGGCCTCTGTAACGAGGCCGGACAGCTTGCACGTGACGTTGGGAAGCTTTGCGAGGTCGGCGATGTTGGCGCGCCACGATTCGATGATGGCGGAGCGAAGGTCCGGCTTGCCGGCGTGATCGAGTATGAAGGATGTGTCGGGGCAGCGCCGCACGAGCTCCGTGACGGACGCAAGCTGCGGATGACGGACGCAGAGATCGAACGAGAGGCCGAGCCTGCCGCACTCCTGCACTCCCGACACGAACTCCTTGGAGAGACAGAAGCCCGGGTCCGCCTCGCCCTGGATCAGGTGGCGGACGCCGCGAACGAGCGGCTTGGACGCGAGCGTTTGGAGAATCTCCACCGTGGCCTGGCCGGAATCCATCGGGGCGAAGGCCACGACCGCGCTGGTTTTGGGGACGCTTCCGGAAATCGATTCCACCCATGCAACCTCGTCCATGGCCGAGGACCTCTCGCAGTCGGCCTGGACGAAGACAATCCGGGAAGGCGTCTCGCCCTGGGACTCGAGGGCAAGCTCATTCGGACCGTGGGCGCCCGCAATCGCCGGCACCTCGGCCAGCCACGGATAGCGCCGCAGCGAGGCGTCCCAGAAGTGGACGTGCGAGTCGGTGAATTCGGGGCCCATGACCGCGCCGGAGAAGGTCCTCAGTCGACGTGGAAGACCTCGTCCATCTTCGCCCACCACTGGCCGGGCTGGCGGGTGGCGACGGGGTTCTGCATCGGTTCCATGATCGCCCACCAGCGGCGGGTCTCGATGTCGGTCGCCATGAGCTTCATGTCGGCGTCGAAGTCGTCGCCCCAGTACTCGAACGAGGCGAAGAGGAAGCCGTCGTGGTGGTAGATCGTGTAGTTGCGCATGTTCGAGGCGCTGATGCGCTCGAGGACACCGGGCCAGACGGCCTCGTGGTAGCGCTTGTACTCCTCGAAGCGCTCTGGCCTGACGCGGTTGAGCATGCCGTACCTGGTGTAGCCATTGGAAGTGTGTGAGTTCGTTTTCATGGGGAAATCTTGACGGCGCCGCGGTCGCTCGACGCGTGGCAGGCCTCGATGACGGCCATGGTGCGCCAGGCGTCCTCGACCGAGGTTGGGAGCGTGTCCGACTCGCCGGAGGCGAAGCGCATGAGGCTCGCCATGGGCCCGACGAAGGCGTGCGGGAACCACTGGCCCTCCAGGAGGACGGTTGTCCACGCCGGGGCGCCTTCGCCGAGGACGCAGTATTCCAGCTCGTCCGGCCGGCCGCGGGGATAGTCGAGATTCACGCCCATCCGCACGACGATTGCGCCCTTCGTTCCCTCCACCTTGAGCGTGCTCTCCTGGTGGCGGCCGCCGTACTTGTGGCCGTGGTTTGTCGCGATGTTGGCGCGGGTGACGTCGCCGTAATCGAGGGCGATCGCTGTCCTGGTCGAGGCGAGCTCCATCATCTCCGGGTGCTTCACGGTCTTGCACCAGACGCCCGCGGGATCGCCGAGGAACGAGCGCACGAGATCCACGTAGTGGATGCTGTGGTAGATAATCTCCATCCTGGGGATCCCGTAGAGGAACTTCCAGATGTGCCACGGCATCGAGCACGTGACGCGCACGTCGACGTCGTGGAGGTCGCCGATCAGCCCGCGCGAGATGATGTCGCGCGCCGCCATCATGTTCGGTGCGAAGCGAAGCTGGAGGTTCACCGCGGCCTTCAGGCGCTTGGCCCTGCAGATGTCGCGTATCGCGCTCGCCATCCCAAGGTCGAGGCCGAGCGGCTTCTGCATCAGGACGGCGGCATCGTTGGGAAGAAGCGGGAGGATCTCGGCGATCGCCGTGGCAGGAGTCGCAAGGTCGAAGACGGCGCCCTCGGACGCGGAGGCGACGGCTTCTGCCAGGCTCGCGCAGGCCCGCGGAATCGCAAAGTCCCTGGCGAGGGCCTCGGCCTTCGCCAGGTCGGTGTCGAACACGGAGGCCACCTTCCAGCCGGCGCGCCTGTAGGCCGGCATGTGGGCGTCGCGCACGATGCCGCCGGCCCCGATGCTCACGATCGGCCGGGGGTTCGTCGGCAGGTCGGGCTTTTGGCGGAGAGGGGGTGTCAGCATGGCTTCGATTTCCCGGCCGCGGGCCGGTGTCGCCGGGAAATATCGCCCCACGTCATAGCATCGCGGGTTCGCGAGCTTCCACCTAAATCCGCCGCGGGCCCATCTGGTGGAAGCCGGGCGCCAGGACGTAGAACAGCTGGACCGCCACGATGGCCGCAATGCTGAGCCGGGTGTCGAGGAAACAGAGGGCGGCACCCGCGCCGTAGAGCGTCTGGGCGATGACGATGCGCCGGCAGACGGCCGCGGGGACGCCGCTCGGCGTTCCCTCCTTCAGGAGGCGGTGGCGGTAGGCGTATCCCCAGGCGCAGTAGAGTCCCAGGCCCAGGAGAAAGATGTTCAGCCAGTAGGCGAGGAGCGCCGTCCTGAACGTGTAGAACTCGGCGAGGAGCTTGGTCGAGAAGGGCAGGAGCGTGACCGCGAAGAGGAAAGCCAAATTGATCCAGGTAAGGTGCCTGTCCGAGCGGTCGAGATGGTTGATCTGTGTCTGCTGGCCGACCCAAAAGATTCCGAGCGTCATGAAGCTCATGAGGTACATGACGAACTGGGGGAGGATCGCCATGAGCGCGGCCTGGAGCGCCTGTTCGGAGTGGATCACCTCCAGCACCGGGGTCCTCAGGTCGAGGACGAGGAGCGTCATGCCGACGCCGAAGATCCCGTCGCTCAGCGCGGCCAGCCGCTCGGCGCTCTGGCCGGCGAAGATGTCGTAGTTGGTCCGCATGGGGTCGCTTAGTGCGACCCTGGGGCTCCCGGCTTCCATCCCCCGCCAAGCGCCTTGTAGAGCTGCACGGTGGAAGTCAGCTGATTCTTGCGGGTCTCCGCGAGAGAAACCTGCGCGGGGAAAAGATAGTTCTGCGCCTGGATGACCTCGAAGTAGCTGGCCTTGCCGGCCTTGTACCTCTGGGTCGCGAGCGCGACCGCCTCCTCGTAGGCGTGGACCGCCTTCTCCTGCTTCTCGCGCACCTCGGCCAGCTTCGAGCGGTTGACGAGCGCGTTGGCGACGTCCGTGAAGGCATTGAGCGCGGCCTCCTGGTACTGGAGCTTTGCGATCTCCCACTGGGCCTTGGCCTGGTCGTACTGGCCGTGGAGGCTTCCGCCTTGGAAGAGGGGGCCGGTCACGCCCGCGCCGACACTCCACAGGGTGGAGTGCCCGGCCGTGATGTTGTTCAAGTCGGGGCTCACGGCTCCGAAGAGGGCGCTCAGCCCGATCCTCGGGAGGAAGCTGCCGATCGTGGCTCCGATGCCGGCGTTGGCGGCCTTGGCGAGCGCCTCGGCCTGGAGGACGTCGGGCCTGCGCTCGAGCAGGCTCGAGGGAAGGCCGAGCGGGATGTCGGGAGGCAGCACCTGCTGCGCAAGGGGGGTGCCGCGCTCGATCGGCCCGGGATTGGCGCCGATCAGCACGCTGATCTGGTTTTCCTTGAGCGTGATCTGGCGCTCGATGTCCGGTATCCGCGAGGCACTCGTGTCGAGGGCGGCCTCGGCCGTCTCGGTATCCAGGCGCGAGACGACTCCCCCCTCCAGCTGGCGGTTGAAGAGGCGCAGGCTCTCGCCGAAGGAGTCGGTCGTGTTCTTCGCGATCGCGAGGGCGTCGTCGAGCTCCAGGAGCTCGAAGTACGCGGTGGCAACGTCCGCCGTCAGGCTGACGAGGACCGCGTTGCGCCCGAGATCCGAGGCGAGGTAGGCGTTCTTCGCGCCCTCGTTGAGCCGGCGCACGCGCCCCCAGAGGTCGAGCTCCCAGGTGGCGGCAAGGTAGCCGTCGAACCCGTTGCCGGTCGATCCGCCGCCCGCCGTGTAGGGATTGCCGAGGAGGGCGTTGCGCCCGCGGTCCGCGTTGCCCGCATAGCCGACGCCGGGGAAGAGGAGGCCGTGGGTCTCGCCGTAGAGCGCGCGAGACTGCTCCATCCTGGCGAACGCGATCCTGGCGTCGAAGCCGCTGGAGCGGGCCTGCTCCACCAGCTTCGTGAGCGCCGGGTCATTGTAGGCGGTCCAGAAGGTCTCGTCGGGCGCCGGGTTGTCGGCCGGCGCGTCCTGGCCTCGGAAGGCCTGAGGCGCCGCGGTGTCGGGACGCTTGTAGTTCGGGCCTATGGCGCAGCCCGAGAGCAGGAGCGCCGTGGAGAGCGTGGCCGTGCGGCTGAATGATCGGGCCCTCATTTCAGTGGGCTCCCTTGCTGGCGTCGGCCGGCGGCGGCGCATGCCTGGCCGAGTGCGGCTTGCCCTTGGTGGCCCACATCTCGATCACGTAGAAAGTCACCGGGATCAGGAAGATGGCCAGCACGCTGGCGGCGAGCATGCCGCCGATGACGGTGGTGCCCATCACCTTCCTGGCCTCCGAGCCCGAGCCGCTGGCGAACCAGAGGGGGACGCAGCCCAGGATGAACGCAAAGGACGTCATGAGGATCGGCCTCAGCCTTATCTTGGCGCCCTCCAGGGCCGCCTCGAGGAGCGGCACGCCGGCCTCGTAGCGCGACCTTGCGAACTCGACGATCAGGATGGCGTTCTTGGCGGAGAGGCCGATCAGCATGATCAGGCCGATCTGGGCGAAGACGTTGTTCTCCATCTGCCGCCCAAAGAGCGTCAGGTAGGCGCCGAAGACGGCTACGGGGACGCCCAGCAGGACGCTGAACGGCAGCGACCAGCTCTCGTAGAGGGCGGCCAGGATGAGGAACACGAAGACCAGCGAGAGGGAGAAGATCGCCGCCGGAGGTATGCCCTCCTTGGCCTTCTGCTCCTGGAATGACATGCCGATGTAGTCGAAGCCCATCTCCCTGGGCATCGTCTTCTTGAAGACGTCCTCAAGGGCGGCGTTCGCCTGGTCGGAGCTGAAGCCCGCCGCGGCCGAGCCGTTGATCTGGGCGCTCCGGTAGAGGTTGTACCTCATCGTGAATTCGGGCCCCAGGCGGTTCTCGACCGTCGTGAGCGCCGATAGGGGGACCATGACGCCGTCCTTGTTGCGCACGTAGTAGCTCGAGAGCCTGTCCGCGCTGTCGCGGTACTCGCCCTCCGCCTCGACATAGACCTGCCACTGGCGCCCGAAACGGTTGAAATAATTGACGAAGATGCCGCCCATGTAGCACTGAAGCGTCCGGTAGACGTCCGCAAGGGCCACGCCCTGCTTCAGCACCTTGTCGCGGTCCACCTTGACGAAGATCTGCGGCACGGCCGGCAGGAAGGTCGTCGTGATATTGGAGAGCTCGGGGCGCTTCCGGGCCTCGTCCATGAACTTGGCCACGTTGGCGGCGAGGAACCCGACGTCCTTGCCCGCGCGGTCCTCCAGGACGAACGTGAAGCCGCCCGCGGTGCCGACGCCCGGGATCGCGGGCGGGGCGAACGCGAAGGCGCGAGCCTCGGGGATCTTCGCGAGCTCGCTGTTCAAGTGGGCCTTGATCGCCTTGTAGCTGTCGTTTCCGTGGGTCCTCTCCGACCACGGCTTGAAGTTCACGAAGAAGAAGCCGCTGTAGGTATTGTACACCGTGCTAAGGAGCGAGAAGCCGATGACGGAGGTGTAGGTCCTTACCCCGGGCGTGTTCTTCATGACCTCCTCGACCTTCGCAGCCACCTCGCTCGTGCGCTGGATGGACGAGGCGTTGGGCAGCTGCAGGCCGACGTAGACGTAGCCTTGGTCCTCCTCGGGCAGGAAGGAGGTCGGCAGCTTGGTGCTGAGCGCGTAGGCGAGCCCCGCGAAGATCGCCAGGACCACGAAGCCGATGACGCTCTTCTGGATCAGGTGCCTGGAGGCGTTGACGTAGCCGTCCTGCACGCGGCCGAACATCCGGTTGAACCAGTTGTAGAAGGGCGTGATCGGGCTCTTCTGCTTGCTCTTCGGGCGAAGGAGCATCGCGCAGAGGGCGGGGCTCAGCGAGAGGGCGTTGAAGGCCGAGATGACGACGGAGATCGCGATCGTGAGCGCGAACTGCTGGTAGAGCCGCCCGGTGATTCCCGGGATGAACGCGGTCGGCACAAACACGGCCGCCAGGATGACAGCGATCGCGATGACGGGCCCGGAGACCTCCTCCATGGCGCGCAGCGTGGCGTCGCGCGGGGACATGCCGCCCTCGTTGTGGTGCTCGACCGCCTCGACGACGACGATCGCGTCGTCGACCACGAGTCCGATGGCCAGCACGAGCCCGAACAGCGAGAGCGTGTTGACGGAGAAGCCGAACACGGGGAAGAGCATGAACGTGCCGATCAGCGAGACGGGCACGGCAAGGAGCGGGATCAGGGTGGGGCGCCAGCCCTGCAGGAACACGAAGACCACCAGGATGACGAGCAGGAGGGCCTGCCAGAGCGTCTGGGAGATCTCCTTCATTCCCTCGGAGACCGACTGGGTGGTGTCCAGCGCGACCTGGTAGTCCAGGCCCTCGGGGAAGCGCTGCTTGATCTTGGCCATCGCCTTCCTGACGCCGATCGCGCAGTCCAGCGCGTTCGATCCGGGAAGCTGGTAGATCGCGATGACCGCGGCCGCCTGGCCGTTCATGCGGCCCCTGACGTTGTAGACCTGGGCGCCGAGCTCGACCCTGGCCACGTCACGCAGGCGCACCGCGGAGCCGTCCGGGTTCTCGCGTATCACGATCGCCCCGAACTCCTCGGGCGTCGTCAGGCGCCCCTGCGCCCTGACGGAATAGGTGTAGGCCTGGCCCTTGGGCGCGGGCTCGCCGCCGATCGTGCCGGCGGGGTTCACGGTGTTCTGGGTCTGGATCGCCTGAACGATTTCGGAGACCGTGATGTTGAGCTTGGCCAGCTGGTCGGGCTTCACCCAATACCTCATCGCGTACTGGCCGGCGCCGAACACCGACGCGCTCGCGATACCGGGCACGCGCGTCAGCTGGTCGTTGATGTTGATGTACGCGTAGTTCGCGAGGAACGTGCTGTCGTAGGCGTTGGTGGGCGAGTAGAGCGCCACGAGCATGAGGGGCGCCGTCAGCTGCTTCTGGACGGTGACGCCGAAATTCGTGACGTCGGCCGGCAGCTGCGGGCCCGCCTGGGTCACCCTCATCTGCGACAGGATCAAGTCGACGTTCGGGTCCGTCGCGATGTCGAAGTTCGTCGTCAGGCGCAGCTGTCCGTCGCTGCCGTTGATCGACGTCATGTAGTTCATGTTGTCGACGCCGCTCATCGTCTGCTCGATGGGGGTCGCTACCGCGGCCTCGACCGTCTGGGCGTCGGCGCCGACGTAGGTCGTCGTGATGCGTGCCTCCGGGGGCACGATCTTCGGGAACTGGGCTATCGGCAGCGAGACGAGCGCCACCGCTCCGATGATGACCGTGATGATCGCGATGACGATCGCGACGATCGGGCGATTGATGAAGAACTTGGACACGGTGCGCTTATTTCGCGGGTTGGGCTGCGTCGTAAGGCACGGGGTTAACGACAACCCCGTCCTTTCCTATCTTCTGCACCCCATCCGCGACCACCCGGTCGCCCGGGTGAAGCCCGCTCTCGACGACGATCTTCTGACCGACCTGCGGGCCGGTCACGACAGTCAGGATGTGGGCGTGGTTGTCGGAATCCACCACGGCAACCTGGTAGCCGCCTTGCAGCTCGGAGAGCGCCATGAGAGGCACGACTAGGGCCTTCTTCTCGACCCGGACCACCGCGCGCACCTTCGCGTACTGGCCGGGCCTTAAGAGGCCGCTCGGGTTCGGGAATTCCGCGACCACGCGGATCGTACCGGTGTTGGTGTCCACCTGGCTGTCGATCGCGTAGAAGCTTCCCTTGATGGGGTAGGTCGAGCCGTCGGAGAGCGTCAGGTTGAACACCATGTCCGTCGGGATGCTGGAGGCCTTCGGGTCGCGGCCCCTGAATTCAAGGTAAGCCTGCTCGCTGATGGGGAAGTAGGCCTTGATCGGGTCGATGTTGGACACGGTGGTCAGGATTCCCGTGCCGGGCCCGACAAGGTCGCCGATCTGGGCCCTGATGAGGCCCGCCACGCCGTTCGTGGGGGAGACGATCTTCGTGAAGCTCTCGGAGAGCTGGCTCGCCTGCAGGGCCGCGGTCGCCGTGGCGACCTGGGCCGCGGCCGCGAGGTGCGCCTGCACCGCGTCGTCCAATTCCTCCTGGCTGACGGCCTTCTCGGCGGCCAGGGGCTTGTACCTCGCGACATCCTGCTCGGATTTCTTGAGCTGGGCCTTGGCCTGGCCGAGGACGCCGCGCGCCTGCGCGACGGCGGCCTCGAAGGGACGGGGATCGATCTCGAAGAGAATGTCGCCCTGCTTTACCGCGGACCCCTCCTTGTAGTCCTGCTTCACCAGGTAGCCGCTCACCTGGGCGCGGATCTGGGCGTTAACGGAACCGTCAAGATAGCCGACCCATTCCTGGGTGATCGGCACGTCGGCCTGCTCGACACTGACGACGCGGACATCGGCCGGGGGTGGCGCCACCGCCGGGCCCTTGGCGCAGCCACCCGCCCAAACCGCGACCACACCAAGCAACACGACAAAAGTGCCCCTGCCCCAATTAGTTGACTCCATTCGAAACCAACTAGGCCAAGGGTCGGGGAAGTTCAAGCGGGGGGAGAGAATATCGCGCATTTTGCGGGAAATTAATGCGCTGGATTACCAAACATACTTTGCCAAGCGTTGGCGCGTTGAAGGCCTGGGTCATACTCACGCTCGTCGGGCTGCTCGCCCTTGGCGGACCCGGTGTCTCCACTCGGTCGGCGCCGCACACTGATAAGGAGCGGGGCGCATGCGGTCCGTGCGGCCCCGCCAAGGCGCCGTGCTCGCCCTACACGAACTGCAGCCAAGCCTGTCCGCTCTCGGTCACGCTCGGCATCCTGGCCGTGAACGACGGCTGCGAGGCCTACATTGGATCGGAGTCGATGAGCCTCGACCCGTTCCGGCGCGCCGGGAGGGTGTGCTGCCCGCCGCCCGTGCCGCCGCCGCGCGTGCCGGTGTGCTAGGCTCCGGAGGCTCTTGCTGCCGCGCTCCTTGGCTTCGGACCTTTTGGCTGCCTACCAGGAATCCGAGCGGAACGGGACGACGGGCAGGCCATCGTCGCTGTAGAGGTTCGGGCTAGGGGCGTTCGTCCAGGCGTATCGGACGGCGGTGGGCGCCGCGACGTCGGGCGACGACACGAGCAGGGTGTCGACATCGATCTCGGCGAAGGCGGGATGGAAGACCCTGTCGGCGCCGGCGATCTCGAGAGGGGCCGGCAGTCCGGCTCGGGACTCAAGCTCCGTGCCCGAGTGGGTGAAGTGGACGCGCATCTTGGAACCCTCGACTGTCGCGCCGGCGAAAATCGGCCCCGTAACCTCGGGCGCCACGCCGTAGACGTTGGCCTTGGCGATCAGCGCCAGGCGGCGGCCGACCTCCTGCTTGTTGCGGGGGTGGATGTTGTCGGCGTTGCCGATGTCAATCGTCACGGCCATCCCCGTGGCGGGAAGGGCGAGCGTCTGGGTCTGCGCGTCGCGAAGCCTGGCCCAGCCCCTGTCGCCGAACTCGTAGGGATTCCCGAAGTTCGCGAGCTGCACGAAGTAGAAGGGGACGTCTCCCTGGCCGAATCCCTGGCGCCACGAGCGGATCATCGTGGAGAAGAGTTCGGCGTACTCGTCGGCGTGGCCGACGTTAGCCTCGCCCTGGTACCAGAGTATGCCGCGCAGCGCCGTCGGCTCCAATGGCGCGATCATCGCGTTGAAGAGGCCGCCGGGCCTCGCGGGCGAGCTGTCCGTCGCCGGGGGCTGCGGCCAGTGGAGGGGGTTCTTCGTGTGCGTCGCGGTGGCGTTGGCCTCGGCCTTGTTCCATGCCTCCATGTCGGCAGGGTATCGCGCCACGCGCTCCGGGGGCCATGCGGCCTTTTCCCTCGTCCAGCGCGTGTCGAGCGTCGCGGCCAGGGAGGTCGAGGCACGCGCGGCATCGTCCATCCACGACTCGACGGCCGTGCCGCCCCAGCAGCTCAGGATGATCCCGATGGGCACTCCTGTTGCACGGTGGATGTCGCGCGCGAAGAAATAGCCGACGGCCGTGAAGACGCCGACGGTGTCCGGAGAGGCGACCTTCCACCCCTTCGTCACCGGGACCGAGACGGGCGCCGTCGAGACGGCGCGCTGGATCTCGATCTGGCGGATCATGGGGTAGCTCGCGGCCGCGAGTTCCTCCCTGGAGTTGTTCACGTGGTACGTGAAGCCGCCGTCATCCACCTTGAATTCCATGTTCGACTGCCCGCCGCAGAGCCATACGTCCCCGACCAGGACGTCGTGGACTACCACGGTGTTCGAGGAGGATACCACCAGGTCCGCGGCCTGCGTGCTGGCCGGGAAAGGTCCAAGCTGCGCCAGCCGTTTGCCGTCGGCACCCGCTACCGCCTTGGCGGATTGGCCGTGGAATGTCACGAGGACGGAGTCTCCGGGGCCGGCGGTTCCCCACACCGGCAGCGGCTTGTCGCGCTGGAGGACCGAGTGGTCGCCAAAGAGAGGGGACAGCGTCACGTCTGTGGCGTGGACCGAGGGGAGTGCCGCGGCGAGCGAGAGCGTCAGGGCGGAGAGGAGGCGGAAAACGGGGCGTTGGGTGTGCATATCGTTGCGTCGTTCGGTGGGGGTGGGGTAATCCTTGCGCTGAACCAAACCATCATGACTTCACTGCGGATCACAGTCTGGGGCGAAAACGTGCACGAGCACAAGAGCGAGAAAGTGAGAAGCGTCTATCCCGACGGCATGCATGCGGCGATAGCCTCGGGGCTGAGGGAGCTCCTGCCTTCGGCGACCGTCACGACCGCGACCCTCCAGGAACCCGAGCACGGCCTCACGCTCGAGCGCCTGCGCGAGACCGATGTCCTCACGTGGTGGGGCCACATGGCGCACGACCAGGTGAGCGACGAGGTCGCGAAGCGCGTGCAGGCGCGCGTCCTTGAGGGGATGGGCCTCATCGTGCTTCACTCGGGCCACTACTCGAAGGTCTTCAAGCTGCTGATGGGCACCAGCTGCTCGCTCACGTGGCGGGAGGCCGACGAGCGCGAGCGCCTGTGGGTCTGCAACCCCGGCCACCCGATCGCACGCGGCCTCGGGAAGTACTTCGAGCTCCCGCGCGAGGAGATGTACGGCGAGCCCTTCGGCATACCTGCCCCGGACGAGCAGGTGTTCCTCTCGTGGTTCGAGGGCGGCGACGTGTTCCGCAGCGGCTGCTGCTGGACGCGGGGAAACGGCAGCATCTTCTACTTCAGGCCGGGCCACGAGACCTACCCCACGTACTTTGATCCCAACGTGCGGCGAGTGATCGCCAACGCGGCGGAGTGGGCGAGGCCGCGCGGCACGTGGGTCGACTCGTGCCCCAACGTGAAGCAGGCCCCGGAGAAGATCTCGGCGAAATGACCGAGGGGCGTCCCCCCGCGCGGGACGTATTGACGACTTTGCTACACTAACGACCCCACGGTGCACACCCACGAAAACATCCTGCAGTTCCGGGGCGTGACCGTGCGCTATGGGCGGCTGACGGCGCTGGAGGACATCACGCTCGATATCCCGTGCGGCGAGTCGACGGCCGTCCTCGGCGGCAACGGCGCCGGCAAGAGCACGCTGCTTCGCTCGATCCTCGGCTGGCAGGCTCTCTCATCCGGCGAGATCCGCGTCGGCGACTCGCATCCCCACCACGCAAGGCCGCGCCTGGCCTACGTGCCCCAGCGCCACGCGGTGGACTGGGACTTCCCAATCACGGTGAGGGGCGTCGTCGAGCAGGGCAGGTATCCTTCGCTCGGCCTCTTCCGCGGGCTCTCGGGCGCGGACCAGGAGCGGGTGAACGCCGCCATGGAGGAGCTCGGGATCGCCGACCTTGCGGACCGCCAGATCAGGATGCTCTCGGGCGGCCAGCAGCAGCGCGTCTTCCTGGCCCGGGCGGTCGCCCAGGGCGGCGACATCTTCCTGCTGGACGAGCCCTTTGCGGGCCTGGACCTCTTCGGCAGCGAGGAGCTGGTGCACATCCTTAAGAACTGGGAGAAGCAGGGACGCACCGTCCTGGCGGCGGTCCACGACCTGGCCCTAGCGAAGGCGTGCTTCTCGCGCGGCATCCTCCTCGACACGTCCCTCGTCGCCTCGGGGCCGATCGCCGAGGTGCTCACCACGGCCAACGTCGACCGCGCCTTTCGCCAGGGCCGCTGCGTCCATGGCGACGTCCATGGGGGGCACCACGCATGAGCCTCCACGACCTGATTGTCGCGCCGTTCACCTACGAGTTCATGCGCCGGGGCCTCCTCTCGGCGATGTTCCTTGGCGTCAGCGGCGGCCTTCTGGGCTGCGTCCTTATCCTTCGCCGCATGGCGCTCATGGGCGACGCCCTGTCCCACTCGCTGCTTCCCGGCATAGCGGTTGCGTGGCTCCTCTTCGGGACGAGCACGACGGCATTGTTCTTCGGGGGACTGGTCGCCGGCCTCCTGACGGCAATAGGCAGCGCCCTCCTGAGCAGGCTCACGAGGGTCAAGGAGGACGCGGCATTCGGTTCCCTTTTCGTCCTTTTCTTCGGCGCGGGCGTGGCGCTCATCAGCAAGCTGCCGACCCGAGTCAACCTGGCGGACTTCCTCTTCGGGAATGTTCTGGGCGTCAGTCCCTCCGACCTTCGGCTTGCGATGCTCGTGAGCCTCGGCACGGCGCTCGTGTTCGTTCTCTTCCGCAGGAGCATCCTGCTGGAGACGTTCGATCCGGTCTACCACCGCGCTACCGGCGGCAGGGGCAGCCTTGTGCACATGGGCTTCCTGACCCTGACGGTCCTGAACCTTGTGGCCGCGATGCAGACGATGGGTGTTGTGCTTGCGCTGGGTCTCTTCCTTTTGCCCGCGGTGAGCGCGTACCTGTGGTGCGACCGCTTCCGCTCGATGCTTCTGCTCTCAGTCGGAATTGCCCTGGCTGGCTCCGCGTCAGGCATCCTGCTCAGCTTTCACGCCGGGCTGGCGAGCGGGGCCTCGATCGTGCTCTGCCTAGGCGCCGTGTTCCTGGGATCGGTCGTCCTGAGTCCGAAGTACGGCGCCGTCACGGCGCTCAGGCGCGGACTCGCCCCGCGCCGCCACTCGTGAGGAGGCTCATCCGATCGCTTCTGCTGCTGGCGATTTTGGGCAGCGGCCGCCTGCTGGCGGACGATCGTCCGATCCGGATCGTCACGCTTAGCACGGTCCTCACCGAAGTCGCGCGGCAGGTCGGCGGAACCCAGGTCGCCGTCAACGGCCTCGTTGCCCCGGGTATCGACCCGCACACCTTCAACCCTTCTCCGAGGGACATCCGCGCCATGGTGGATGCCGACCTCGTCCTTGCCTCCGGGCTCAACGTCGAGGGATATCTCAACCGTCTGCTGACAAATGACGTGTCGACCGGTCGTGTCATATTGGTGGGAGACGCCCTGGCGTCGCCGATAACGAGTATGACGCGAAATGGCGTCATCGAGGAGGATCCCCACTGGTGGCACAGCATAGACAACGTGATAGCCGCGTCCGAGATCGTTAAGGCGGAACTGATCCACCTTCGCCCGAGATGTGCTCCGGAGTTCTCGACCAACGCCAGGGACTATTCCGCCCGTCTCACGGTCCTCAAGGAATGGGTGGCTTCGGAAGTCCAGAAGATCCCCGCAGGGGGGCGCATACTCGTGACCTCGCACGACGCATTTGGATATTTTGCGCGGGATTACGGGTTCACCGTCCAGTCGATCAACGGCTACTCGACGGACGGCGAGCCCGATGCAAGGCGCGTGGCGTCGGTCGTGGACCTTGTCCGAAGCCACGGCATCCGGGCGGTCTTCGTGGAGGGCGGCACCAACTCCGCGCTTGTCGAGAATCTGAGGCGAGAGACGGGTGTCAGCCTCGGGCCTACTCTTTATGCCGACGGTCTCGGGCCGGCGGGAAGCGGCGCGGAGACCTACGAGTCCATGTACCGCGCGAATGTGGCGGCGATTGTCGCGGGTCTAGCGACGCGCTAGCGCGCGGGTTTGTCCCCGCCGGGAAAGCTGAACGGCACTTTCGTGAAAGTGGATCCTCGGACGGCCATGGAGCCGATCGTCCCTTCAAACGAGGACGTCGCCCTAAGCCACTCGGCCTGGCCCTCGAAGAGGGCCGTGTCCCCGACAGTTTCGCCGGTGGCTGGATTGGCAACGGCCACGAGGGTGACGGATTTTGTCGTGCCGCCCCGGCGGACGGACACGTCGACCGAGTGAGAGGGCGAGCGAACGAAGTTCTCGAGCTCGTCATCCAGGACATAGGCCTGGAGACGTCCGGCCGCCGGATCCAGGACGAGCTCAACGTGGAATTGACCATCACCTAGCGCGACCACCGTCCCGCTATGCGGGGCATGGCTCTGGTGGATGTGGGCCTCGCTTGATTCGGGCGGTGGCGGAGGAGCTTTCCCGCAGCCACACGCCATCGAGAGACCAAGGGCAGCAAGAAGGGGCAGGGGGCTTGTGCGTTTCATGCTGGGGATTTGCTACCTGAGGGCATGGAGACGGCGTTCGGCATGGCAAGGGTGCTCATCCGGGGAACTTTTTCCATCCGACCGAGACAGTAAATGCGGCAAGGCAGGCACCTTGCAGTCAGCTAACCCCCACATCCCATGCACCTCATCATACCACTCGCGGCTGCGGGATATTCACTCGTGTACCTCCTGGCCGGCGGCGGCCTTGGCGGCGCGGTGATTATCTTCATCGTCGCCAAGATGCTAGGCCGTTAGACTTGGCCGTCCCGGGTGCTCAAGGCTGCCCGGGCATTTCCAGCGGAATGATGGCGTGGCGCCTGAGTTCCACGCCCCGCAGGAAGGTCACGATGGCGCGCTCGCCGATGCGATCCGCCGTGAGAAGCTTGTGAAGGCTGTCCACCGCGGGAGTCGATACCCCGTCAAGGGCCAGGACGATGTCCCCTTCGATGAGGCCGGCGCGGTTTGCGGGACTGTTGGGCTCGAAGCCGGCGACGAGGACGCCCGTCTCCTGCGAGAGCTTGTGGTGATGCACCAGCTTTCGAAGGAGTGGGACGTTCTGGCCGGCAAGGCCGATGTAGCTGCGGCGTATGCGCCCGTCCTTGATAAGCCATGCGGTGACCCACCGGGCGGTGTTGCTCGCGATCGCGAAGCAGATTCCCTGGGCGGGCCGGATGATGGCGGTATTCACGCCGATGACCTCGGCACGAGTGTTGACGAGAGGGCCGCCGGAGTTGCCTGGATTGAGGGCCGCGTCCGTCTGGATCACGTTGTCGATCAGGCGCCCTGATGCCCCGCGCAGCGAGCGGCCGAGCCCGCTCACGATGCCGGCCGTCACGGTCTGCTGGAAGCCCATCGGCGAGCCGATGGCTATCGCGATCTGCCCGAGCCTGGCCTCGTTGCTGTCCGCGAGCTTCAGATGCGCGAGATCGTCCGCGCTGACACGCAGCACTGCCAGGTCTGTGTCGGGGTCGTCGCCGACAAGGTCCGCATCGAGCCTGCGTCCGTCCGAAAGGAACACGCGGATCGACTTGGCTCCGTGAACGACGTGGCTGTTGGTGAGGAGGTAACCGTCCGGGGAGATGAAGAAGCCGGAACCGGTGCCGCCCTGGGTCTTTTCTCCCTGTACTTCGATGTGGACCACGGCGGGGTGGGCCGCCTGCACTGCGTCGGAGACTGCACTTGAGTAGGCGTCCATCAGCCTCTCGTCACCCACCGGGTCGCCGGAAACTGAAAAAGCTGGAATGCTCATTCTTAAAATGAGGCCCCAATCCCCGGATATGCAAATGGGCGCTCTAGGGCGAAATCCCCTTGACCGAAACGGGAAGCCCATGCATTTAACCAAAAGGTTAAATAAGGATCCCGACCAAACCCATGTCAGCCGACTATCTAAGTCTCACTTTTTCCGCTCTGGCCGACCCGACGAGAAGGGCGATCCTCGCCCGACTTGTGGAAGGCGAGTCGTCGGTCAATGCGCTCGCGAAGCCGTTCAAGATCAGCCTGCCCGGGATATCGAAGCACCTGAAGGTGCTCGAAAGGGCGGGACTCATCGTGCGCAGCCGCGAGGCGCAGTGGAGACCCTGCACGCTCCAGGCGGCCCCCCTCAAGGAGGTGGCGGACTGGACCGAGAGCTACCGCCGCCATTGGGAGCAGAGTTTCGACAGGCTGGGCGATTATCTGGCCGAGATCCAATCGAAGGCAAAAACCCCAAAGAAACATGGAAATGAAAGATGAACCCCTGGCCTCGGAATTCACGATTTCCCGCATCTTCGACGCCCCGAGGCAGCTCGTCTGGGATGCCTGGACCCAGGCCGAAAGGCTGGCCGGGTGGTGGGGCCCGAAGGGATTCACGATCAAGGTCGCCAAGCTCGACCTGAGCCCCGGTGGAACCTTCCACTATTCCATGGTCACTCCCGACGGCCACGAGATGTGGGGGAGGTTTGTCTACCAGGAGATTGCGCCGCCCGAGAGGCTCGTCCTCGTGAATTCCTTCTCGGACGCCGCCGGCAACATCGCTCGGGCTCCATTCTCGCAGGAGTGGCCGCTTGAGGTGAGGAACGTCATGACGCTTTCCGAGAACTCCGGGAAGACGACACTCGTTCTCAGGGGCAGCCCGGTGAACGCGACGCCGGAGGAGCGCAGGAAGTTCGACTCGTTCCACCAGTCGATGAACCAGGGCTTCAAGGGAACTTTCGACCAGCTGACGGCCTACCTGGCCAGCCAATAACCTTATGAACACAGAAGAAAACACCCCGAACGATATCGCCCGACGCTCAATCGTTGTCAGCCGCACCTACGACGCTCCGCGCGAGCTCGTGTTCTCCATGTGGACGGATCCCGTCCACATCGTGAAGTGGTGGGGGCCCTCGGGATTCACGAACACGGTCCAGGAGATGGACGTGCGCCCGGGAGGCGCATGGAGGCACACGATGCACGGGCCCGACGGCGTCGACTACAAGAATGACAGCGTCTACGTGGACGTGAAGAGGCCGTCGCTCCTTTCCTACCAGCACTCGGCCCCGCGGTTCCTGGCGACCGTGACGTTCGTCGAGGACGGCGCCGGCACGAAGGTCACGCTCAGCATGGTCTTCCCGGACGCCGAGCTCAGGGACCGGATCGTGCGGGACCACAACGCTATCGAGGGCGGCAACCAGACGCTCGGCCGCCTCGCCGAATTGCTTTCAAAGGAAACACGCTAGGCCGCATGGGACGGCGTCCTTGCGGACGTCGTCCCTGCGAGTTCTAGCGCGATGAGCCGGGGTCTGTCGCCACGAGGACGCAGAGGGCCGACAATATGAATAGAGTGGGAAGCATGGGATGGTCCTTCCGCTTCCTAGGAAAGGCGGACGCCCCCTTCCATCGTCACATTGTGGCCGAGAATGAAGTGCAAACGCCCTCCCGAGGGGAGGGTGCCGCGTGAAATTGAAGATTGGATACGCATGTTTGACTTCCCCCGCTTGCGCGTGGAGTTGCCTTAACTACGGCCTTGTGAGCGGCTTGGACGCCCAAAAGTTCCATCCAGTCTCAAAAACTTGAAAATGGTCTCAGGCCTAGTGGCCGAGAGCTTCCGACAGGTATCCCTTCGCGCGCGGGTCGGCAGGATCCAACTCCAGCGCCCGTCGCAGATGGCTCAGCGCCTGTTCGGACTTTCCCTCCTTGAGCAGCGCATATCCCAGGCTGGCATGGGCGGGCTGGAAATCCGGGCTGATCGCCAGCGCCTTGGAAAGGTGAACGGCTGCCGAACTGAAGTTGCCCGACTGGATAAGCGCGTTGCCGAGATTATACTGGGCGACGAGCAGAGCCGGGTCCAGGCCGACGCCGACCTCATACTGGACCGTGGCTTCCTGGGTGCGCCCCTTGATCATGAGCGCAGTGCCGAGATTGGCGTGGACCGAGGCGTCAGCCGGATCCGCGCCGAGCGAGCGCCCGAGTTCCTCAATGGCCAAGTCGGTGTCGCCGCGCCGGAGGTAGGCCTCCCCGAGTCCGCTCATCGCCTTGGCCGACTCGGGATTCACCTCCAGCGCCGACCTGAAGTGGGCCATGGACTCGTCGATGCGGCCGAGTCCGAGGAGCGTGTCTGCAAGGTTGGTGTGCGCCGCCGCGTTGTAGGGCTCAAGCTCCAGCGCCCTTTCGTACTCCCGAAGCGCGGGAAGGGGCCTTCCCTGCCGACCCATCGCCTCGCCAAGCGTCGCGTGCGCCGCGGCATTGTCCGGCTTCAGGCGCAGACCCTCGGTCACATGGGCGATTGCCGCGTCAACACGGTCAGCCTTCAGGTCGTCGACAGCCAGGTTGTTGAAGGCCATCCAGCACACGGGATTGCGCTCGATCGTGGCTCTCCAGAGCGACTCGGAGCTTTCGTAGGCCCTGCACTGGCGCCACGTGAGAAGTCCGAGGAGGAGCGTGACCCCGAAGCAGACCAGGCGCGAGATACCAGCCATGCGGCCTGCAGAGGATGCGGCCGCTGCTGCGGCCGCCGCCACCATGGCCATTGCGAGGTACTGGAAATGATCGGCGACAAAGGAATACAGGAAGGGAAAGAGGTTCACGAACCCCAGGGCGGGGAAGAGGGTCCCCGCGAACAGCAGGCCCGCCGCGAGAGGGGCGCGGGTCCTTCCGCGCACGAACCAGAAACACGCGAGGACGACCAGAGCCGAGACAGGGAAGAACCATTGCGCCGGGCTGGAGGCGTCCAGCGTCCATCTGGGATAGATGAAGGTGAGATCGGCCGGCCAAACGATCTTGGCGAGGTAGAACCAAAGGGCCCGTCCTGCGACCAGGAGGCGCCCGGCCGGACCAAGCTCGAATGAAGAGCCGCTGGCACCCACATGAACCCGCTCAAGATGGGCGGTCACGAAGCCCATGATCGCCCCGAGCGCCAGGAACGGCAGGAGGGGAGCCAAGTCGCGCTTCGCCGATATCCGGGCCCGCCGCCACCAGACGAGAACGAGGAGGGCGGCCGGCAGCGTGGCCGTCACGCTCTTGCTGAGGAGGGCGAAGGTGAAGAGCAGCAGCGCCGCCGCGTGCCACCTGGCCGTCCGCTCCCTGTCAAAGCGGAGATAGGCAAGGGCGGCCAGGATGTAGAACACGGCGGAGAGCGTGTTC
>DASRSJ010000290.1:0-4904 GCA_035656555.1 Opitutaceae bacterium
GAAATCATCGATGTGGGGCGCTCTCCGAGGACAGTAGGCACACGGTTTCGGTTTTTCTACACGCTAATTCAAAAAGAAGGGGCCCGCCGGTGAAGGCGGGCCCCTTGGAGCGACGACTCTATGAGGGCCCGTGGCCCCGAGTCCCAGGCCTCATCTGGTCCTTTACGATCGAGGCCATGAGCATTTCCACGAGCGATGAGCCGCCACCGGCGCCCCCCGAGGCGACGATGTCGGGCACCAGGCGCTGCTGGCTGCTCGCCAGCGCGCGGGCCACCTCGATCGCAACATAGCTGTCCGAGCTTATCGCATCGGCCTTCTGCTTGATGACGCTGGCCTCCGCGGTGCCGATCTTCTGGGTTTTCTCGGCCTCGGCGAAGCCCACCAGCTTGATGACGTCGGAGTCCGCGGTGGCGATCATGGTCTTGGCCCGTGCCGCGCCCTCTGCCTGCTTGATGGACGCCTGCGCGGCAAACTCCGCGATCGCGACGCTCCTCTCGGAGTCCACGACCTTGGCCTGAGTGTCGGCCACGGCGCGGGCCTGCTGCAGCTCCTTGCGCACGACCTCGGCGAGGCGCTGCGTCTCGTAGGTGACGCGCTCCTGCTCGGCCAGCTTCCTGTCCGTGAGCGTCTTCATGAGCTCGTCGGGAGGCGTGATGTCCCCGATCAGGGTGTCGACGGCTCCGACGTTATACTGCTCCAGCGCCACGCTGATCTGCTTCCTGGCGTCGGCCTGCCTCTCGGTGCGCGACTTCAGGAACTCGATCACGTCGGAGTTCTGGGCCGCGTTTCGGAAATAGTTTCCGATGGTCGGCTCGAGGACCTGGGTGACCAGGTTTTCCATGCTGCCGAAGCGCGCGATCACCCTCGGTGCGTCGTTGCGCGGGATGTGGATGATCTGGGAGACGTCCAGGTTGAATCTGAACCCGTCGCCGGAGCGAACGGTGATCGTCGAGAGCTTCTCGTCGAGCTTGTGGGCCTCCGACTTTCCGGTCGCCCAGTTGAGCACGACATTGGCCGTCGGGACGTTCTCAACGCGGTGCGTTTTCGGGTTGATCGGGTACCGGCCCGGGTCAAGCGGCTCCGCCCAGACGCCCTTCTTCCCCTTTTGCACGAGGTTGCCGTGCTTGAACGCGTCGCCGCTGACGTCGGTCCCCGGCTCGCCGACGAATGCGATGACGACGCCCGCATGGGCGATGGGAACCTCGGTCATCTCGACGGTCTCGACCGTGGCGAACTCGGGATTGATGAAGTACCTGCCCGCTAGGAGGACCTCCTCCTGCAGCCCCTTGAACCCCCCGGCGCTGATGAAGGCCTCGCCGTTCTGGAACGAGTCGTGGCCGGGAACCCTTCCGCCCGCGATGTCGCCATTCAAGAGACTCAGTCCGTCCTTCGTGGTGACGATGCCGACCCGGTTGCCCGTTATCTCGAGGGCCGGCACCTCGGCCACGGTGAAGAGCGACGTGTTGATGCGATAGCTGCCGGGGGACATGACCGCGATCTGCGGCCCGCGCTGGCCCCCGCTCTGCAGGAAGGCCCGCGCATCCTGGAAGCTGTCGCAGTCCACCTTCTTGGCCAGCACGCGGCCGGGGGCCATCTGCTGGCCATCCCGGGCGTCCACGATTCCTAGGCGGCCGTCTCCTATCGTAACAAATGGGACTACGGCGATAGAGTACTGCCAGGGCCAAAGCCAGAAATGCAGACCCGGAGCCAGGGTGTCGGCCTGGATGCCGGCCTCGCCCTTAAGGGCGACGATCTTGCCGTTCGGCAGCGTGGCATTGGCGCCGCCCACGTTGTACTTCTTCGTCACGATGCCCGTGCCGTTGTTGGGTACGATGACCATGCCGAGGAGCCGGATGAGAATCCTATAGCCGAGGACCAGGGCCACCGAGGCGGCCAGGACGATGCCGACGAGAATAATGGAGTTTGTATTCATGTTGAAGTGGATCTCTTCGATCCGCCGTGACCCTGAACCTGTCCAAGGGCGTCCTCAAGTAAAAGTGTATTAAACTCGCACTTTAAAGCACCTTACTTTTAATGTATGTGGTTAATACCTTGAGTATAAGGGATCCCGGGCCAGACTGGAGGCATGGCAAAGACCCACAGCGTCCACACGACCGAGAGGACCTACCTGGAGACACGCCTTGCCCCGATCCTCCAGGCGCTGCGCAAGGATGAGGCCCTGAAGGAGGATTTCCTGGTCTTCGTACGGGAGCGCGGTGGCAGCATGACCCTGACGCTGGAGCGGCTTAAGACCGTTTGGTGGCCCAGCAGGAAATCCATGTACCCCGGCTTCTTCGTCCTCGCGCTCATTGACTTCGGGATCGAGCGCAAGCTCTACGGCCCCTCCGCCGAGCGCAAGCAAGCGAGGCACTGAGCCAAGCGCGACTGCTTTTGGCTCGAGAGAGGGCGAGCCCGCGCAATGCTGGGGGATCAGGTTTCCCCGCCTCAACCCCACCCCTCCATGACGCGTGAGATCGATGGTCTGTCCCGCCGTTCGTTTATCCGGAATGCCGCCGCCGCGACCGCGGCCATCGCCTGCGGCATGAGCCTTCGCTCGCAGGAGGTGATCCTGCCGAGCGCGGCGCTCTCGATCCCCCGCTGGAGGGGCTTTAACCTGACGGAACTGGCCGGTTGGGGCGCACCCCAGCACTACAACGAGCAGGATTTCGAATGGATGGCGGCCTGGGGGTTCAATTTCGTCCGCCTGCCGGTTTCCTACTGGGTCTGGGCCGAGCCCGAGCACTGGAAGGATATCCGGGGGGAACCCTTCAAGTACATCGACCATGGCCCTGGAGCTCGGCCGCCGGTACGGAGTGCATCTCTGCCTGGGGTTCGTGCGGCTTCCCGGATACAGCGTCGGCGGGAGCGACCGCGAGCCCCACAGGCTATTCGAGGGCTCGGAGGAATCAATGGCGGCGGCACTCGAGGCGGCCTGCAACTGCTGGCGGGTGTTCGCGGAGCGCTACAGGCACGTACCCCCGCGCGAGCTCAGCTTCAATCTGCTCAATGAGCCCGCATTCCACACCAATGTGCCGCGCTACGTGGCGATCGTCCGCGCCCTCACCCAGGCCATACGCCAGGTGAGCCCCGACAGGACGATCTTCGTCGACGGCGCAAACTTGGCGCAGAAGCCCGTGCTGGACATCACCGACCTCGGGATCGTGCAGAGCACCCACGACTACCAGCCGAAGATGATCACGCACTACAAGGCCGGCTGGGTGCCAAAGGAGGAGTTCGAGTCCTTCGATGTCCCGACATGGCCGATGCGCGATCGCCGGGGCGACCTATGGGACAAGGAGCGCCTGCGACGGGAGGCGATCGACCCGTGGAACCCCTTGACCCGCCGCGGGCTGCCCGTGCACGTGGGGGAATTCGGCTGCAACAACACCGGGCCCCACGGGGCCTGCCTGGGCTGGATGAAGGATTCCCTCTCCCTGTGGAAGGAAGCCAACTGGGGCTGGGCGCTCTGGAACCTCAGGGGAAGCTTCGGCATCGTGGACTCGGAGCGCACGGACGTCGCCTACGAGGACTTCCATGGCCACAAGCTGGACCGGCGCATGCTTGAGCTCCTACGCGAAGGCTGATGCCGTCACGCACAAAGCCGTGGCAGATCCTCCTGTAAATCCGAAGAAACGACTCAGGCGCCTTGTTAGTGTAGCGCTGATCCTGCTCGTGGTTCCCGCCGCCGGGGCGGCACCGAAGGGCATACGCACGCCGGCTGACCTCGTGGCCTACCTGAAGGGCATCTCGGGAAAGCACACGATCTCGGGGCAGTACGTTGAGACGGGAGACCTGGCGCCGATCAACGCCCTCCATGCGAAGACGGGCAAATGGCTCGGGCTCATCAGCGGCGACTACTACCACTACGACCACAAGGGCGACCCCGTGACGACCTTCAACGCGAGCGCGATCTCCTACTGGAAAGCCGGCGGCCTCGTTCTCCTTAACCTCCATATGCCGAACCCCACGACCGGCAAGCCCGTCTACGATCTCACGGGCCTCGACACCGAAGGCCTCCTGAAGCCGGGGACCCCGACAAATGCGGCCCTCATGAGGGCGCTCGGCAAGATCGCCGCGGGCATCCGCGAACTTCGGGACGCGGGAGTCGTCGTCATTCTCAGGCCCTACCACGAGAGCGGCGGGGACTGGTTCTGGTGGTGCTCAGGTTACAAGCTCTCCCACCGGCAGGTGGTGGACCTGTGGCGCTTCACGCACGACTACCTCGAGAAGACCGAGGGTCTCCACAACATCGTGTGGCTATTCGAATCGGGCCAGCCGGACGTCCCCGTGAAGCTCAACTATCCCGGGGACGACTACGTCGATATAGTCGGGCAGGACGTCTACCTGAACGAGCCCGGCGGCAAACCAGTCATCGATGCCTATGACACGCTGGTCGGGACGGGAAAGCTGGTCTCGATGTCCGAGTTCGGCCCGGGTTCTCCGCAGCTCGGCAATCTGGACTTCCCTGAGACAACACTCGTGGCGGCGTTTCGCGACAAGATGCCAAGGACGGTCTTCTACGTGCAATGGTGGGACGGCAATGGCGGTCGGACCGGCTGGGGCATGTCCGAGACCAAGGATATCTCGAAGGCTCTGAACGATCCCTGGATCCTGAATCGCGACGATATCGTTTACGACCGCAAGTCGTCTCCCTAGCAACCCAAGTAGGGTTCAGAACCGGATTTTGTTGGGCCGGAGTTGGGATGATGGGCGCCCTATACGTAAAAAGGCGTAATAATACAGGAAGTCCCCGGCTATGGGTAACTTGACCCCTCACGTTGCCAAAACGTCAATCGCTGATGCAAAAGCGCCGCTTCTCGGGTCATATAAAAAGCCTTATACAAAGCAGCGACGCCAAGCGCTATATACTCAGCGTCCTGGCCGCCCTTTCCGCTGCATCCGGA
>DASRSJ010000291.1:0-6731 GCA_035656555.1 Opitutaceae bacterium
ACCTCTACGCCATCCACAAAGGCTGGCCGCAGGGGAAGATCGTGCTGAACGACCTGTGGCTCGATACGACGTCGAAGATTGAGATGCTGGGGGTGGAAGCGCCGCTCGAGTGGCGCAACATACCCGAGGGAAGCTATGGGCGGGGCGGAAAGGTCGAGGTCGACGTCCCCGACCATATCAGGGAGACCTTCGACTCCGATCACGCGGTGACTCTCAGGGTGCAGCTTTCCTCCTAGGGGATCTGCCCGGTCGCCTCACCTCACAGCGACTCGAAAGCCCACAGGGTCTTCATCTTCGGTAGCTTCTTGGCAATGGCCACGCCACTCTCGTCCACCTTGGTGGCCGTCAGGTTGAGCGCCTCCAGTTTTCCCAGTGACGCCAGCCGGGCGATACCATCCGACGTCACGGCCGTGCGGGTGAAATCGATCCTCAGGAGGTTCGACCACTTGCCGATCTGCTCCATCCCTTTGTCCGTGACCTTCGTGCGCGCGAGTTCCGCGTCCACGATGACATCGGACACCGGAGCCAGCTTCGCGAGCACCTCGTCGTCGCATTTGCCTGGAGCGCTGGCCGTCCGGAGCACAAGCCCGTCGGTCGGAACGCGCGATCTTGGCACCAATCTCACTCCCAATTTTTTCGCGAGCTCGGTCGCCTCGGCAAGTCTCGGACGGTAGTCGGGAGCCGCCGGCGGGCCTGCGGAACGGATGGTGCCCAGGGTGGGGATCGAACCCACACGACTTGCGTCGGCAGATTTTGAGTCTGCTGCGTCTGCCAATTCCGCCACCCGGGCAACCGAGGGGGAAATCGGATTAGAAGCCCTTGCCTCTGGCAAGACCTCAATGGAGCCCTCATGCGGCCGTTGACACGGTGGCCGCCTCCAATCTGCCTTGGAGCGATGCCGGATTTTCGCGCCTTCTGCCAGCCCACCGTCTCGGACCCGAAGGAGATCATCCTTGCGCAGGAGGAGTCCCATCATCTGGTCGCGGTCAACCGGGCCACGGCCGGCTCCACGGTGGTCGTCTTTGATGGCAGGGGATCGGAGTGGATCTGCGAGCTGGCCGACGCCGACAAGCGCGCGGCGAAGCTGAAGGTTCGCTTCGCACAGAAGGCGAAGCCCATGCCGTGGCGCATCACGCTCGGCCAGGCCCTGCCGCTCGGCGGCGCGATGGATTCGATCGTCCGCAAGGCGACCGAGATAGGCGTGTCCCTGATCGTGCCCCTTGAGAGTGAACGCACGCAGGTGCACCTGGACGGCGACCGATCCGACAAGAAGATCGGCAAATGGCAGACGGCGGCCCTCGAGGCGGCGAAACAGTGCGGCAATCCCTGGCTCCCGGACATCGGGCCGGTCACGTCGGCCTCGGCCTTCATGGAGTCGTCCAAGGGCTACGACCTGAAGCTGATCGCGAGCCTGCAGCCGGGCGCCAAGTCCCTGAAGTCGGTCCTCGCCAACTTCAAGGCAACCCAGAACCGCGCGCCGAAGAATGTCCTCTGGCTCATCGGGCCTGAGGGCGACTTCACGCCGGCGGAGATGTCGCAGTCGAGGACCAGCGGGTTCGAGCCGATCACGCTCGGGCCGCTCGTGCTGCGCTGCGAGACGGCGGCCGTCTATGCGCTCAGCGTCCTAAGCTACGAGCTGTCAGACTAGGACGGCTTACCAGACGAGCAGGCCGCCCGCGAAGGTGAGGCCTGCCCCGACGCTGCAGAAGATGATCTTGTCGCCATCGGCGAAGATGCCCTCCTCGGCGGCCCATCCGAGGGCCATGGAGACACTGGCGCCGCTCGTGTTGCCGTACTTGGCGATCGTGACCACGAACTTCTCGTAGGGGATCCCCACCCTCTTGCTGACAGCTTTCAGGATCCTCGCGTTGGCCTGGTGCGGCACGACCCACGCGATGTCCTCGGGCTTCAGGTTCTCGCGCTTGAGCGTCTCCTCGATCTGCTCGGCGAAGCCGATGACCGCATGCTTGAAGACGGCAACGCCGTCCATCTGGATGTAGAAGTGGTGCAGGTCGCCGCCCTTGGCGTCGGGCCACGGGATGCGCGCACCGCCGCCGGTCCTCTGGATCGCCGCAAATTGCTCGGCGTCGCCCGAGATGCCCATCCGGTGAAGCCTGTGGCCCGTCGTGGAACCCGTCAGGATCGCGGCACCGGCGCCGTCGCCGAAGAGGAACGCGGTCTCGTGGTCCGTCGGGTTCGTGATGCGGGAGAGAAGCTCGGCCGTCACGACAATCACGTTCCTGGCAGATCCCCCGAGGATCAGTGCCCTGCCGACCTCGAGCGCATAGAGCCAGCCCGAGCACGCCGCGTTGAGGTCAAAGGCAGCGCAGCGGGGCACCCCGAGGTGCTTCGCGAGCGCGCTCGCCATCGACGGCACCGGCTGGTCCGGGATGATCGTCGCCATGATGATCGTGTCGATCTCGCCGACCTTGATCGAGGCCTGGATGAGCGCGTGCTCGACGGCGACGGCCGCGAGCGCGGTCGCGCTCTCGTCGTCGTCGGCATAGCGGCGCTCCTTGATGCCAGTCAGGCGGACGATCTCGTCCTCCGTGCGGTTGGGGAACGCCTTGAGGATCTCGCTGTTGGCCCGGACATTCTTCGGGACGGCAAAACCCACGCCCGCGATGCACACGGTCTGGGACACGGGCGTCTGGGGGGACGTCATTTGGCCGTTTTCTCGAGGTAGCGGGCGACGTCGTCACCCGAGATGCGTCCGCCGGGGCCCGTGCCCTCGATGTCGGTGATCTTGGCCGGGTCGAGGCCCGCCTCCTGGGCGAGCTTTGTCGCCTTGGGTGTCCAGATCGCAGCCGCCTTGGCTGCCGCGGGGGCTGCCGCGGCCGGGCCCGAGGAGCTGCTCTTCAGGTGCTGGAGGCTCGTGTCCGAGGTCTCGATCTGGAGGAAGAGGGAACCAGAGGGCTTGGCGTCGCCCGGCTGGGCGTGGATCGAGCGCACGGTGCCCTCGCACGGCGACTCGAACTCGAAGATCGACTTGTCGCTCTCGAGTTCTCCGATCTTCTGGCCCTTGGCCACATGCGCCCCGGGCTGAATTTTGAGGCTAACGACGGTCAGCTCATTCACCGTCGCGCCCATGGACGGCATGGGCACGTCGATCAGGAAGGTATCCATCAGGGTTTTGTTGGGGCAAATGGTGGGCCCAGCCGGGGATGCGGTCAACCCCGCAGCCTTGCCCACCCGGGGACTATCAGGGGGCCTTCAGCGGCCGCGTGATCTTCCAGACGGCGAGGCAGCTGGAGATGAGGCCGGGAAGCTCCGGAAGGGGGATCATATTCGGCCCGTCGCTAAGGGCATGCTCGGGATCGGGATGGGTCTCGATGAAGAGACCGTCGGCGCCCGCCGCCAGGGCGGCCCTGGCCAGCGGCGGCACGAACTCCCTCTGCCCCCCGCTCTTTCCACCCGCGGCGCCGGGCAGCTGCACGCTGTGCGTCGCATCGAACACCGTCGGGTAGCCATTCGCGGCCATGATCGGGAAAGCCCGCATGTCGACGACGAGATTCTGGTAGCCAAAGGTCGTTCCGCGCTCGGTCTGCCATATCTCGGAGGCGCCGCCCTGCTTCAGCTTGCCGGTTACATGGACCATGTCCTGGGGCGAGAGGAACTGGCCCTTCTTCACGTTGACGGTGCGCCTCGTGGCGGCTGCCGCAAGTAGGAGGTCCGTCTGGCGGCTCAGGAAGGCGGGAATCTGGAGCACGTCGCACACCTCGGCGACGGCCTCGACCTGCGTGCTCTCGTGGATGTCCGTCAGAACGGGGAAGCCAAACTCCTTCTTCACCATGGCGAGGAGCGCCAGGCCCTCCTCCAGGCCCGTGCCTCGCGCGCCGCTGCCGGAGGTGCGGTTGGCCTTGTCGAAGGATCCCTTGAAAATGATTGTGAGATCGTGGTGGGCCTTGCCGATCGCGGTCAGGCTCTTGGCCACCGAGCGGCACACGTCGGCGTTCTCGAGCGAGCATGGGCCCGCAATCAGGAGCAGCTTCGACGGGTCGTAGAGGCTCATCAGGCGCCCTTGGCGGTCCGGCGCTTCTGCTTGATGGCGGCGCCGATGAAGGCCGCGAACAGCGGGTGGGCGGCGTTGGGCTTGGACTGGAACTCGGGGTGGAACTGCACCGCGACGAACCACGGGTGGTTCTTCATCTCGATGATTTCGACCAGGTTTCTCGTGGGATTGATGCCGCTGATGACAAGCGTGCCCTTCAGGCGAGAGACGTACTCGTTGTTCACCTCGTAGCGGTGACGGTGCCTCTCCTTGATGAGCGTCTTCCCGTAGGAGCGGGCCGCGATCGAGCCGGGCGTGAGCGCGCAGTCGTAGCTGCCGAGTCGCATCGTGGCGCCCTTGTCGGTAATGGCCTTCTGCTCCTCCATCATGTTGATGACCGGGTCCGGGGACCTCGTGTCGAACTCGGTGCTATTGGCCCCCTTGAGCTTCAGAACGTTGCGCGCGATCTCGATGACCGCGATCTGGAGGCCGAGACAGAGGCCGAAGTAAGGGACCTTGTTCTCGCGGGCATATTTCGCGGCAGCGATCTTTCCCTCGGTGCCTCGGTCGCCGAAGCCGCCAGGGACCAGAATGCCGTCCAAGCCCTTCAGCTGCGCCATCCCGCCCTTCTTCTCCAGGTCCTCGGCGTCGATGCGGCGCACGTTGACCCGGCAGTTGTTGGCGATGCCGGCGTGGGTGATCGACTCGTAGACCGACTTGTAGGCGTCCTGAAGCTCGATGTACTTGCCGACGACGCCGATCGTGACGTCGTTCTTCGGGTTGAGGAGACGGCGGACGATCTCGACCCAGATGTTCTTCTTGGGCGCGGCCTTCTTGTAGCCCAGGAGGTCGAGGACCAGCTCGTCCATGCCCTCCTTCTGGAGGGCCAGAGGAAGCTGGTAGATGGAGCTGTCGACGTCGCGGCACTCGATGACGGCCTTGACCGGCACGTTGCAGAACATGCTCAGCTTGTCGCGGAGGTCGGTGTCGAGCGGGTGGTCGCAGCGGCAGACCAGCACGTGCGGCTGGATGCCGATCTCGCGCAGCTTGGCGACGGACTGCTGCGTGGGCTTCGTCTTGAGCTCGCCCGCAGCGGCCAGGAAGGGGACCAGCGTGACATGGATGAAGAGGACGTCCTTCGGGCGCTTCTCGAGCGCGAACTGCCTCATGGCCTCGAGGAAGGGCAGGCCCTCGATGTCGCCGGTCGTGCCGCCTATCTCGGTGATCAGGATGTCGACGTCCTTTCCACCCTTGTAGATGCGCTCCTTGATCTCGTTCGTGACGTGCGGGATCACCTGCACGGTCTTGCCGAGGTACACGCCGCGGCGCTCCTTCTGGATCACGCTCTCGTAGACCTGGCCCGAAGAGAGGCTGTTCAGGCGGGAGAGGTTCCCGCTCGTGAAACGCTCGTAGTGGCCGAGATCCAGGTCGGTCTCGGCTCCGTCCTCAAGGACGTACACCTCACCGTGCTGGTACGGGCTCATCGTACCCGGGTCCACGTTCAGGTACGGGTCGAACTTCTGTATCCGCACACGCAATCCCCGCAGCTCAAGGAGCGCGCCAAGTGCCGCCGCGGTGAGCCCTTTGCCCAACGAGGAAACCACTCCTCCGGTTACGAAGATGTATTTCACCTGAGAGGGATAAACGGCGCCTGTGGAGGCGCGCAAGATTCTTCAAGGGTCACGTCGGAAGCTAGCGCAGCAGCAGCCCCGCGGCAACCAGGAGCGTCACGACGACGAGCGCGAAAAAGAAGGCCCACATGGCCATCTTGATGAGTTTCATGAGGACCCAAAGCACCCCGGCGGCCGCCACAAAGGTGCATCCGATGACGAACCAGTGGGGATATTCGGCCAGCGAATCGAACATGCCAGAGACTGGCATCGGGGTTTGGCCCAAAGCAAAATGAATTGCCCAAGGAAGCGGCCAACCCCAAGTCTGACCCCTTACTTACCCGCCGATGACCACGCCCACGACCACGTTCGACCTAGCCGGAGTTGGATCCCCCATCATGGACCTGACGGCCCAGGTGCCGGACTCCTTCCTCTCCAATGTTGCCGGCGACAAGGGCGGCATGGTGCTGGTCGACGACGTCGAGATGGGCCGCATCGTGTCGCTCCTGGACACGCCGCCGTCGGTCACGACCGGAGGCTCGGCCGCCAATGCGACGTACAATGCGGCCAGGCTCGGGCTCAGGTCGACCTTCGTCGGCAAGGTGGGCAACGACGCGATGGCCGCGACCTACCTTGAGTACTTCAGGAAGGCCGGCGTCGACACGTCGCATTTCAAGAAGGGCACGGTCAACAATGCGCGCTGCCTCGCGATGGTGACGCCGGACGCCCAGAGGACGATGCGAACGAGCCTCGCGGCCGCCATGACGCTTTCCCCGGACGAGATCTCGGTCGACGACTTCAGGGGCGTGAAGCACGCCCACATCGAGGGCTATCTCGTCTTCAACCAGGACCTGTGCGAGGCCGTGCTCAACGCCGCCCGCGCAGCCGGCTGCACCATCAGTCTCGACCTCTCCTCCTTCGAGGTCGTGAACGCCACCCGCAGCTGGATGTTCGGCCAGTTCGGCAACGGCATCGACGTGGTCTTCGCGAACGAGGACGAGATCCGGGCCCTCTACCCGAACGACCCCGGCGACTACGAGTCCCTGACCCGCAAGCTGGCTTCCCTGGGCGTCATCGCCGCCGTGAAGATGGGCAAGGACGGCTCCTGGGTCGCCAAGGGCGACGAGATC
>DASRSJ010000292.1:0-1607 GCA_035656555.1 Opitutaceae bacterium
CTTTCCAACACCGGCGGAAGGCAAAGGATGCGGTTTCAGGGGACCTTGGGAAGATGAGCCTGGAGGACTGAATTAATCTCAAATTTTCGATCACTATCATCCGGGTCGAAAGCATCGACCTCCCCATCTTTGGTCTCAATGACCACCCAATGTGAATAGGACCCCCAGCGCCCGCTGTCGCGGACGCCCGCGGTCTTCATATCCGCATACTGCCCTGCGACCAGGCCTTTCAAGCCGTCGCCCGCATCCGCCAACTGGAACATGAAGCCTGTGGCCGTCAGGACGAGATAGCCATCCTTGGGCTGCTCACAGGGGGTCTGCCTTTCGACGATCGGCATGGAGGGCGGATCCCAGCCCGAACACCAGCGCACGTGATCGTAGGTCCTGGCGCCACCCTCGACCGGCTCACCCAGGCCGCCGAAGGCATCCGGCACTTTGCCCGTGGCCTTCTTGATGTCGTCTGCTAGCTCGGTCGCGTGGGCGGAGGTGGCGTCATCCACCTTGGGATCATATTCGTGGCGGGTGCGGAACAGGGAGGAGAAGTCGAAGCCGCTGTCGGCGGCGAGGAATTGATAGGTGAAGTGGGAGCCATCCTTGCGGCTCAGCTTGACGGCCTGACCGCCCGACATCCCTTCCACTACGCCAAGGTCGGCGACCTCCGCATCGTCGAACACCACCGCGCTGTCCGGTTCAGGACAACGGGCCGGATCGATCCGGTTGTGATTCCGGTCGAAAGGCGAGTCGGGACTGGCCACGAAGTAGAGCGCGGCTGGCGCGACGATCAGTTGTCCATAGAAGACGCAGTCGTTTTCCTGGTCTGCCGGCCAGCGCACGTTCTGGTACGTGGCGAGCACCTGCTTGCCTTCCTGTACCGAGGCCAAGGTTTCCTCCCGCCGCAGGTCATCCCCGCGCACGTCCAGGCAGGGCACCGGCGACTCGAGGTTCCTCGCCCAGAGGACGCAGGAGGCGGAATCCACATGGGCGTCCGAGACCACGCCCGCCGCATCGAAGCGCAGCACCAGGCGGCGGTAATCCCACACCTGCCTGCGCGAGTCACCACAGCCGAATGCGTTCTGGACGGCGACACAGAAGAACAGACCCAGCCCTGAATGTTTCGAGGTGGACGAATAGACGAGCCAGTCCGCGCCCTCGCCGTCGGGTTTCCCCTGGTCCTGCACTACCTCGGCACGGGTGGTCTTGCCCTTCACGATGCTGTCTGGGACCGCGGCCGGCACAGCCCGGCCTGAACCCACGTCGCTCTGAGGCGCCTCATAGGGCACGATGATGCAGCCGCTCAGGGAGATCGCGGCAAGGAACAGGAAAATGGATTTCGAGATTCTCATGACCCTCATGCCCCTGAAGCCATTCTTTTGCCTTACAGCGTCGTTAAAAATGCCCTTCCAATCCTCACATACACAAAGAGTATGCTCCGGTGTGGGCGGGTATTTTTGCCTAGCTGTAAGCCAAAATCTCTGGCTTCCTTGAAGACTGTTAGAAGCTAGACGCGCCGCAGGAGGACGAGGCTTTCCCAATCGGTGCCCCTTCCTCTCCTAGATCCTTAAACGCCTCAGCCTCCGGCAGCGCCGGCGCGTTGCCCCGCGCATCCA
>DASRSJ010000293.1:0-4880 GCA_035656555.1 Opitutaceae bacterium
CCGCGCCTGCCGGTCAAGTCCGCGTCGCTGGCCCTTCTCCTCCTCGCTCCAAAGCGCCTGATCTATCGCAACAACGCGATAAGCCTCACGCACGAAGGGGCAGGGTACACCTACGTCGATCCCGAGGGTGAGTTCCTCGCAAAGCTCCAGGACAACGCCGAGCTGCTCGGCTACTTCAACCCGGCCGACCCGAAGGAACTCTTCCTTTCGACTCTTGAAGGCCAGTATGCCGGCGCACTGACGCTTCTGGGCGGCAAGCGGGGCGGCGTTCCGATCCAGGACACCGAGGCCCTAGACGAGGCGCGTGCTGTGCGCGCCAAGATCGTGAACCGCGACGTCGCGGCCGTTCGCGCCCGCCATCCCGAGTTGGAGGCAGAGCTCGGCGGCATGCGCGCCCACAACGACAAGATCCTCGCGGCCCACCGCGCATCCACCTTGCCACCGGCACCCGCCGCGATCCCGAGCGCCAATTCGCGCGAGCTCTCACCGAGCCAGACAGGGACCGCGGAGCCGGTGGCAGTTTCTCTCGAGGACTCCGTTGCCGGCAGGCGTGCGCGGATCTCCGAAGCCCGAACCCAGCAGCGCTCGCTGCTGAAGGCCCGCAGCGAGGTTGCAGAGCTGCTCGACGAGCCTGCGGCCGGAGCCACCTCAACCAACTCCCTCTCAGCCGACGACCTTTTGTAAACGATGCGCCCCGGCCGCTTCAACGGCCGGGGCGCCAGTAGCAATCATAACCCTAAATAAAGCATGACCACTACAGCGACGGACCACAGCACGCCCCAGGCGCGCCCACAAGCAGAACCTGCCGGCGGTAACGGCGACAACATCCGCTCCTCTTGGAACGTTTCCCTGGACAGCCTCCAGATGAACGTCTCCCACTGCAGCGACGAAGCGAAGGACCTGATCCAATGGTGCTTCCTCTGGTGCATCGACGAGGCGCATCCCATCCGCCTGGAGGAGTTCGCCCTTCGGATCGACGTCGATAAGACGACGATCCAGCGCATCATCAAGGGCCTCTACTTCAAGCCCGGCCAGGAGAGAATACGCATGGGGATTAGCGACGCGATCGTCGGGGCCATGCGCCTCTTTCGCCAAGTCGAGACGGAGCGCGCCAAGTCGGGCCGCACGGTCTTCATCCTAACGCCTACGGCGAAGCGGATCCACACGGCCTGCCACTTGGCGCGAGAGAGCCAGTCGCCGGTCTTTCTCATCGGCCCGTCCCATGTCGGCAAGACCTGGGCGCTTAAGAACTACACCGAGGAGAACAACCACGGCCGCACGATCTACGTCCGCCTCGCAGCCGCAAGCGGCCTGGGCGGAATGGTCCGCGTGATCGCAGAGGCCCTCGGGATCTCCGACCGATCGAACACCGCCGCCCTCATAGCCCGCATCAAGCGCGCCTTGAAACCCGACATGCTCCTGATCCTGGACGAGCTCCACCAGCTGATGTACACCTACCGCAAGGAGGCCTTCTTCGCCTGCCTTGAGGTGATCCGCGAGTTCTACGACATCGCCGGCTGCGGCTTCGTCCTCTGCGGTACCGAGCTCCTCATGAAGAGCATGAAGGACAATCGTGGCGAGCTGGAGCAGCTGCTTCGCCGTGGCGTCCACCGGGTCGTGTTGCCCGACATGCCGACGCGCGGAGACGTCAGCGCGATCCTCGAGGCCTCGCTCCTCAGCCTCCCTGACAAGGCCCTGGTCGTCCAGGTGCGCATCGGCAGCGAGACGATCTCCGACCGCCCCTACGAGATCCTGAAGCAGATCGGCAAGGAGCAGGGGCTCAAGGCCATCACCGAGCGCCTGCGCTACGCACAGAAGTTCGCGAAGAAGGCCCAGACAAAACTCACCTGGGAGCACTTCGTCCGCGCCCACCTCACCATCAAGCAAAACTCAATCGCCGAGAGCGACTGGAGCTAACCATGATTAAGACCACAGTACTTCTACGCGACGACTCGGTGGGCACGATCACCAACACGGTGGACCAGCCTCCCTTCAAGCTCGTCGGCCAGCACGAACGCGGGAACGTCGAGCTCTGGCGGGCCGATGGCCGCTGGAGGGAAGACGGCTCCGATCACCCCTACGACATCGTCGCCGTCCAGAAGTCGGACGGGACGCTCGTGAAGGTACAGGGGGCCATCGTATGAAAGCGCCCAGCGTATTGAAGTTCTTCGACCACCTCCTCGACAAGGTGACCAGGCAGGGCGGCGAGCTCGGAGTGATCGAGCGCCGCAACCACGGATCCTTTTCTGTCCGCGAGCTTGATGCATCGTGGGGATTCGGGGAGTTCCCAACCATCGAGGGCGCGGCCGAGATCGCTCGCCTGAACGGTCTCATCCCAGCCGTCGACGAGTCGGCGAGGTTCGACCCCGAGAACCCGGACGGCGCTCTCAAGTACGTCGTCCTGGCTGAGCAGGGCTGCATGGACCTCATCGTCTTTTGCGTCCCACCCATGACGCACAAGGAGCTCGCGATCGCTCACGCGACTCCGACTAGGAAGGTCGTTGGCGCCGGCTATGTCACATTCCAGGGACGCGATGCCTACGCCTTCGGTAGCAGCTCGACCCTCGATGCCGTTCCCCGCGAGCGCGACTCGCGCCTCCTGACAGCTCTCTACCGCGTCACCGCGAACATGAACCGTCCCCCGCAACCCCCAGCTGCATAACCATGGCCACGCGAATCAAAGCCACCGTACTCAAGTCCCGCGCCGAGTTTGACCAGGTGGTCGACCGGCTCGCCTCCGCCACCGTCGACCTCCGCAAGCTCGAAGCCAAGCGCGACGAGCGTATCCAGGAGGTCCGGGAGAAGCACGAGCCCGACATCGCCGTTCTCAAGGTCGAGATCGACGCCATGGCCCTTAACCTGGAGAAGTTCGCCGCTGCCAATCGCGACGAGCTGATGCCTGGCAGGATCAAGAGCGGCGAGACGTCCCTCGCGCGCTTCGGTTTCCGTTTCGGCAACCCGACCCTCAAGCTCCTCAACAAGTCCTGGTCCTGGGAGAAGGTCGTGGCCGAGCTGAAGGCGCGCCTTCTCACCGGATACGTCCGCACCACGGAGGAGGCCGACAAAGAGGGCCTTCGCATCCACCTCACGCCCGAGCAGCTCGCCGGCGTGGGCTGCCGGGTGACGCAGTCGGAAACGTTCTATGTCGAACCGAAGGACCAGCCCTCGCTGTGACCGACGAGCTCTACCTCCTAATCGAGAAGGGTGGCTACTACGGCTACCCGACGATCTCCAAGGTGCTTCGAAAGAGGCCGGACCTTACGCATCCGACCGGGCAGGCGCTCATCAAAATAGTGATCGATATCCCGCACAACATCCTCGAAGTCCCTGAGGTTAAGGTCGCCATTGGAGAGCACCACCTCCAGCGGCCGATCGCCACGGTCACGCCAACGCAGGGAGCCCGATGAATCGGTTCCTCGCAGCTCTCATCCTGTGCGCCTGCACGGTTACTGCAGCGCCGCCGCCAGCCCGGAGGATGGAGATTTCTGTGCCCGCCAGGGCCTCCTATTACGGCGAGGCATACCGAGGCCACCCCATGGCCTGGAAAGGCCGTCCTTTCGACCCTGACGCGCTCACCTGCGCCTCCTGGTTCTATCCCTTCGGCACGATACTGCAGGTCACCTCTGGCACAAAGAGCGTTCTGGTCGTGGTCACCGATCGCGGTCCGGGACCAATGCCATTGATGCACGGCGTCCTGATCGATCTCTCAGCCGGTGCTTTCGCTGAGATCAGCCCGAACCTGTTTCACCCGCTTAGGCCGGGGATCCTCCCGGTAACGATAACCAGGATGCCCTAACCCATGAGCGAATACGAAGACGCACGGTCCAGATTTATTAGAGCCATTTTCAGGCGGGAGGCGCGTAGGTCCGCCTCTGCACCTGTCACCCTTAACGACCTACTAGCATTCGAAACACGCATCATGACCAAGATATCAGACGAACTCGGCGCAATCCGCACGAGCCTCACCACCATCGGAACCGGGATCGCGAGCCTGGACAGCCAGATTCAGACCCTGAAGACCCAGCTCGCCAGCGGCGACTCGACGCTTTCGGCTGACGACCAGGCTGCCCTGGACGCCATCGCCAGCACGTCGGCCTCCCTGGCGACGACCGCGAACGCGGCCGTTGATCTGGCCCAGCCCGCCGCGCCGGCGGATCCGGCCGCAACCGGTGACGGCCCCGCGACCGGCGACCAGAGCTCGGCGGCAAGTGCAGCCGGCTCCTGAAGAACCTGGAGCAGCGTCCGGCTTCACGCCGGGCGCTGCTCACACCCTTAACCTTCAGCCAAAGTTACCCACCATGGACACGAAAATACCGAAGCAGGGTGCTACCACGCTGCTAGCTTTCTTCAACGACCCGACCCGAAAGGAGCACTACCTCGCTCGAATCGAACAACATGCCAAGGCGGACGAGCTCCGTCAGGGCTTCGGCTATTGGAAGGAGGACGATGACGGACACTATCGCGGGTGCGCCGTTGGCTGCACCCTTCACAGTTCCAACCACTCGGCCTACGAGACCGAACTGGGAATACCGCGCGCCCTTGCGCACCTCGAGGACCAGATCTTCGAGAACCTCTCGAAGAAGGACGCGATGAAATGGCCCAAGATTTTCTTGGAGGCCGTTCCGGTCGGCGCGGATCTGTCGCTCGTCGTCACCGAGTTCATGCTCTGGCTGCTCGTCGATAAGAACGATGGAGTCATTCGGGTCGCTTCAGCTGCTGGAAAAATCGCGATCGAAACGGTCGCAGCTCTTCTTCGACGCAAGCTCGCTGGCGATAATCCATCTGTCGGCGAGTGGAATAAGGCGGCGGCGGCGGCGGCGGAGGCGGAGGCTCGCTGGGCGGCGGCGGCGGCGGCGGCTCGCTGGGCGGCGGCGGCGGCG
>DASRSJ010000294.1:0-23708 GCA_035656555.1 Opitutaceae bacterium
GAATCCGGGACACTGTGAAAATCATGGCTAACCGATCATGGAAACCGACACGTTGCGGTTTCATTCTACCAAAGGAATGGCTACACAGTGATTCCCAACTATGAAAAATATTTGGGAAACGACCTAGCGATCTGCTTCGGAATGATTATCGAGCCTAATCAACCAAGAGATTCGGCGGCGTTGTCGCCGTGAATTAATTCAACGTTATGCATTTCGCACTAAAACGGGGCCACTCTGATCTGCCAGAAATCGACAATATCCGGATTCCTCGGCGGCTGCAAATTCTGGGCGGAATCGTTGTTGGCATTATCGCCATTTCATGTGGAACGGCTGCGCTTCTGATTATCGTTTCTCTACTCTGGCACAAAAAACCTCTTTTGAGTCTGTTTTTTGAACTTTCCAGCGTTAGCGCACTGCTTACTGCTTCGACTATCTTTTTAGTTAAGGTGAGCCATCGTCTCATTATGGGCCGTGAGAAGTCGGGACGCTACTCTTCGTCGAGCGACTTACGGATGATATCCTACGCGTTTGTTGTCCTGGCGCTCCTCGTCGTCGTTCTCTCGCTCCAATCGCCCTTCAACTCGGTTGAATTTATCGCGGCGCTGCTCTATTTATGGATCGCTCTTTGCCTGTGGAAATGGGCATCTCAGCGCGAGCGGCAAGAGCGCCACGGTCCAAAGGGTCCAGCGGCATAGCCGCAAGTCTCTTCAACGTTCGCTACGGCACCTGGCGAATCCCAGCAATGCGGCATCAACGACTATTTTTATTCCTTTTCTTCACCACTGCATCCTTCTGCTGCGGCGCGGACTTGGTCGTAAATTTGCGTCGTGATGCCCAGGCGTGCGCCGCCGCTTGGAACCGAAGAGATTTCAAGATGGTCGTCTCCTATCTTCCGGAACGCCTTTATCCCAATGGTCGGGCTCGAGTCGAAGCCGTAAAGGAAATTGAGGATGGCCTGTCGTCAGCCGGAGACCCCGCTTTTCATGTTTCGATAGGAACAATCAAGAAGGCGCGAAAATACAGGAAACTGTACGCCGCCATTGTGCCAATTTCCGCTACCTTGGATTGGCCGGGCCTTAGAACCACCGATGATTCATACCTCCTGGCTGTGTCGAGCAATGAGGGCCAATCCTGGCAATTTCTTCCCCTTTACGAGGAAACGCAGCGAGATATCGACAAGTTCTTTCCCGAATTTGAGGGGAAAATCCTGATCCCGCAATCGCCTGCGCCCGCGACTCAGATCGTGATACCTGATTAATGGGGAACCCTTGAAGCATTGGGGTTTCTGCCCCCGCCAACCTTGGGCGGGATTCCCCATGGATTCCCAAGATCCGGAGCAAGAAGTCAATGGAAGGAGAAACAAGATGAGAAAAATCAAAATCGTGGAGCACATCTCGCTGGACGGCGTTATCCAGCCGGCCGGCGACAGCGCCTTCGCCAATGGTGGATGGTCCGCGACATATCGGACTCCGATGGGGGCGGCAGCCTACGCCGAGACTTTGGGCGCGAAATTCGATCTGTTGCTGGGACGGCGAACCTACGATCTCTGGTCGGCCTATTGGCCGGGAATCAAGGGCGGCCCATTTGCGGATGGGCTTAACTCCGCGATGAAATATGTCGCAACGCACAGGCCGGAGAGCCTCGGATGGGGCCCGGTCGGGGACCTGGGGTCGGACGTGATGGCGGGCATTACCCGCCTCAAGTCGACGGATGGTCCCGATCTGTTTGTCATGGGAAGCTCCACCCTGACTCCCGTACTTCTCGAAGAAAGCCTGGTCGATGAGATGGTATTGGTGGTCTACCCGGTCTTGCTGGGCCGGGGAAAGCGCTGTTTTTCGGATGGCGCCGACCCTCGTGAATTTGCCTTCGTCAGTACCAGAACTACCCCGACGGGGGTGCTCCTGAACACCTATCGGCACGTCGGATCGTTGAAATCTGAGTAAACGAGTTGCGCCAATCGGCACAGTCCTGAAAACAAACCTGATTTAACGCGAAAATGGAGCTCCCGGTAAAAGTCACGATCAGGGAAATGGAGCCTGCCGACTTCGACATCTTCTACCTCCAACAGCTCGACCCGGAGGCCCTTAGAATGGCGGCATTCGTCAGCAAGGACCCAAGGGACAAGATCGCTTATCTTGCCCATCGGGAGAAGATCTTAAGAGCAGAGGGAATCACGAAGAAGACGATCCTCGCAGGAGGACAGGTTGTCGGCCACGTCTCGATTTTCCCTCACGAGGGGAAATTGGAGGTCACTTACTGGATTGGAAGGGAGTTCTGGGGCCGGGGAATTGCCACTCAGGCGCTTGTAGAAATCCTCCTGATTGTTCGGGAACGTCCCATTTTCGGAAGGGCCGCAACGGACAACCTCGGTTCGATCCGGGTGCTCGAGAAATGTGGCTTCAAGTTCATTGGAACGGACAGGGGCTTCGCCAACGGCAGAGGCGAGGAAATCGAGGAATGCATTCTTCGCCTGGATTCTTTGGCGTCGGAACGCCTCTAGTCCCACCTCGCTTTACTCCAATCCTTCTCCAGCCCGATATGCCCGACCAGATGGAATTGGACATCGCAGCACTCCGGGCAGCCCATGCGGCCTTCAATGCCAGGGATATTGGCGCCGCCCTTGCCACCATGACCCTGGACGTGTCTTGGCCGAAAGCCTTCAAGGGCGGGTTAGTTCGGGGGCACGAGAAAATCCGGCCTATTGGACGGACCAGTGGGGCGAGATCGATCCGCACGTCGAGCCGACAGCGTTTTACCGGGAAGATGACGGCCGTATCGTGGTGGACGATCATCAGGTCGTCCACGACCTCTCCGGCGGCATTCTTGCCGACGTGCATGTGGGCCATCGATTCTCGGTGGCGAATGGGTTGATCCAAGGCATGGAGGTCGCGTTGCTTCCGGCCTGAGTTTGACCCGGGCGACCGGTCACGAACTCGTAAAATCATGTGATTTTGCGCGTGCGCGCTGGCGGGGAAAGAGACGACCGTTGAGGCTTCCCTCGGTCTTTCGGCTCTCTTGGCATCATGACTTCAAAAAATCCCCCTGCGCTGTGCGTGATCTTCATCCTATTCCTAGCGGGACTTTTGGTATGTCCCAGGGCGATTGCGCTCACGCTGTTTGAAACGCCGGATGACAAGGACCAGACGATCGTGCGCACGATCTCGGGAGCCAAGAAGTCGGTCGAGGTCGAGGTGTACGAGCTGACGGCCGCCGATGTCATCTCGGCCCTGATCGAGAAATCGAAGGCGGGTGCCCTGGTCAGAGTCATCCTCAATCCGGCGAATGTGTACCATGAGGCCACGAATGCGCCCGCCATGGCGCAGCTCCAGGCGGGGGGCGTGTCAGTCCAGTATAGCCAGGCCAAGGCGGCCGGAGGCTCCTATGACTCGACGCACTTCGCCTATGACCATGCCAAGCTGGTCATCGCGGATGCGGGCTTGGACGGCCAGGTCGCGCTTGTCACGACGATCAACCTGAGCCCCGACTATCTGGGCGTCCTCGTCAACGGCAGCGAAAGCCTGAACTTCGGGATCGTGGACAAGAAGGCGAAGGACGTCGCCTACCTGGAGACTGTGTTCGACTGCGACTGGAACAAGACCGTGGTCCCCGCGCCCGAAGGCACGGATCTCGTCATTAGCCCCATCAACGCCCGCCAGACCCTCCTGGCCGAGATCCAGGGGGCCAAGACGAAGATCCATTTCTTCAACCAGGAGCTGAGTGACAAGCAGATCATCGCCGCATTCGTGGCAGCCGCGGGCAGGGGAGTGGAGGTCGAGGGCCTCGTCTCGCCGAACCTCGTGAGGGCCGCCGTGATCGCGCCCATCCTCTCGGCGGGCGGGCACATCCTCGCCCTTAACATGCCCTACGAGCACGCGAAGGCGGCCATCATCGACGGGGGCCTGGTCTACGTCGGCTCCGTCAACTACACGGCGGGCTCCATGGACAACAACCGCGAGGTGGGGATCGAGGCCAAGAACAAGACCCTGGCCAAGGAACTGGAGAAATACTTCCAGAAATTCTGGCCGTCCGGGGTTACGGTCCCCGCCAACTAGTCCCTACTGCGGGGACGCGTAGAACTCGCTCGCAACCCTCAGCCACTCGTCCGCCATCAGCTGGTGGCCCGCGTAGGTCGGGTGCACGCCGTCCCAGACCCAGGTCGACTCGGGCGCCGAGAGGCAGGCCTCGTCGAAGAGGAGCTGGAAGTGGACTACCGGGAAATTGTACTTGGCCCCGAGGGCCGCGACCGCCTCGCGGCGCCTCTTAAGGTCCGCCTGGCGCTCGGGCCAGTGGGTCTTCGTGCGGCTTCCGCCGGGAAGGGAGAAGGGGTCGCAGAGGACGATCCGCACGTGGGGGAGCGCGGCCAGGGTCTGCTGGATCAGGGCGTCGTAGACATCGGCATACTTTTCGATCGGGACCACGGGCTCCCAGTTGTCGATGACGGAGCCTTCGTCGTTGACCCCGATCAGGATGCTCAGGATGTCGGGCTTCATCTCGATCACGTCCCGCTCCCAGCGCACCTGCATGTCGACGATCTTGCTGGAGCCCACGCCGCGGTTCAGGAAAAGAAGGTGCTTCCTTGGCATGTCGGCCCCGACCCGGGCCGCGATCAGGTAGCAGTAGTCCTGCCCCATGACGTGGTTCAGGTCGTCGCCCTCCCTCTGGCGCCCGCCGTCGGTGATCGAGTCCCCCTCGAAGAGGATGCGGTCGTTCGCGTGGAAGAATGCCTGGAGCGCCGCATTGTCCGTCGCCAAGGCGGGGCTCGCCGCCGACAGCAGTCCCAGGAGAATGGCCGGGAGCTGGAGGCGGGTCGGCGGCATGACGCGGCTTAGTGCGACTCGGCGAAACTCGTGATGGAGTGCCACTCGAGCACCTCCTGGAGGAGGGCCCGCTCGGTCTTCAGGACCACGCGGGAGATGCTGTTCCAGGTCTGGCAAAAGGCCACCTGCTTGCGGCTCTCCTCGAGCATCAGCTGCATCTCGCGGTAGCGCGCGACGCGCCTCTGCAGGTCGTTGATCGAGATGAACGAGATGAGCGAGGCCGCGACGACGGGCAGGGAGATGGGCAGGAAGTAGAAGATGGTCATCGTCGCCCAGGCCGGCACCTCGATCCCGAACGTGTGGGAGAGGGCGTAGGCCGCCGTGCAGACTATCGCCAGCACGGTGACGATCCAGAAGCCGACCTTCAGGCGCTTGAAGAGGGGAAGCGCCCGCGCCTCCTGCCTGCGGTAGTACGAGAGCTGGTCGTCGATGCGCTTCTCGAGGTAGATGGCCTTGAACTCGTCCATCGGCACCGGCTGCGCCGTGGCCGAGCGGCTGTGGAGGATGTGGAGCGCGCGGGTCAGCCCGCGCACCCCGGGCAGGTCCAGGTCGGCGAAAAGGGGGGCGGCGCGGGGCAGGCCCCAGGTGGCCAGGGCGGAGCGGCAGAACTCCGCAGCCAGGCGGCAGCGCACCCAGCTGTGGTGGGAGTGGTGCTGGTGGCGCAGGATCATGGCGACGCCGAGGGCTCCCAGGAGGCATATCAGCTTCAGCCAGATGAGGGGCAGCAGGTGCAGGTCGAACGCCAGCGAGATTGCCGCGACCAGGGTTGCGAGGACGTGGAGGAGCACGGTTGAGACAATGAGGAGCCGGAACTGGGGCGCCCCCTTGCTGGCGGCCTGGTCGCACTTCTGCTGGAACTTGAAGACGTAGTCGGGAGCCTTGAACGGGTTCTCCCCCCATCCGGTGGTGCCGGCGGGCAGGCTGTTCAGGCGCATGAGGCTTTCGTCGGTCCTCTCGAGCCTCGGGAAGTTCTCCCGGCGCACCTGCAGCGTCGAGGCGTCGATGATGATGAGCGGCTTGCCGAGCGCCCGGGCGTAATCGATCACCTCGGCCGTGCCTCCCTTGCCGCGGGCCGGCTGGCCGTCCCAGACCGCCATCAGGACATCGGCGCCGTTGACCGTCTCGACGCCGCAGTCGAGGTAGGCGTCCTCCCTTGTGCCGTACTCGGTGATCACCCGAAGGTCCTCCGCGCCCGCCAGCATCTGCTCCACGTTTTCCCACTCCCCGGGCGTGAAGTCCTTTGCGAACTCGGCCTTGGGCAGGGGAAGGATGGCGTGCCAGGACAGGCCGAGGCGGCGCGCCTGCGCGACAAACGCCTTGTCGCTGCCATCGGCGACCGAGGAGAGGGCGATCCATTCGCCCGGCACCTCGCTCCGAAGCGCCGTCAGCGAGGCCCCGATGGCGCGTCCCACGCCCTCATGGTCCTCCAGCAGGCGGTGTCCGGAGAACCCGACAACGTGGAAAAGCGGCAGCTCCGACGGGTCGCTCATGGGTTTGCAGATCGCACGCGCAACGGGTGCTGTCGTCAACGGCGAAGCCTCCTGGGCGGCATCCGCCGTCCGCCTGTACCGCCGATTCCCCCGCTTGTCACAATCCATTCCCCCTTGGGAGGTCACCCCGCCAGCCTCCCGTCATGAAAACCACCGCGGCAGCCTCGGCCTGGATCCTCGGTGGAGCGTTGTTCGCGGCGACGGCGGTGGAGTCCAGGGCGCAGTCGCCCGGGACGGTCGAATTCGCGGCCGACGTGCCGCTCGTGATGGTCGACGGGATGCCCTGCATCGAGATCCGGATGGGGGAGGGCAAACCCCTCCTCTTCGGGATAGACACAGGCGACGTGAACTCCGTCATCGACACGGCCGCCGCGAAGGATGCCGGCCTTGTGCTCGAGGCCTTGCCGCCGCCGATGCCCACGGATGTGCTGAAGACCAAGGTCGGCGCCCTCCATGTGGGCGCCCTCGAGTTCAGGGACCGCAGGGCGATCGTCCTGGATTTCGCGAAGAACCAGATGCCGCCAAAAATGGCGGGAACGCTCGCCTACACGTTCTTCAAGGACCGGATACTGCAGATAGACTTCCGCGCGAGGCGGGTGCGCATCTCCGGGCTCCTCACGGCCCACGTGGCTCCCCCGGAGCCGAGCGACCGCTTCTCGCTCGTCACCTTCGGCACCAGCGGGCCCCCGGTCGTCGTGGCCTCGGGATTCTCGCTCAACGGCAGGCCCCTCACCGCCCAGGTCGACACCCTCTACACCGGATCGCTCCTGGTCTACACGGCCTCGGTCGGGAAGCTTGGGCTCGGTGCCCTGGCCAGGACCGACTCGAAGGAGTTCTTCCCGTACACGGACGGCGGCGTGACCATGAAGGTGAGCTCGGCCGACGCGGGGGCGTTCCATGGCGTCACGCTCGGGCGCAGAATCTATTTCCCGACGGAGGGCGTCCATGAGCCCGACGGCCTTTTCGACGCGACGGTCGGGCTGGGTGTCCTGGGCGACACGGTGCTGACCCTTAATTTCCATGAGAACACGGTCTCGCTGCAGCGTCCTGCTGCCCGGCAAGCGGAGGCGGCTGCCCCCGCGCCGGCCTCAGCGGGCGTGGACCCAGAGTGTCCGGTAGGCTTCAATCCAACCTTCGCGCGAGCGGGGTCGGCGGCCGATCTCATTCTCCAGCAGCTCGTGCCGTTCCTCGTCAGGAATTTCATCGGGCGCCCATAGCAGGAGGGAGAGCGTGTGGAACACACGCTCGCGCGGGTGCGCCGCGAACCTCCTCGACCAGCGCACGCGCCGCTCGGCCCGCGCGTTCAGGACGACATTCGAGAGCGGCGAGGACTTCGGTCCCTTTGGACAGGACGAGCCCACATAGTCGCGGACAGTCCAAAACGCGCGCCCGAGTCTGCGGGACTCGGTCCAGAGCCAGCAGGCGCGTGTCAGCCGGCTGACCTCGGTCCAGCTGGTCTCCATGTCCGCTCGGGTCTGCTCCTGCCTCTCCGGGCGCAGCTTGAACTGGACGCCAATGGCGTGGTTAAGGAGCACCGCCTTGTAGAACGGGTCGTGGGCGTAGCCGGCCAGGCCCTCGAGACGGCGGTGGCGACGGCGGCAGCTCCAGTGGTACTGGCCGTGCGCGACCAGGACCGCGTCGCCGCAGGCCAGCTGGGCCTTGGCGATGTTGCGCTTCACGAAGTCGGCGTCGGCGGGCGTGAGCTCGGCCTGGTCCAGCTTCTCGCGCGCAAAGAGGAGCCCGGAGGAGCGGTTCATGAGGAGGCGCGACGCCTCCGAGAGCGGGATCGCGCCCGCGTCCCCGTGGCGCTCGAGGAGCGCCGGGATGCCCTCGGGATCCCTCGCCCACGCGACCCGGTGGCCGAGGGCCAGATCGTAGGAGAACATGCTGGCCGGCTTGGCCGAGAGCTCATGCAGGGAGGTGACCTTGAACTCCACCTCGACGCCCACGATGGGGGTCAGGATCTCGGCGAGGACCTCGAGGCGGCGGTGGTACAGGAATTCGTTCAGGTGCCGCAGTCCCCTTATCGCGACATAGAACTCGAGGTCGTTGTACGGTTGGTCGCCCCCGTCGCATGCGAGGACGCCGCCTTCGCCGCGGCCGTAGCCGCCGCCGAGGATCACCGCCTCGAGGCTGCGGCCGGGAACGAGGCCCCGAATGCCGCTCACCACCTGCTCGCAGGCGCGGGAGAGGTGAGCCTCGAGGGCGTCGTCGCCGTCGAGCGTGAAGCGCCGGGGCTGCGCGGCCAGCGCGGCGAGGGCCACAGGCGCGGGCCATGCCGCGAAGGTCGGGGCCGTGGATTCCTGGGGATCGGCCATCATAGGACGTGGTCCGTGCGGTGCATCCGCCATCCGGCCTGGTGGCCATGCAGGCGCCCGAGGCGCTGCTGCCAGCGGATCCGGGCGGTCGAGGGAAACTGGCCGAGGCGGCCGCTCGTTAGGCAGTAGCCGAGGTCGGCCGCCACCTCGCGGGTCCAGCCGAGGATGACGGAGCGCCCAAGGGTAGGCCTGCGGTCCTGCGCGGAGGCGACTGCGGCCAGCGCCCAGGACTCGCCGAAGCAGCGCTTGTAGGCCTGGCGGGGCGTGTAGTTGTGGGAATGCATGACGACGGAGTCCGGGCAGTACGCGACGCGGAAGCCGCGGGCTCGGCACCAGCGGGTGTACTCGTCGTCCTCGGAATACTGCATGTCCTCCCGGAAGCCGCGGATCTGCCAGGCGTCCCGGCGAAGGCCGCTGCTCACCATGCTGAAGAAGGGTCCCTTGGCCTCCGCGTCGTCCCGGCTTGTCCCGAAACGGCCCGCGTAGTCGCGGACGAAGGCAGCCTCGCAGTCGGGGCGGGGGACCTGCCGGCCATAGACCGCGGCGACGTCGGGGTCGGCCAGGGCCTCGACAAGCGGAGCCAGCCAGTCCGGCCCCTGGGGTGTCGCATCCGCGTTCAGGAAGATCACCCGGTCACCCTGGGCGAGGCGCATGCCCTGGTTCAGGACCCGGCCGGGCTTGTATTCGTGGGGAAGCATCTGGATCAGGCGCGCGGGGCGCGCCTGCCTCAGCATCTCAACCGAGCCGTCCGTCGAACCGGAATCAAAGGCGATAAGTTCCCAATTCGCATGGGTTTGCGTCTTCAGGGCATCGAGGGTTCCTTGCAGGGCCCAGGCCTCGTTGAAGGACCTCAGGACAATGCTCACGCGGGGCTGGTGCATTCGGCGGATTTGTCAGCAAAGAGGGGTGCTTCGGCACTGGGGTTATTCCCGCCTATCATGGGGGTGCCGACCTACTGTGCCGGGTGCGGGGTCGCGGGTCAGAATAGCGGCCACATTCGACCAGCAGTATGACCATTTCTTCGACCGATTTGCCTCCGGCTATTTCCATCGGAATCCTCGCCTGGAACGAGGAGGACTCCATTGGCGCAATGCTGGAGTCCCTCCTGTCCCAGACGCTCTTCCGCAGGCTCTCCGAGCGAGGGGAGGGCGCGGAGATCGTGGTGCTGGCGAACGGCTGCACCGACGGCACCGTCCGGGTGGGCCGGGATATCTTCGCCGCCGCGGCGCAGGACGGCCGGCTTCCGCGGGGCACGACGGCGCGGGTGGAGGACATCGAACAACCGGGCCGCAACAACGCCTGGAATCTCTTCGTTCACAGCCTCTCCGATCGCAGGACGAGCTACATCTGCTTCATGGACGCGGACATCCTGATTCGCCAGCCGGACACGATGGAGAAGGTCTTCATGGAGCTGGAGACAAACCAGCATCTGGGTGCGGCCTCGGACTGCCCCGTGAAGGACATCGCGGGCAAGAAGAACCCCTCGCTGCGGGAGCGCCTGTCGCTGGCGACCTCGGAGATGACGGGAACGATCGAGGGCAGGCTGAACGGCATGCTCTACTGCATCCGCTCTGGCATCGCCCGGAACCTCTACCTGCCGCGAGACGTGGTCGCGAACGACGACGGCTTCTTCAAGGCGGCCATCTGCACGGACTTTTTCCGGGTGCCCCTCGACAAGTCGAGGGTGGTCTCGGTCGTCGGGGCGACCCATTTCTACCAGCCCTACCTCTCGCTCCGGGACGTGATCAACAACCAGAAGCGCCAGATGATAGGCCAGACGACGGTGCACGTCGTGATCGAGCACGTGAAGTCCCTGCCTGCGGAAAAGAGGGCCGACCTGGCCGAGACCCTGAGGCGCAACGAGGAGGGCGACCCGGACTGGCTGAAGCGCCTCATCGAGGCCCATCTGGCGGCGCACCCGCGCTTCTGGCAGATCTTCCCCGGCATCCTGGGCTTCCGCTGGAAGCGGCTCGTCGGCATGAAGGGCCACAGAAAGGTCACCCATTTCCCCGCGGCCGCGGCGGGGTTTGCCGTCACGCTCGTCGCCTGCTGGGAGGCCTCCCGTTTCCTGCGCCGGGGCGTCGCCACCTACTGGCCCAAGACCGAGCGGCAGGCGATCTCGGCGCAGCAGTCCGCGGCGGCCCTGCCGCGCGTGCTATCATGAGCGAGACGATTCCCCAGATTAAGCACTACTACGATGAGTACTGGGCCGGGGGAAGGGCGACCTATTCGGGGGCGAACCAGGGCTATGCCTCGAATTTCCGCCGGTGGATGGCCGGTGAGCTGGCCGACCTGCCGCCCGACGCGCCGATCATCGAGGTCGGCTGCGGCGACGGATCCTTCACGCGCGACCTCTCGGCCCTCTCCTCGTCGGTGACCGCCATCGACATCTCGGAGCTGCAGATCGAGGAGAACGCGCGCAGCATGCCGGCGATACGCTTCCGCCAGCACGACGTGGCGGAGCCCTTCCCGTTCGCCGACGGGTCCTTCGACGTCGTCTGGTGCTCCGAGGTGCTTGAGCACCTCTTCAACCCCCTCTTCGCGATGCAGGAGATGCACAGGATCCTAAAGCCGGGCGGCCGGCTCCTCCTCACCGTGCCTTACCACGGCGTCTTCAAGAACCTCCTGATCGTGCTCTTCAAGTGGGATGTGCATTTCTCCCCGTCAAACCCGCACATCCGCTTCTACACGCGGCGGACCCTCGAGGGCATGACCCGCGAGGCGGGTTTCGAGGACATCCGCACGCGCACCTGCGGGATGGACAGGCCGCTGCGGGACCTCCTTGTGCCGACGAACCTCCTGCTGCGCGCGACCAAGGGTCGCGCCGTCCTCGGCGCATGAAGACCGAGCACATCATAGCCCTGGCCATGATCCCGCTGGCGACGGCCATCGGGGCCCTCCTGTGCGCGTGCTTCGCCCGCATGCGCGACATCTTCTTCTTCGCGATGGTGAGCCTGGCCGTCTTCGCCGAGAGGCTGGACGTCAACTTCTTCAGCGAGGCGTGGTACCGCGGGACGACCCGGGGGATCCAGGTGACGGTGATCGAGATGATGGGCTTTGGCGTCCTCTTCGGCTGCCTCGTCGGACGACGCGACGGCGGGCGCAGGTTCTTCTGGCCCGCCAGCCTGGGCCTCATGCTCCTCTACCTCCTGGACGCGACGATCTCCGTCATCTCGTCCGATCCCAAGGTCTTCGGGGTCTTCGAGCTCTCGAAGATCATGGCCGCGCTCGTCGTCTTCTTGGCATCGGCGGCGTACGTGCGCTCAAGGCGCGAGTGGAACATCCTGGTCGTGGCGCTCGGGTGCGTCGTCGGCTTCGAGGGCGTCTGGGCGGTGAAGCAGCACTTCCTGATGCATCTGGACCGCGTGGCCGGCACGCTCGACCACGCCAACAGCCTCTCGATGTACTTCTGCATGACGACGCCGCTCCTTGTGGCGGTCGCCTGCGCCGGCTGGTCCAAGCGGCTGAAGCTCTTCTGCGGGATCAGCTCTGGCCTGGCCACGGTGGGACTCATCCTCACGTACTCCCGGGCGGGCATCCCCGTCTTCGGAGTGGCGGTCGGGGCGACGATCCTCGCCTGCATGTCCTGGCGCCTGACGCCGTCAAAGGTCGTGATCCGGCTCCTCGTGGTCGCGGGCGCGGCGGCGCTCGTCATCGCCTGCTGGAGCCAGATCGAGCGCCGGTACTCGGAGGCCACGCTCGAGGAGGAGTACCTCGACACGAACGTCGACGGGCGCGGCGTCTACCTGCGCCTGGCGACCGAGATCGCCAAGGACCACTTCATGGGCGTCGGGCTCAACAACTGGTCCTACTACGTGAGCAAGACCTACGGCCCCAGGATCGGCTACCGCTTCGTCGACTACGACTACCTGGTGGGCCTCTACGGGACCGATGACGACAAGCTCTTCGCCAACTCCTACCTGGCGGCCCCCGCGCACAACCTGGGAGCCCTGACGCTCGGCGAACTCGGGATCCCCGGGATACTGATCTTCACGGCGCTGTGGCTGAGGTGGTTCTCGATGGGACTTCCCTTCATCATCCGCCCCCGGGGCGAGGCCATGCGCACGATGGGGATCGGTCTCCTCTTCGGCATCTGCGGCATATTTGGGCAGAGCCTGACGGAGTGGGTCTACCGTCAGACGCCGATCCTCTTCACGTTCCAGATCCTGGTCGGCGCCCTGGCGAGCCTCGCCTATGCGCGCACTCACGGGACGCCGGACGAGCGCGTGGTCGCGGTCCTTGAGACGCCCGTCGAGCCGCTCACGGTCGAGGACGAGCTCCTGGTGGGCGAGGGGGCCTAGCCGATGCGTGTCGCCCACCTGCTTCGCAAGTACAACCCCTCGGAGTGGGGTGGCACCGAGACCGCGGTGCTGCAGCTGGCGCGCGCCATGGAGTCCCAGGGCGTGGGCTCGGCGATCTATGCCCCGGCATTGTCTCCCAACGGGCATTCGGCCGATCCCTTCGCGGCGTCGGGCTTTGCCATCAACCGCTTCAGGGCCTCGATTCCGATCTGGGGCATCTCCCAGGAAAGGAAGACGGAGATGATCGCCGTCGGCGGAAACGTGATCTCCTTCGACCTCGCCCGTTCGCTCTACAGGGAGCGGGACGTGGACGTGATCCATTCCCACGCCCAGGGAAGGCTGGGCGCCATAGGGCGCGTCGTCGCCCGCGCGAGGCGCCTGCCCTTTGTCCTCAGCATCCATGGCGGCGCCTACGACCTGCCGGCGACGACGCGCGCCGAACTCGCCCGCCCGGCCGCCGGAGGCTGGGACTGGGGAAAACCCCTTGGCCTCATGCTCGGGGCCCGCGACCTGATGTCGCAGGCCGACGCGATCCTGACCCTGAATCCCAAGGAGGCGGCGCTCATCAGGAAGCGCCACCCGGACCGCTGGGTGATCTCGGAGTCGCATGGCATCCCGACAAGGGACTTCGTGCGCGACCACCGGGCCGAGGCGCTTGAGGCATTCCCGGAGATCCGCAACCGTCCCGTGCTCCTCGTCCTGGGAAGGATCGATCCCACGAAGAACCAGGAATGGGTCGTGGCCGAGATTGCCGAGCTCGTGAGGCGCCATCCCGATGTCCTGGTGGTGCTGGCCGGAGCCTGCACGAACAGGGAGTACGGCCGCTCGCTCGACCTGCGGATCGCCCGCGGCGGCTTCCACCAGCATGTCCTGGTGGCCGGCGCCCTCCCGTCCGGCGATCCCCGCCTGGTGGGACTCCTGCAGCTCTCCCGCGCGCTCGTCCTTCCATCCCTGTCGGAGACCTTCGGCCTCGTGATCCTCGAGTCCTGGGCCGCCGGGACGCCCGTCATATCAAGCCGCACCTCCGGGGCCTCGGGCCTCATCGAGGAGGGACGCAACGGCCTTCTTTTTGATCTCGAGAGCCCGGCGTCGTTCCACCGGGCGGTGGACCATGTGCTGTACAACCCCGCGGCCGCGCGCGAGATGGGGGAGGCCGGCCGCGCGAAGGCTGTCGGCGAGTACGACACGGGCGTCTGCGCAGGGAAGATGCGCCGCCTCTACGAACAACTGGTGGAGGAAAAAAATGCACTACGTCATACTGCGGGATGATGACACGTGCGCGTTCACGCCGGCGTCCTACCTGGACCGGCTGTACCGCCCCTTCCTGGACCGGAACATGCCCGTCAACCTGGCGGTGATTCCGGAGGTCCGCACCGACGTGCGCACCCCGGACGGCCGCCTCGAGGGATTCATCTCCGCGGGCCGAGGCCCAAGCGGCCCGGTGGCCGCGATCGCGCAGGGCCAGGAACTCGTGCGCTACCTCAGGTCGGAGCCGGGCTACCATGTGGCCCAGCACGGCTGCCACCACGACCTCTTCGAGTTCGGGACGAAGGACAGGGGCGAGATCGCGAAGCGCCTGGACCGCGGCGCCAAAATGCTCCAGGAGGCTGGGATCCCGCGCCCGGTGGCTTTCGTGGCGCCGTACGACCGGATCTCGGGCCCCGCGTTTGTCGAGGTCGCCGCGAGGCACAGGCTTATCTCGACCGGATGGTTCGAGGCCAGGAAGGTGCCGCTCTTCTGGTACCCGGCCTACATAGCGAAGAAGCTCTCGCGAAAGCAGCACTGGCGCCCGAACGGCACGTATCTTCTCAGCCACCCTGGCTGCCTCTTTTCGTTCCGCAGGGATCCGTCGACGATGATGGCCTCGGTCGAGAAGGCCGTCCTTGGGTCCAAGCTGACGGTCCTCGTGCAGCACTGGTGGGAATTCTTCCGCGGAGGGGTTCCCGACGAGGAACTTATCGGCGTCCTCCACCAGCTGGCCGGATGGCTCTCCAGCAGGAGCGACGTGCGGGTGGTGTCCTTCGAGGACGTGGCGAGCGGCGCGGTGCCGATCAGCTGACCCCGACGGCGGCCGACCTGTTGAGCGACGCGGCGCGCTCCGCCTGCTCGGCCATCAGGTTGTACGTGTGCGGGATCGCGGTCACGGAGTCCGGCACGTCGGCGTAATTGGTCATCATGCTCGCGTAGCTGTGCGGCTCGTCGGGATGGTAGCCGTGCATCGCCGTGATCGGCCTCTCGCCCATGTGGCTCGGAACAATGAGGGTTCCCTCGGGCACGAGGTAGATGAGCTCCCCGAAGTAGCCGTCGGGGAAGAAGGCGCCCAATTCCTCCAGCTCCTCGTCGCCGACGATGCGGCCCTCGGGAATGTCGCGCAGCTTCGAGATCACGAGCATTCGGGCGCGGTCGTTCAGGAACCAGAACCGGGCCATCGTCGAGTCGTAGACGACGGCGTAATCGACGCCGATCTTCAGGCCGAGGGGCTCGATCATGGACTTCAGGTCCAGGAGCTTGTCGCAGTTGGCCATGCCGTGGTCGCTGAAGATCGTCAGCTGCACCTCGCCGTAATGCTTCTTCGCGCAGGCCATCAGCTCGTCGAGCCACGGCTCGTAGGCCTCGAGCTTCCTCGGCACCTCGGGCGACTTGTTGCCAACCCTGTGGAGGAGACCGTCCAGGTCGGGCCAGTAGAGGAAGCCGAAGTCGATGCTCTCGGAGGAGATGTCCTTCATCAGGGCGTCGAGGTTCTCTCGCTCCGTCCGCTTGGGGTCGCTCACGTGCCAGGAGATTCCCTTGTCCCGGAGATGGTCGAAGATGTTCGGGCCGCGGTTGAGGCCCGCCGGCTGGAGCGGATTCTTCTTCTCGGAGAAGTCATAGAGCGAGATGTGCTCGAAGGGGATGTTGTAGAGGTCGAAGTAGCCGCGGAACTTCAGGTGCGTCTTCAGCATCTTCGAGAGGCGGTGCCGGAAGAAGCGCCGGCTTGTCAGCGCGCGGGGCAGCCAGCGCAGCGGCCTCAGGCTCTTGAAGGGCGAGTGCGGCGGGTCGTAGACGAAGTAGCACCAGTTGCGGTGCTCCGTCGGCCACCTGCCCGAGAGGATCGACGGGATGCAGGCGGAGCTGTAGCCGAAGACCGAGCGCAGCTTGCGCCTGTCCGGCGCGTGCTTGGCTGCGAACGGGTGGTCCTTTATGATCTCCCAGCCGCAGGCATCGACGAAAACGAAAAGGGGCAGGACCGCTTTCATCGTGCCGCCCTAGTTGGAGCTGATGTTGCCAAGCCGCTCCCAGCAGAACTTGCGCACGAGGTCGTGGTTCGAGCCCTCGAGCTCGTCGACGTTGTTCGCCTGGTCCTGGAGGGGATCCCTGTCGTCCAGCGGGTATTCCTCGCCGTGGTTTCCGGCCAGCGGGTTGGACTTGGACTCCTTGTGCTCTCCGGCTTCCGCGCCGTCGGTGCTCCACCACTTCCTCATGATGAGCGCATTCTCATGGCGCCCCCTCACGTAGACGACGTCGTCCATCACGGACTGGATCAGGAAGAGCCCGCGCCCGCGCTCGTCGAGCGGGGAGGGCGGCGCGACATGGCCGGGCAGTTCGAAGCCGGGAGTGTAGTCGATGACGCGGATCTCCAGCTTCTCGTGGGAGAGGAAAACCTCGGCCCTCGGACGAAGGCCCTTTGCCGGGCCCTCGGCGTACTCGATCGCGTTGATGCTCGCCTCGGCCACGCAGAGCTCGAAGGAGAAAAGCTCCCGCTCGTCGACGCCGTTGTCGGCGAGGAAGGTCCTGACGGCTATGGACACCGCTCTCGCTCCTTCCGGCTTCGGCGCGAACGCCAGCCTGAGCGTGATGGGGTCGGCCCGCTCGGAGGTGGAGGGGGCCATGGGGTTAGCGCGAGACGATTTCGAATAGCTGCTGCATCTGGGTAAGTTCTAGAAGCTGCTGGACCTCCGGGATCGGGTTGAGGAGGCGGAGTACGGTGGTGTTGCTGGCCGTTGTCGCCCGGTAGAGCGCGAACAGGGCGCCGAGGCCGCTGCTGTCCATGAACCGGGTCTGCGAAAGGTTGATCTCGATCACCGAGGGGGCGTCGTTGAGCGCGGTGCGCACCTTGTCCCTGAACTGAGCCGAGTTGACGGCGGTCAGCTCGGGGATCTCAGAGATGCACAGGCATGAGCCCTGGGTTTCGATCTTCATAGTGGTTTCAGCCGCCGCTCAGGCGGGCGCGCAGCGAGGCGAGGAAGCCGACCTGCGGCCTGCGCTCGCGCGCGGCACGCGGCTGGGCTGCAGCCTCGGGGGCCTTCTTGAGGGAGCCGAGCAGGAAGGCGTCCGGCACGCGCAGCGAGGAGTCCGACTGCCAGTTGATGAGGGTAGGCCCGAGCGCCAGGGAGCGCGCGACCGACGTCATGCGGCCGACAAAGGTGTCCGGGCTCACCCAGCTGCGCTCGATCTTGGCATTTTCGTCGACCACCGCTCGGTCCTCGAGGATGGCCTCGGGACCGACCACGGCGCCCGTCTCTACGATCGCATGGTCGCCGATCCAGCAGGGGGCGCGCAGCTCAGCGGAGGGCGAGATCTTGGCGCGGCTTCCAACCCAGACGCCCGGGCGAACCTCCGACATGCGGATGCGCGTGGGCGTCAACGCCTTGGGGATCCACGACACGAGCGCGGCGAACCAGCTGGCGTAGCTGTCGAAGAGCGGGAGCGCGGGATGACCTGGAAGATAGTTCATCAAGACAACGTCAAAGGGAGCTGGAAGCCATCCGACTGCGCCCTTGGCCGAGTATTGACTGATAGCTTCTTCAACAGTCGGTTCCACATTCGTTGCAATTATGTTGAGGGAAACACCCCACCTGGCCCCGTCCCCGGTCGCCGTGGCAACCTGCTCGGAGCAGCGGGGGGCGATGATGTCGATCGTCTTTGCCCCCAGCATGGCCAAGTGCTCGATCCAGTGGTTCACGAGGCAGTCGCCGAGGATGGGAAGCGTGGCGAGAGAGCCGGTCTCGGCCAGGTTGGGAACCGCGGGCCTCTGGGTCGGGCAGATGAGGACGGCCTTCATCAGTAGGCCCCTGATCCGAACACGACCGCCTTGGGGGTGAGGGCCAGTATCCGCAGGTCCTGGGCAAGGCTCTGGTTCTCGATGTAGCTGACGTCGAGCTTCACCTGTCCCGGGAAATCAATCTCGGCCCTGCCGCTCACCTGCCAGATGCAGGTGATGCCGGGCTTCACCTCGAGGCGGCGACGATCGCCGAGCGTGTAGAGCGCGACCTCGCGCGGCACCGGCGGCCTCGGGCCCACGAGGGACATGTCGCCGTTCAGGACGTTGAAAAGCTGCGGCAGCTCGTCCAGGGAATAGCGGCGCAGCCAGTGGCCGATCGGCGTGATCCTTGGGTCGTTCTTGATCTTGAAGGTGACGCCGGTCGAGTGCTGGTTCTCCTTGAGCACCTCGGCGAGGCGCTTCTCGGCGTCCACGCGCATCGAGCGGAACTTGAACATGCGGAATTTCCGACCGTGCCTTCCGACGCGCGTCTGCGCGAAGATCATCGGGCCGCCGTCCAGGCGAACCATGAGGCCGACCGTCAGGAGGATCGGGCTAAGCGCCAGGATGCAGGCGAGGCTTCCGATGATGTCCAGGACGCGCTTCACGCAGTCCGAGCCGAAGACGATCCACTTCCACGCGAGGCGCATGAAAGAGAAATGAAGGCTCATCTTCATGATGCCGCTCTTCGTGCCGAAGGAGGCGAAGTGCCCGAGGAGTTCGGAGCGGATTGAATTTGCGCGGCTCGTTGTCATGGCCGGATGGACAGGCTTCTGCTTTCCGTGTTCACGCGATTGAAGAGACTTTCGAGGCCCTCGATGTAGACTTCCATGTTGTAGCGTTCGTCGGCGAGGTTGCGTCCGTTGACGCCCATGGTGCGGGAGAGCGCCTTGTTCTGTAGGAGCGTGTCGAGCCGGAGCGCGAAGGACTCCGCGTCGCCCCACGCGACGAGGTGGCCGTTCACTCCGTCGATCAGCCACTCGCTGATGCCCCCGGCGTCGAAGGCGACGACGGGAAGGCCGAAGCGCATCGCCTCGAGCCCCGCCGCGCCGAAGGGCTCCGGCCAGAGTGAGCTCATGACCGCGACCGAGGCGTCGCGGTAGGCCTCGGCTATCTTCGACTGGGGTACGAATCCCTCGAAGTGGACGCGGTCCTTCAGGCCCAGCTGCTCGCTCAGGCGCTCGCACTTGGCCCTCTGGTTTCCGTCGCCGAAAATCCGACACTCGAAGATGGACTCCACCTTCGCCAGGGCCCGCAGCAGGACGTCGACCCCTTTGCCGCGGATGATCTGCCCGGAATAGACGATCAGGTTGCGCGCGCTGAAGGAGGGCTCGTCGGCGACCTTGCCGCTGCGCGGCACCGGAGCGTGGATCTCGATCTTGTCGCTGGGAAAGCGGTTCTTCAGAAGCTCGTCCCGCATGTAGTCGGTCGCGACCACCAGGCGGTTGAACTTCTTGTTGGCCTCGATCTCCCTGCGCTTGGCCCGGTAGCTGACCCACCGCACCGGCAGGCTCGTGCCGCTCGAGCGCACGACGCAGGCGCCGCAGGGAAAGACGCAGTAGGGTGATGCGGCCCTGTTGCAGATTTGGCGCGTGAAGAAATTATATTTGTAGCTGCGCATGCAGTACAGGTCGTGGTCGTGGACCATGCGCACGACGGGCGCCGCTCCCGCGGCCAGGGCGTGCAAAATGCGCGAATCGGAATGCTTGTGCAGGAAAACGACATCGGGGGAGAAGATCGCGGATGCGGCGAGGATGGAATCCGTGGCGCCGTCGATCGGGAACCGCGTCGCGAAGGTCTCCCGCCAATCCGCGCTCGCGGCCTCGTCGGTGCCCCCGAACGCGATAGCCACCTCATGGCCACGCCTTTGCAACTCCTGGGCGGTGAGTAGGATGTTCGCCTCCGCCCCGCCCAGGGGGCCGAAACGTTCGTGGACATAGAGTATGCGCATCGTCTTCAAGTGTGCTCGGCGGATGATAGTCTCTAGACCCGGTGCACTTCGGAACGGGTGGGGGGTGAACACCTGAGAGGTGTTGCCGGTGGACCCACCGAGGGCGGGGAACAAGAACGCTCAAGGGGATACTATTCGTTCGCCCAACATGAAGAAGATTACCGTCCTGCTTGCCGAAGACCACGTGATCGTTCGCCAGGGACTGCGTTCCCTTCTTTCCGCGGAGCCCGACATCGAGGTCGTGGGCGAGGCGGGCAATGGGCGCCAGGCCGTGCAGCTGGCCCGCGAACTAAAGCCCGATGTCGTCGTCATGGACATCGGCATGCCCCTTTTAAACGGCCTCGAGGCCACGTCCCAGATTATCGGCGAGGCGCTCCCCACCCGCGTCCTCATCCTTTCCTCCTATGCGGACGACGAGTACGTGCACCAGCTCGCCGGCGCGGGCGCCGCGGGATACCTGATCAAGCAGACCGCGGCCAGCGACCTGATCAGCGCCGTGCGCCAGATCTCCAAGGGCAACGCCTACTTCAGTCCCTCCATCCTGAAGCGGCTTCTCGAGCTCTACAGGGACTCGGGCGGCAAGGGCCGCACGCAGGGTCGGGGAACGGAGGTGCTGACAAGCCGCGAGCAGGAGGTGCTCCAGATGGTGGCGGAAGGCCACGTGAACAAGCAGATCGCCTCCACGCTCAACCTCAGCATCAAGACCGTCGAGAAGCACCGCCAGCAGCTGATGGACAAGCTGGACATCCACGACATCGCGGGCCTCACGCGCTACGCGATCGCCCACGGCGTGGTCGAGAGCACGAGTCGCGTGAACTGCAGCCCCGACTCGCTTGAGGCCGCGGCCTCCTAGCGGGAGCGGCCGGCGTCGTCCCAGGTGGCGCGGCCGCCGACGAGCGAGAACGACATCCCGTTCAGGGTCGCCGAGACGAGTCCGACCTTCCTCGCCGGTACTTGGAGCTTCACCCACTGACCTGTCGGGGGAAGCGAGCCCGCGCGGTAGCGTCCCTCGGAGGCGTTCTTGCCATAGGTGATCGTGTTATCGCCCCAGTAGGCCCTGTGCTCCCACGAGGTGCCGTCGTTCCAGGCCAGCATGATCTCGCTCGGTGAATTCTCCGGGTCGAGGTAGACCCAGGCAAAGAGGACGTCGCCGGGCTTGACCGAAAGCGTGTCGGTGGCGCCGGTAAACCAATGCTCGTGGATGCCGTCTGCAATGTTGGAGCGGTGGACCTTGGCCCCGGAATTGGAGGGCGTGCCGGAGGCGCTCCAAGTCCAATTGTCCCCGCCGCTTGAGTGGAGCTCGGCGCCGTCCGGAGCGGAGCCCTGGATCCATGACACGACGGAACTCTCGGCGGAGAGGGTGGTGGCGCCGAAGGCGCGCCGTCCGTCGGGTAGCTCGGCCTCGACCTCGACCCATGTCGGGCCGCCGCCCCTTGGCGAGAAGGTGAAGGTGGGCCCAAACGCAGGATCCTGGCCGCGAGCCTCCCACACGATGCGCGCCATCGAGAGGTCCAAGCCGGGCACCTGGACGGAGAGCTTCACGGGATGTCGGATCCCAACCGGTGCCTTGGGCGAGAGGATGCGGGCTGCCGCCGCCTTCCATGGCTCGTGCGCCGCCTTGGAGCGGCTAGCGAGGAAGGCGGTCACCAGAAGGCTCCTCGCCTGGTTCACGGCGATGAACTCCGTCGTCACGTTGTAGGCGTCGCTCCAGCGGTCATAGAACGGATAGGGCGTGCTGGGAGCGTTGTCGTCGGGGTAGGTCGCGGCCCGCAGCTGCGGCCCGTAGGCCGGGATGAATTGGAAGGAGGCCTGGATGTTGCCGAGCGGAATGCCGGAGGGCGGCAGGACGCGCCTGTCGTTCTGCGCGTACTGGCTCACGACCTCGCGCTGCCGTTTCCTGCCGAGGCCGGTCAGGTAGGTCACGTTGACGGGGTTGCACCCGCCCTCGTAGTTCATCGCCCCCGTGAGGGCGTCGATATACTCGGGCCTGGGGTCGATGGCGTAGGCGACGGCCATGTCCGAGGCCTGGTCGATGGAGAAGTACCAGCCCCCGCCGTTGACGGCCTTGGTCTGCGGAGGGAAGGGAGTCGCGTAGGCGTTCTTGTTCGACCACTCGAGCGCGTCGTCGCCGGCGGCCAGGACCTGGCCCTCGCAGAGTCTTAGGTAGCGTGGATCAAGGTCCCTGGCCGCGATCCTTCCGCTGCGCGCCGCAAAGGCGTAGCTGCGGATCGCGTTGCCCCACGACTCGGACATGCGCCACCATCCCCAGCGGAAGGTCGAGGTGTCCGCGGGGTTGGGAAGCCACTCGAAGAGCCTCTGCTTGAATTCCTCCTCGCCGGTCGCGAGGTAAAGCTCGCACGCGGCCCAGGCGAGCTCGTCGTCGTGGGTGAAGTGGTCCCCGTAGAATGTGATCTTCTGGTAGGAGCCGGCCTTGCCATGCGCGGCTATCGCGGAGGAAAGGAACTTCCAGCCGAGGCGCGCCTTCGCGAGGTAGCGCGCCGCGTCCTTCGGGTAGTGCTTCTTGAACTCGGGCGACGAGGCGCACTGCGCGAGAGCCGCGACGGCCGCGGCCGAGGCGGAGGTGTTCTTCGGCCAGACGACCTGGGGGTCGCCGTGGTCCGGCATCACGTTGGATTCGTATTCGCGGTCCCTGGGATAGACGAGGAAGTAGAACCCGCCGTCCGCGTCCTGGAGCTTCGCAAGATAGTCCGCTTCCCACTTGGCTTCCTGCAGCACATCCGGGATCCCGTCCCCGCTCTCGGGAATTCCTAGGTTGTCGAGCGACGCCACGCCGGGGATCGAATCGACGGCGAAGACAAGGTAGTGGACGAGCTCGGCGCTGTTGATCGTGTAGCGGCTGTAGTCGCCGGCGTCGTGGTGGCCGCCGGAGACGTCGACATCCGTCTTGTTCACGAAGGGATAGAGCTGGCTCTCCTCGCTGTTGAGGACGGGGGCGGACTGGGCGGGATTGTCGGGGTTGGACTCCGACGCGTAGCGCGCGATCGTCGCCCACGTGAAGCCAAACGTGGGGTCGGACCCTGTCGGGACCTGTGCCTTGGCCATGTGGCACGCATCATGAATGAAGCGGGTGTACGGCAGATCGTTGCTGGTGCCGCAGCGCTGCTCGTAGAGACCGAGCGCGTAGGTGCGGGCGAAGCCCATCGCGATCCCGTCGTCGACAAGGAAGGGCATCGAGGTCCCGAGGCCGGGAACAAGGACGCGGTATTCCCCGGGCGTGGCGAAGTCCGAGAAGTCGGCCTCGAACACTTCCTGGTACGGGGCGGGATTCGTCTTGTAGCCAATATCGGTGCGGCGGGAGAGCTTCCCCTTGAACACCTCGGCCCCGGTGCGGGCGTCGATGACGGAGAATCCCGACGCATCGGGGATCGGCATCTCGCCCATGTCGCCGAGAAAGTAGCCGACGAGCGCCTGCTTCGGCAGCGTGGTCGCGTAGCCTTCCTCGTTAACGTGGACGGCGGGGTTCTCGCGACGGGGATCGAACTTGACCTTCTCGTCGCACGCGGGGTTATCCGGCAGCGATCCCTTTACCCGAACGACGGCGAATGCGTCGCCAACAGGCGCCGTGATTGGTTTTGAAAGCGCGATGTAGTACCAGGTGGAAATCCTCAGGTCGTTGCGCGCAAGGGGTGCATAAAGGACGCGCCTCTTTGCCCCGATCCCCGTCACCTCGGCCCTCTGTCCGTCGATGCTGACCACCAGGTCCGGCTTCACGGGCGTGCCGCTTGCCTTGGCGGAGACCTGCATCAGCTCGAGCAATGTCGGCGAGAGAATCTTAAGCCCGCAGGCCCCG
>DASRSJ010000295.1:0-2455 GCA_035656555.1 Opitutaceae bacterium
CTCCTCCTAGCCGCCCTCCCCGGTTTCCTCTGCGCCGCTCCACTAAAGACAGTCGCCGAGTTCCAGGCGCAGACCGCACCCTTCCATTCCGCCGTCACTCCCCCGCCCTTCGAGCGGACCGCCGCCGAAGTGACGGCCCACGCCGCCGCCGCCATCGCGGAGGCCGACGCCGCGATCGACGTGATCGTCCACCAGGACGTGTCGAAGGCCACCTTCGAGAGCACCTTCGTTGCCCTCGACTACGCGACCTCGCTGAAGGGTGTCGGCGGTCGCCTGAACCTGATCTCCGAGACCAGCACGAGCGCGGACGTGCGCGCCGCCGCCAAGAAGGCCCTTGTCGACATCGGCCAGTGGGGAATCGGAATTGACTACAGGGCGGACCTCTACGGGGTCCTGAAGACCTTCGCCGCGACGAAGCCGACCGGTCTCTCGGTCGAGGACCAGCGCCTGATGGAGTTCAGCCTGCTGGACTACCACCGCGCCGGTTACGACCTGCCGCCCGAGGTGAGGGACCGGGTCGAGGCCGAGCGAAAGCAGCTCACGACGCTCCAGACCCAGATCTCGACCAACATCAACGAGGCCCGCGCGTCGCTCGTGTTCACCAAGGCCGAGCTGGCCGGCGTGCCGGATTCGTTCCTCGCCCAGCCCGGAATCAAGACCGGCAACGACGCCTACACGGTCCAGGTGAATGTCACGCCCCAGAGGCAGATGGTGGAGGTTAATTGCTCGGTTGCGGAGACGCGCCGGAAGGTCGTCGACGTCGAGTACCACATGGCCCAGGACAAGAACGCGGCCCTGTTCGACCAGCTTGTCGCCCTGCGCGCGCAGGTTGCGCGCGATCTTGGGTACGGATCCTGGGACGACTACCGGATCGAGCCCAAGATGGCCAAGAACGGCGCGACGGCCACCGCCTTCATCGGGGACCTTATCAAGGGCATCCAGCCGAAGTTTGACGGCGAGCTGGCTGAGATGGCCGCGGTGAAGGCCAAGGATACCGGGGACCCGGCCGCGAAGATCGATATCTACGACTGGCGCTACTACCAGGACCAGGTCGTGAAGCAGAAGTACACGATCGATTCGGAGGCGCTACGCGTCTACTTCCCGTTTGAGCACGTGCTCCGGGGCATGTTCGACATCTACCAGTCGATCTTCGGGCTGAAGTTCGAGCAGCTGGAGCCGCCGTACGTCTGGGCCGACGGCGTGACCCTCTGGGGCGTCAGCGACGCGAGGACCGGCGAGCCCATGGGCATGTTCTACTTGGACATGTTCCCGCGCGAGGGGAAGTACAACCACTTCGCCGAGTTCCCGATCCAGCAGGGCGAGCTGCGGCCCGACGGCATCTATCAGCGCCCGGTCGTATGCCTCATCTGCAATTTCCCGCCGCCCTCCAAGGACACCCCGTCGCTCATGGACCTGCACGAGGTGACGACGATCTTCCACGAGTTCGGCCACGGCATGCACGCCATCCTGACCCGCGCCAAGCGCAGCCGCTTCAGCGGCACGAGTGTCCCGCGCGACTTCGTCGAGGCACCCTCGCAGATGCTCGAGAACTGGACCTACGACAAGGCGGTCCTCGACACCTTCGCCGCCGACTACCGCGATCCCTCGAAGAAGATCCCCGCCGAGACGCTTGAGCGCCTCAAGGTCGTCCGCCTGGCCACCCAGGGCGTGTTCTACCGCAGGCAGCTCTCGTTCGCCATGTTCGACCTTAAGATCCACGGGCCGCGGGCCGCCGGTGCGAAGGTCGACACGCAGGCCGAGTCCAACGCCGTCCTTTCCGACGTGTTTTTCCCCGTGCCCGAGGGATCCGATTTCCTGGCGTACTTCAACCACCTGGCCACCGGATATGACTCCGGATACTACGGGTATTCATGGGCCGACTCTATCGCAGCCGATATGGACACCGTGTTCCTGAACTCGCCCGGCGGCCATCTCGACAAGACGGCCGGGATGCGCATGCGCGACGAGATCTACTCTCAGGGCGACAGCCGCGACATCGGCGAGTCGATTGAGGCCTTCCTCGGGCGCCCGCGCTCGATGAAGCCGTTCCTGACGCGCCTGGGGATCACGCCCCAGTAGCACCTCAGTCCAGCTTGAAGTGCGCGCGCTGGAACTGCTGGCACCGCGCGTAGATCTCCGCCGGGGACGACATGCCCAGGACCTCGTTCGCGAGCTTCCGGGCGTCCGCCATCTTCATGGAGCGGATGACGAAGCGAACGGCCGGTATGGACGGCGGCGTCATGCTGAGGGAGTCGACGCCCAAGCCCAGGAGCAGCGGGGCGAAAATGGGGTCGCCCGCCATCTCGCCGCAGACGCTGACGGGGATGTCCATCCTGTGGGCGTCATCCACGATCCGCTTGAGTGTGCGCACGATGGCCGGATGCGCGGGCTCGTAGAGGTGCGCTATCCGGTCGTTGCCGCGGTCGATGGCCAGCGTGTACTGGATCAGGTCGTT
>DASRSJ010000296.1:0-1930 GCA_035656555.1 Opitutaceae bacterium
GCCGCGGCCCTGATGGACGCGGACGCCTACACGAAGTCGACCGCCTAGCGCGGCGCGCGAAAAGGGTGCCGTGGGAGCGCCCCCCAATCGGTGAGAAGGACAAACTCCCGACCCCATTACCCCTTATGAAGACCCCGCACCTGTTCCGCTCGGCGATTGCCGCCGCAGCCTTGTCCCTTGCCGCGTCCTCCGGAGCCCAGGAGGCCTTTAGCGGCCTCGGCTCCAACATGAGCAACCTGTACCGGACGTCGTCCGCCCAGACGCGCTCCGTCAGCGCCGAGAACCCGACGGGCGAGGTGGGGAAGGGCGGCATGGCCACGACCGGCACGGGAAGCCACGCCTCCCGCGAGCTCGGCCTCGGCTGGAAGGTCTCGCCCAGTGTGAACATCAAGGCCGGCCAGGTCTTCACGGTCGCCGACCTGCAGGGGCCGGGCTGCATCCAGCAGATCTGGATGACACCGACCGGCAACTGGAGGCTCTCGATCCTGCGGTTCTACTGGGACGGCGAGACGGAGCCCTCGGTCGAGGTCCCGGTGGCCGACTTCTTCGCCAGCGGCTGGGGCAAGTGGGACCGCTGCGCCCTCATCAACTCGATGCCCATCTGCGTCAACCCGCGCTGCGCCTTCAATTCCTACTGGCAGATGCCGTTCCACAAGAGCTGCCGCATCACGATGGAGAACCTGGATGACAAGGACATGGTCCTCTACTACCAGGTGAACTACACGCTGACGGACGTCCCCGCCGACGCCGGCACGTTCCACGCTCAGTTCCGCCGCGAGAACCCGCTGAAGACCAAGGGAACCTACACGATCGTCGACGGCATCAGGGGCAAGGGCCAGTACGTCGGCACCTATCTCGCGGTCGGCGTCCACAACACTGGCTGGTGGGGCGAGGGCGAGGTGAAGTTCTACATCGACGGCGACAAGGACTTCCCGACCATCTGCGGCACGGGCACCGAGGACTACTTCTGCGGCTCGTATGACTTCGAGGGGGAGAAGGACGGAAAGACCCGATACGTCGAGTTTACGACGCCCTACGCCGGAATGCCCCAGGTTATCCGCCCGGACGGCCTCTACGACTCCCAGCAGCGCTTCAGCCTCTACCGATGGCACATCACGGACCCGGTCCGTTTCGAGAAGGGGCTCAAGGTCACGATCCAGGACCTCGGCTGGCAGTCGGGCGGCCGCTACCTGCCGGAGCAGGACGACATCGCTTCCGTGGCCTTCTGGTACCAGACCGGCGCCCACGACAAGTACCCGGCCCTGCCCACGAGGGACGAGCTCGAGTGGCACTAAAAAGCCGCGCGCTCTTTCGAGACGCGCGGCCTTGAGAGTCTAGACTGGTCCCCTGATCAGCCCTTGCGCTCCTGCTTGCGGCGCTCGGTGGAGCGCAGGATGCGCTTGCGCAGGCGGATGTTCTTCGGGGTGACCTCGGCGAACTCGTCGGAGGCGATGTACTCGATCGCGCGCTCGAGCGAGAGCTTCGTGGCGGGCGTGAGGCCCGTCGCGACGCCGGAGCCCTGCGAGCGGAAGTTCGTGAGCGCCTTGGCGCGAACCGCGTTGCACGAGATGTCCTCGTTGCGGGGGTTCTCGCCGACGATCATTCCCTCGTACACTTCCTCGCCGGGGGAGACGAAGAGGCGTCCGCGCTCCTGGACGGACTCAAGCGCGTAGGAGGTCGTGGTGCCGGCCTCCGTCGCGATGATCGTGCCCGTCAGGCGGGTGAGGACCTCGCCCGCGTAGGGGGCGTATTCCTTGAAGAGGTGGGAGAGGACGCCGCGGCCGCTCGTGGCGTTGACCACGTCGATCTCGAAGCCGATCAGGCCGCGGGTCGTGATGGTCGCCTCGATCATGGTCGTGTGCGGGAGCTTCTCCATGTTCGTCATGATGCCCTTGCGGTTGGCAAGGTTCTGGACGATCGCGCCGACGCA
>DASRSJ010000297.1:0-3534 GCA_035656555.1 Opitutaceae bacterium
AAGCTCCACAGGTCCGAAGGCCCCGGATGTATTTATCGCTGGGATGGTGTCCAAAGAGACCATCTCGTAGCCGAGGATTGTGCCGGAAAACTGATGACCCGCGCCGGTAGAACCGAATTTATTGTAGCCCAGCAGCACCGTATCCGGAGTCGAAGGATAGAAAACCTGAATGATATTGATCAGCGGCTTTCCATCAAAGACGACAGCAAGGCGTCCCTTAGAAAGTCCTGCCATCGCCTCGTCGAGGATCGTTATCTTGTGCTGGACCAACGGATCGTAAGAGACGGTCTCGCTTTGGGGACCGCCATTGCCCCAGTGATCGAACGCAAACTTCACGCGGTTGATGCCGTCATAAATGCAATAGACCAGGTCGCTCTTGTCGCCCTTGCCCGTGACAAGGATCGGATCCGCCCCACCAGTCTTCGCAGAGGGTAGATTGACCGTCATCTCGATCGGTGAAGCCGTAGTAAACTCGGGAGCCTCGGCTGGAGGCCGCTCGAGCGGCAGGCGCCTCACGGAAAGCACCTTGCCGGTGAAGACTTGCTGCATGCCTCCCGTGAACCATCCCATCCGCCCTATCCTGACGTCGGACGGCGACGATTCATAACAATCTAGGGCCAGGTCGAGCACCTTGGCATCGTCGACGTTCACCAGGAGCCGCCGTCTGGCGCGGTCATAATCGTCCCTGCTCCAGTCGGAGAATGCCGGATAGGAGTACGGCGGAAATAGAGACCCCGCCCTGACATCCACCTTTATCCGACGATCCGCGGGAAGAGTGAACACTTTCCCTTCAAAAAAACCCGTGCCCGCGTGGAAGAAACTCAGACGCGCTTTCGTGTCTCCGATATATTCGACCTGCAGCCAATCGCGCTGGTCGGGTTGACGCCCGGTCTCGAGTATCGGCTCCGCAAGGCTCGGCCCGTGTGCGGGAAGTTCCAGTTGAAGGCTCATTCCGCTCGACTGCTCCTTGTGGACGTTGCGCCATTCGTAGTACGGAAGGTTTGCGAGCCGCGCGAGTCGAAGAAATCCATCCTGGCTAGGAAATCCTGAGAAATAGACCGCAGCCGAGAAAAAGACGGACGCCAAAGCTAGCGCCCCCAACATCAAAGACGGCAAACGCCGCGTTGGACCTTTCGCCGCGCACTCCCCTACCACGAGTGCTCCCATCCCAGACAGGAGGAGCAACGCCTGTGTGAAATCCCCAGGGTAGCGCTGGGTTGTCCCGAAGAAGCATGAAAGGAGGGTGAGGTTCGCCCATGCCGCGACTCCCACCATCAGGGCGAACGATCCGCGCTCACTCCTCGGCGAGAACCTGAGGAAAGCGAACACACCCAAGAGAGTCCACGGGACGTACCTGAGTATGCCGAAGGGCTTTCCGGCCACAGGGGAAAAGAATGGGAAATAAGTCTGCCAAAGACCCGAGCCCAAAAGGTAGTCGCGGTAATGCGGCAGGATAAATCGGGGCGAGATTGCCTGGAGATCTGTCACTCTTTCGCCCGCGAGCTGGAAGTGCATCCCGAACTCCCCAAAGCTCCCGAAGCGCGCGTGATTGTAGGCAATCAGGCCGATGCCGCAGAGGAGAGCCGGCAGATAGGCGATGAAGCCCCAACCAACCAGGGAACGAAGTCCATTGGCCACTTCAGGTCGCGCCCGAACGGCGAAAGCGACGGGTACGAGGAGCGCCAAAGAGCTCAACAGGTAGTTCGGCCTGGCGCCAAATGAAAGGCCGAGTGCCAAGCCCGCTAGCGCAAGCCAGTTCGCCCGCCTTTTGGAATGCATCGATATGTAGCCGGCGCCGAGCATCAATGCCTGCAGGAAGATCGCGCACGAAATCGGCACCTGGTAGAACTGCGGGCCTTCCGCGAGTGTGGTGAGGGGTGTCGCGAACGCGAGGCAGGCGGAGCCTAGCAACAGGTACCATGAACTCACCTCGGGGAAGTGTCGTCTCTTGACCGCGAGAAGGAGCGCGATCCCCGCCCATACGGCGCCCGTGCAGAAGAAGGCCACCGCAAACGGTTCGGTCGGATACCAACCTGTGAGTGCAGCAACAGGCCAGAAAAGCAGGACCACCGGCGTCGCGCCGAAATACATGTAGTAGTGCCCTGCGTACAAAGAGAGGTCGTGCACACGGTACGGGGCATTGGCCACCGGGTCATAGGGATCCTTCAGTGCCAAGAGCGCAGGGTGAACGTCCAGAGCCAGGTAGAGGTGCCCGGAACGGTAACCCGCGGCCTGCAAGGGATAGTAGCCTGCCGGCGTCCTAGTAGCGAACTTCTCCGCGCTCACCGGCTGCGAAACGCTCCAGAAATAGAACCAGGCTGCCGCCAGTGCGATCGCCAAGCAGCCAAGCGTCTCCATGCGCGTGCGCGCGCCGCGGGGTTTGAGCTCGGCTGGAAGCATCGCTTCGAGAAAAACGGAAAGGGGCGGCGACTGACAAGCGTGCAGAGAGCGCAATTTCACTTGCTAGCCCCCGAATGCCCTGCAAAGGCATCCAGTCCGTCCTTCAGCAGAAACCGATGTCCGCGACCCACGAACGCCCACTCAACTTTGCCATCATCGGGTGCGGCCTGATTGGAAAAAAGAGGGCGGCGGCGCTCGCAAGGATGTCCTCCGCCAAGCTCGCTTACTCTTGCGACTTGGACGCGGCCCGTGCCGCTGACCTCGCCCGCTCCTACACGGGGTGCCAGCCGGTGTCCGACTACCAGAAGGTACTATCCGACCCAGGCGTCGATGCGGTCATCATCGCGACCCTGAATGGGGCCCTGGCCCCCATCGCCCGGGAAGCGCTCCTGGCCGGAAAGCACGTCCTCATCGAGAAACCCGGCGCGCTTAACGCGGAGGAACTGCAGACCCTTGAAGGTCCCGCCAAGGCCAAGGGGCTCGTCGTGAGGATCGGCTACAACCACAGGTTCCACCCCGGCCTGCAGAAGGCGCGCGCGATCTTCGACTCGGGTGCCATGGGGCCGCTCATGTTCATGCGCGGCCGCTATGGCCACGGGGGGCGCAAGGGCTACGATAGGGAGTGGCGGGCAGACCCCGCGCTGTCGGGCGGCGGCGAGCTCATCGACCAGGGAGTCCATATGATTGACCTCGCCTCGTGGTTCCTTGGGGATTTCGCCAAGGTCGAGGGACACGCGACGACCTCCTTCTGGGACATGAAGGTCGACGACAACGCCTTCCTGAGCCTCAGGACCGCGTCGAACCAGACGGCCTGGCTGCACGTGAGCTGCACGGAGTGGAAGAACATGTTCTCGCTGGAGATCTATGGCCGAGACGGAAAGCTCTCGATCGAGGGTCTGGGCGGAAGCTACGGTGTAGAGAGGGTGACCTACTACCAGATGCTCCCTCAGATGGGACCGCCCGAGGCCACCGTCTGGGAATTCCCGGGCGGAGACGACTCGTGGACCCTGGAGACGACCGCCTTCGCGGACGACATCCGTGCGGGGGCCGGGAAATCACAGGGCTTGCAGGAAGGCATCCGCACGCTCGAGATAGTTGGGATCATCTACAAGAACAGCGGCTACAAAACCTCAT
>DASRSJ010000298.1:0-2373 GCA_035656555.1 Opitutaceae bacterium
GCCAACTCGATCCTCGTGAAGGTGAACCAGATCGGCTCGCTGACCGAGACACTCGACGCCGTCGAGATGGCAAAGGAGGCCAGCTACACCGCCGTCATCTCCCACCGTTCCGGCGAGACCGAGGACGTCACGATCGCGGACATCGCCGTGGCCACGAACGCGGGCCAGATCAAGACGGGCTCCCTCTGCCGCACCGACCGCGTCGCCAAGTACAACCAGCTGCTGCGCATCGAGGAGGAGCTTGGCTCCTCGGCGATCTACGGCGGCAAGTTCTAAGGCCGCTCCTGCGCGCCGGCCTCAGGCCGGCGCCGCGGGAAGCTCGCCGTCCGTCGGGCCCGGCAGCTCGCTGTCGGCCTCGGCGATATTGTCAAAGGCGTCGGAGAGCATCTGCAGCACCTCGGACTTCGGGGCATGCTTGAGGACATAGGCCTCCGCGCCCAGCTCGCGGGTCTGGATGACCGTCTTCATCGTGCTCTGCGATGAGACGATGATCACCGGGATTTTGGGGTGCGCGGCCTTGAGCCTCGCCAGGACCTCGAGTCCCCCGATCTGAGGCAGGTTGATGTCCAGAAGGATGACGTCGGGCTTGTGGGCGTTCGCCTGATCAAGGGCCGCGTTGCCGTCCGGCGCCTCCCAGATGGTCTCGATTCCAAGCTGCTTCAGGAGCATCTTTATCAGCACGCGAACGTGCGGCTCATCGTCGACTATCAGTGCGTTTACCGGCCTAGGCATAAGCGGAGGTTCCAGAAGGCCACGGCATCTTGCAAGCCTGCGTCGTCAGGCGCCCGCCGCCTACTCCACCCTCAGGATGTAGCCCCGCAGGTACTCGCTCTCGGGCATCGAGATAAGGACGGGATGGTCCGGGGGCTGGTGGCAGAACTCGAGCACCCTGACCCGGCGCTTCGCATCGGCGGCGGCTCCGGCGAGGACCGTGCGCAGCTCCTCGTCCTGCATGTGGTGGGAGCAGGTATAGGTGGCGAGGACGCCGCCGGGGGCCAGCCTCTGCATGGCCCGCAGGTTGATCTCCTTGTAACCCCGAAGCGCGCCCTCAAGGGCCGACTTCGACTTCGCGAAGGGCGGCGGGTCGAGGATGATGACGTCCCAGTTGGGGCCGGGCTTGTTGGAGGGGTCGTTCAGCCAGTCAAAGACGTTCGCGACCCGGAAATCCACGGAGACCTTGTTGCGCTCGGCGTTGCGCTTCGCGGCCTCGATGGCGTCGGCGGCGCTGTCGAGCGCCATCACCTGGGCGGCGCCCGCGCGTGCGGCGTGTATGCCGAACGATCCCTGGTTGCAGAAGGCGTCGAGCACCCTCTTTCCTGCGCAGTACTTGGCGACCACCTGGTGCTGGGCGCGCTGGTCGAGATAGAAACCGGTCTTCTGGCCGCCCATCAGGTCGAGCCAGACGTCAAAGCCGTCGATGAGCGCCCAGCGTGGCTCCCAGGGCTTACCCGAAAGAGTGTACACCTCCGTGGCCAGGCCCTCGAGCCTGCGGATCGGCGCGTCGTTCCTGAAGATGACCTCGGCCGGCTTGAGGAGCCTGCTCAGGATGTCCCCGATCAGCGCCGAGCGCTTCTCCATGGCGAGTGTCTGAATCTGGAGGACCACGACGTCCCCGTACTGGTCGGCCACGACGCCCGGCATGTCGTCGGACTCCGACCAGATGAGGCGGCGGTAGTCCCCGGGTTCGCGCCTCGCGAGGGCCCGCTGGATGGCCCCTTCCAGGTAGGCCTCGTCCAGGGCGACCCTGTCCCGGGACAGGCGGCGCCAGACGATCTGGGAGCGGCCATTGCAGATGCCGGTCCCCAGCATCCTGCCCATCCTGTCGCGGCATTCCACGACCTCGCCGTCGCACTCGGCCGGCAGCGGCGCCTCGACCTCGTTCGCGAAGACCCAGGGATGCCCTGAAAGCACCCGCGAGTTGGCGTTGGGCTTCAGCTTGAAGGAGGGGGCTGACATCCATGGATCATCGCCGGGGCCGCCCAGCATAGAAGCAAAAAAGAGGCCCCACAGCCCCCCGGACCCGAAAAGGCTTCCAAGGGCCCCCGGGGCGGATTTTACTGTCCGATTACCATGTCTCCCCAGTCTGAAATCGCCCGCCGGCGCACCTTTGCGATCATCTCGCACCCCGACGCCGGAAAGACGACCCTGACGGAGAAGTTCCTGCTCTACGGAAACGCGATCCATCTTGCCGGCGCGGTGAAGGACAGGAAGAACCAGCGGGCCACCACCTCGGACTGGATGGAGCTGGAGAAGCAGCGCGGCATCTCGATCAGTTCGACCGTGCTGCAGTTCGACTACAACGGGATGGTCGTAAACCTTCTGGACACCCCCGGCCACAAGGACTTCTCGGAGGACACCTACCGCGTCCTGACC
>DASRSJ010000299.1:0-7612 GCA_035656555.1 Opitutaceae bacterium
GATTCCCATGCTGCTGAGCCCAAGCCCAAAGCTGTCCTCGGCCACCTCGCCGATCGTGTGCGCCTCGTCCAGGACGACGAAGTCCCCGGGGAAGAGGACGCCGGAGGCGTCGATCGGGGCGCCCTCGGCCCGCGGGCCGCCGGCATTGATGAGAGAGAAGAGAAGAGCGTGGTTCACCACGATCACCTGGGCGGAGCGGACGCGCGCCCTGGCTCTCTGGTAGAAGCAGCGGTTGCAGTCGCAGTTGCGCCTGGAGCACGAGGACGAATCCGCGTTCACGAGGTCCCAGACCTCGGGATTCGGAGGGGGCTGAAGGTCATGGCGAAGCCCGGTCTCCGACTTGTCGGCCCAGTCCGCTATGCGCAGCAGCTCATTGTAGCCCGCGTCGTCGAAGAGGCTCACGCGGTCGGCGAGCGCATGGGAGAGGCGCGAGGTGCAGAGGTAATTTGATTTCCCCACCAGGACCGTGGAGACGAACCCCGCGTAGGCGGCGAGCTCCGGCGTCGCGTTGAAGAACTTCCTGCAGAGCGGCAGGTCTTTCGTGTCGATCTGCTCCTGGAGCGAAATCGTGTGCGTCGAGACAATCATCTGACGGCCGCAGTCGGTCGCGTGGATGATGCCTGGGATCAGGTAGGCGAGGGACTTGCCGATGCCCGTGCCCGCCTCAAAGAGGAGGGGCTTGTCGTCCCGGAAGGCCGCGGCGACGGCGACAGCCATCCGTTCCTGTCCGGGGCGGTGTTCCAGCTCCAGGTTGGCCTCAAGCCATCCGGCCTCGCTGAACACCTTCGCCGTCAACTCGGGGGACCGGGTTGGCGGGGAGGGGGAGGGCGCGGTTTCGTCTCTGATGCCAATCATCGTCGCTTTTCATTATACCAAACTCGCGCAAGGGCGCGAGGGGAAGCCGCGATTCGGTGTCTTTAGTCCGTGATCCAGACCAGGTCCCCGGGTCTTACTTGGTCGTAGAGCTCGATGATGTCGGCATTGCGCATGAGGACGCATCCGCCGCTCAGCGGCTGGCCGATCCGGTCCTCGTGCTGCGTCCCGTGAATGTAGATGTACCTCTTGTAGCTATCCACGCCGTCGCCGAGGTTCACGCCCGGCTCCATTCCCCTTAGCCAGAGGATGCGGGTGGTCACCAGGCTGGCGGGATCATCGGCCGGGTCCTCGAGTTCTGAGAAGTGTTTTCCGGTCGGAATCCGGCCCTTGAAGACCATTCCCGGGGGTTGTCCGGCCCCGATCCGCTCGGCTATTTCATGGAGCCCTCGAGGCGTGCCCAGGGAGTCGGCGACGTTAGATGGAGGCTTCTTGGAAGTGGATATGATGTATGACTTTACAACGGTGTCGACGCGCCGGAACTGGAGCGTGGACGTCCCGATCTGGACCAGCAGGACACGGTCTGCGTGCTTGATGCCGAGGGCAGTTCGGGTTTTGTTGAACGACTCCCACGACGAATCCATGGAGACTACGACATCCTTCACGGTAGGTATCGTCGGCGCCACTGGCGCCGTCGGTCAAGAGTTGCTGCGCCTCCTTGAGGAGCGGAACTTCCCCATTGGCACGCTCAGGCTCTTCGCCTCGGCGCGTTCCGCGGGCAAGACCGTGGAATTCAAGGGCCGTCCCGTGACAGTGGAGCAGGCCAAGCCCGGCGTCTTCGCCAATGTCGACGTCGCGTTCTTCGCCGCGGGTGGTCCCACGACCCGAGCCTTGGCGCCCGATGCGGTCAAGGCGGGCTGCCTGGTGATCGACAAGAGTTCGGCTCTTCGGATGGATCCGAATGTCCCCCTGGTGATCCCGGAGATCAACCCCGAGGCCCTGAGGAACCACAAGGGCATCATTGCCAATCCGAACTGCTCGACGGCGGTGGCGCTCATGGCCCTCTGGCCGCTCCACAAGCGTTTTGGCCTCAAGCGCTTCATCGCAGCCTCCTACCAGTCCGTCACCGGCGCAGGCGCCGAGGGCGAGCGGGAGCTCGAGGCCCAGGTCCAGGCGCATGCGAAGGGCGAGCCCCTGGTGAGCAAGGTCTTTGCCCACCAGATCGCTTTCAATGTGATCCCGCAGATCGATACTTTTGGTCCCGATGGCTATACGGGTGAGGAGTCGAAGATCATGCACGAGAGCCGCAAGATCATGGGACTCCCGAACCTGCCGGTTTCCGCCACCTGTGTCCGCGTTCCCGTCATCCGAGCCCATTCGGTCGCGATCAACGCGGAATTCGAGAAGCCGGTCAGCGTGGCCGAGGCCCGCGAGGCAATCCTGGCTTTCCCCGGTGCCAAGCTGGTGGACGATCCCGTCCACAACCAGTACCCGATGCCGCTCGAGTTCAGTCGCAAGGTGAAGTGCGGGGTGGGCCGTATTCGCGTGGATACCGCCCTCACAAACGGGTTGGCCTTCTGGGTGAGCGGCGACAACCTGTGGAAGGGTGCCGCGCTCAACGCGGTCCAGGTCGCGGAGTTGATGGTGCAGGAACGGCTGCTGAAGTCGCGCGCTGCACTTGCCGCGGTCTGATTGGTACGGACGCCTAGCTCAGTTGGTTAGAGCACCTCGTTTACACCGAGGGGGTCAGGGGTTCGAGTCCCTTGGCGTCCACCACCTAGTGCTTCAATGTACCCTCCAATGAGGGTTTCGCGGAATCACCGACAACCGTTACGGGCATCACCCGAACATATTCCTTCAGCGACGGCTCCAGGTGAACCAAGTCAATCACCACCAGTTCCGCCATTGTTCGGGCGCCTCTCTCGTTGAAATGGGTGGTGTCGCTTGGAACGTCAGCGAGACCAGCACTACCGGACTCACCAAGACTTTCAAATAGGCGCCGGCTACTTGCGTGCAAATCGATCAATCCAACGGCCCGGACAGCGGCAACTTCCTTCATCGCCTGAACGTAAGGCAATAGGGCATCAATCAACTTGCCGTCCGTCCCGAAAGTTCGCCGGCACATGGGTGTAACCAGGATGGGTATTGCTCGGGCGGCCCTCGCCTCGCCGATGAAGCGAATCAAGTTATTCTTAAAGATGGGAAGACTCGTCGCTTCGGGTTTTTCCGGTGAATGCGAGTCGTTGTGGCCAAACTGAATCAATATGAAGTCTCCCTTCATCTCTAAGGCCTCCTGCCATCGTCCTTCGGCGATGAATGTCTTCGTGCTGCGTCCAGAAGCCGCTAAATTGCTGACGGAGACCTCGGATTTGAAATAGCCTTGGAGATATTGGCCCCAACCCCGTCGCGCACCGCTCGTCGGCCAGGTCGACACTGTTGAGTCCCCGACCAAGATCAGCCTGGGCGCCTCTGCCCTTCCTATGATGGGCGCCAAAATTACCGCGACCAAGGCGGTGAGCACAATTTTTAGGTGCGAACTTGGGAGCCAGAGCATCCTTCGGGACAATCCGAGAAACGATAGACTTTATCTCACCTTGGTGAAATTCCCGGCTCGCGATGACTAGTGAGCGGCGGGAGAAGCCGGCGCTGCCTGCAAGGGACTGGCCTCGAGCAGCTCATAATGGTGCGGCACCGGCTGTGCCAACGCGCGCAGCTTCCCGACAACGTCGGCTTCCTCGGCGTCGAGCCCTGCCAGCATCGGCGGCATCGCATTGATCAGGGCTTCTGTCTTTGCCTGGCCCAGATTCACTTGGATTGAGCGCCACCGCAGCTCGTGAAGGCTGTTGTGCTTGTCGATCAGCTCATGAACAGCCTTGGCCTGCTTGGCCATCGGCGTGTGCAGGAGCGCCAGGTTGATGCCGCCACCAAGCTGGGCGCCCGTGAAGTTGCCCACGGAGGTCCCGTCGATCGTCAGCGTATAATTGGTGTTTGTGAGCCCTTTGACGGTCAGGAGCTCCTGATTCAGGGCCGCCGTGAAATCGGATGAGCGGAGGATCAGGTTTGTCGCCGGGTCGTCCAGGTCAACAGGCATGGGGAGGGCCTGGTCCAGTTCTGTCCAAGCCAGGATCTTGGCTTCGTTCAGGTCGCTCACCTCCGAGTTCAGGGACTGGGTCACGCGCTTTCCCGGGTAATCGATCTCTACCGTGGTCACGGTAGCCGGGGCATTCCAGGAGCGCAGCAGCGCCTCGGCCATGATCAGATGGCCGGCTGACCCTGGATGGACGCGGTCTGGGATGACCTTCTCTGCCGTGGCTGGGTCGAGCACATTTGCCTTCTCCAGGGCCTGCACGACCGGGGCGTTGAAATCAACGACGCCCAGTTTTCTTTCGGCCGCCAGCTGTTGCACGAAGGTGCCGTAGCGCAGGAGCACCGCGTTGTAGCCGCCGGGGAACATCGGTGCCCGTGTGGCATCGTCAAAGGGGGAGCTTTGGATGAGGGTGATACGAAGGCCGGGCAGGTTAGACTCCAACTGGTCGACGATGTGAGTGTATCCCTTGCTGAACGCCGCGAATGCCGTGTCGTCAAACGAGTGGTACCCCGCGTCGTTCATTCCGAGCATCACCGTGACCACGGTCGGCTTATGGGCAAAGACATCGCGCGGCAGGCGGACGTCGATCACGCCACCGCCGCCTCCACTGACCTTGTCACCACCCCAGCCGGAATCGATGAAATCGACCTTCATGAGCGGGAAGCGGGTCACGACGTAGGTTTCCGTGAGCGTCGTGTAGAGGCGCTGCGCGGTGATGCTGTCGCCGTAGAAGACGACCCGGTCGCCGTCCTTCAGGAAAAACGGGGCGTCGCCGGCACGGCATGCATTAGAGAAGACCCCGAGCGAGCATGCGACGGAGAGGATGAGGAAGATTCTAGGAAGGCGCTGTTTCATGGGGATCAGGGGATTGCAGGGGTGTCTGGGCGAGCCGGTCAGTGGGATGTCAGGACATAGAGCGCGGATCCATGGGCTGGAACCGACAGGTTGATCGGATGGACGACTCCAGCCAATTCTCGATTTGTCCACACCTCGCGCGCCTTCAGGGGGAAATGCAGGCCGACCTTTTCAGGGTCCAGGGAAAGCTCCTCGGCCCCGTCCGAGATATTGAAAAGGGCGACATAGGTTTCGCCCTTTGATGACTGCTGCGAGCGATAGACGATCGTCTTTGAATCGGAGGAGACTTCCTCGCAGTGCGAGCTGTGCTGGTCGATGTCGAGCAGCGTGCTGTTTGTGACAATGTCATTCTCAAACGGGGTCAGCTTCGTCACGTCGCCACCCAGGATCAGCGGGGAGCGGAACATGCACCACAGCGCCATGAGGGTGCGCAGCTCGTCCGGGGTAAAACGACTGCGCCTCGCACCTCCGGCGTTCCCGTCACGGGTGCCCACTATTCCCACGGGAAGCATGTCGAGGTCGGGCCAGTGTCCCTCCGTCGAGAAGCGCATCCAGAGCGAGGCGTATGCAAACTGCGCCTTCAACTGGCTCCAGGTGTCCCAGAAATCGTCCGAGATGCGCCACATGTCGGCGTTGTTCTGGGCGTGGTACCTGGCCTGGATCGGGGTGGTCCCGGGTGAAAGGCTGAAGACCATCGGCCGGCCGGACTTCTCGATGGCGAGCCTGACAGCCGTGATCTCGTCCGCGTGGTAGGGGCGGCTCATGTCGTCCACCTTGACGAAATCGACGCCCCAGCTGGCGTAGAGCGCGTAGCACGAGTCGTAGTATGCCTGTGCTCCAGGCTTGCTCATATCAACGCCAAGGGTCGCATCCCACCAGGGGCACACGTCTGCGGGATTGGCGATGTCCTTTGCGTGGTAGGCAGTGCCCTTTATGGGCAGATTCCTGTCGATGGCGGACCACGGTATGCCGCGCTGGATGTGAAGGCCGAACTTCAAGCCCTTCCCGTGGACATAGTCGGCGAGTGCCTTGAAGCTGCCATCGGCGGCTGAAGGGAAGCGGTTGGTTGCCGGGATCCATCGGCCGTAAGCGTCCACGGAGGTCGGGTAGCGCGTGAGCTTGTCATACCGGTAGGGATCGCCCTCCACCGCGGAGAGATGCGGCGCATACCATCCCGCGTCTATAACCATGTATGTGTAGCCAAGTGCCTTCAGGTGGTCGGAAACGTAGTCAACCTGGGTCTTGAATTCATCCTCCGTGATATCCAGCCCGTAGTTATCCCAGCTGTTCCAGCCCATCGGCGGGGTGGGGGCCTGCAGCGATTTGGGCGTGTTGTTCACCTGCTGGGAATCCTCGCCCAGCGGAGTGCGCGTGTTCGCAATGTTGGCGTAGTCCTGCGCCGTTAGCCTCGCGGCGGCGAGGAGGCAGACACCATTCAATATAAAGGCCGACCGGAGTGAGCGAAGCGTCATGTTGGTATGGGATTTGAAATCGCCTGGGAGGGATGTGACTCGAACGGAGCGCTGTCGACGGCGACTTGTCTGAAGGGATAGTCTTTCCTTGGTGGGTAAAGTCGCCAGCTATCGTTAGCGGTGTCGCAGAATCCAGCTGTCCTCAAGTCGCCTCAACCTTCTTGTCGCGCGGCATAACGGAGTCAAGAGGCTGTTTACTACCGATAAAGGACAAAATAGGTTTGAAACCGCGCGCGGCGAGGCGACCATTGACGCCGTACACCGACAAGATTGGGCTGGCAGGGGAAGGCGATCAGGCCGCCGACGAAAGCAACGCGTGGATTAGTCGCCCATTGCTGAAACCTGGCTGGCGCCGATATTCCGACCAAAACGATACCTATGCACCCGCGCTTTGCCTTTCTTGTGCTTGCCTTCTTCCCCGTGGCACCCGGGCTAAGGGCCGCCTCGCTTGAGGACTACGTCGCCCATGCGCCGTTCAAGATGTCGATGGTTCCTCGGCCTTCCTTTCCGGCGCGCCGTTTCTTGGTGACGGACTATGGCGCCGTGGGCGACGGGCACACTCTCAACACGAAGGCATTTGGCGACGCAATCAACGCCTGCGCCCAGGGAGGGGGAGGACACGTGGTCATCCCGGCCGGCCTTTGGCTGACAGGCCCCATTGAGCTGCAGAGCAACGTTGATCTCCATTCCGAGCGCGGGGCATTGGTTCTCTTCACGCGCGACCACACCGCCTATACCATGGTCCGGCGCAGGGACTGGGCCTTCGTGACAATATCACCGATCGATTTGGTGCCGACGTCCCCGATCGAGGGCATAGGCATCAGCAACAGCGCGGTGACCGGCGACGGCGTCTTTGACGGGGCAGGGGATTCCTGGCGCCCGGTCAGGAAGGTCCAGGTGACCGACGCGGAATGGAAGGACCACGTGGCCCACGGCGGAGTTGTGAGCAATGACGGGGCCTACTGGTGGCCGACCATGGAGGCGATGACCGGTGAGGACTACCTGATCGCCCTCAGCCGCAGGAACCCCCATCCGAGTCCCAAGGAGGCGGAGCCTGGACGGGACTTTCGCAGGCCACCCCTGCTGTACCTCGACGACTGCAAGACCATCCTCGTCGAGGGTGTCACGCTAAGAAACTCTCCTTCGGGAGCCTTGTGCCCGACACGCTGCACCGATCTCACCATCAGCGGGGCTACGCTCTTCAACGAACAGTACGCCCCGTCCGGAGACGGAATGGACGTAAATATCTGCCGGAATGTCCTGATCTACCGGTGCACGGTGAGCGCCGGGGACGACGCCATCTGCATGAAATCGACGGGCCTTGATGCGCCAAATGACGGCGAGGCGCTCCGGAACGTGATCATTGCCGAATGCACCGTCTACC
>DASRSJ010000300.1:0-33280 GCA_035656555.1 Opitutaceae bacterium
ACCGACAGGAACCTGATCATGACCCACATGATACGCGAGGGACTGAAGCAGGCTGTCTCGGACGGGCGCCTAGGGAGGGACATCAAGGTAAAGTTCCTGATATACAGCTCGGCGGGGGTCATCGACCCTCCGTCGAAGCCGCTTCCCGTCGGATTCGACTACGACGGCATCATGGGCACCTATTTCCCCATCTACCGGTGCTACGTCCACGACATCAACGATCCCGCGTGCACCGAGTTTAACAAACACTACTTCGACTACCTGAACGCGTGGAGAAACAGCCCCTACTACAAGGGGAAGTTCATGATCGGAGAGTACTACAACATATCGTACTTCCGGGACCTTCCGATCCTCTTCACCCGGACCATGGAGAACGACATCCGGTTCTACTATGACAGCGGAGCGCGCGCCATGCACTACATGCACGTGCCAATGGGCAACTGGGGCCCCCGCGCGATCACCAACTATCAATTCGCAACCATGCTTTGGAACCCCGGGGTCGACATCGCGGCGATGAAGAAGGACTACTTCAGCCAGCGGTATGAGGCGGCCTCGGCGCCGATGGCGCAATTCTACGCCTCCCTTGAGAGGGCGATGCTGAACGTGCCCGAGTATCTTGCAACTCCAGGCGAGGATGAAAACCTCGGCGGCCAGCTGAGGGCATTTGCCGATGGAAAGGGAAACAACCTGTTTCCGTACCGACATCTTCGCATGAGCGGGGACCACCCTCCGCCGGACGACGGGCCGTCGATCGAGGACTCGATACGGGAACTTGGCACGACGGAGACACTCCTGAACCAGGCGCTTTCGGTTCCCGTTAGCGAAAGGGCGCGCGCCTGCATCCTAGAGGATGAGGGCCTGTTCCGGTACGGAGACGCTACGGTGAGACTCTATTACCACATGGCCCTCGCTGCCGGCTTCCCGCTCAAATCGCTCGGCTGGACCAAGGAAATGAAGCTCGCGGCCGTTCAGGCTGAGTTCCTCGACAGCCACCCGATCGCATTCGTGGCGGTTCACGGGGGCACAAAGGACATGGTGAGGAACGCCCTTGAATCGACCGGCATCAAGGGAGTCTACCTCAAGTGGCGCGCGCTCATGCCGTGAGGCGCCCTGGATCGATAAAGTTCCTGTCGCCGCGGCGGCCATCCTCGGATTGAGTCCGGACCACCTGGGATGAAGATCATCGGCCTGCGCTGGTATATTGTCGGCCTTCTCTGCCTCGTCACGGCCTTCAACTACCTCGACAGGCAGACACTGGCGCTCTTGGCGGGTACCCTGGAGAAGGAGTGGGGGATAACCACAATCCAGTACTCCTACATCACAGCGGCTTGGCTCATAAGCTACACGATCATGAATGCCGTCTGTGGTCGGATCATGGATTTCCTCGGCACCCGGCGCGGACTGGCCATTTTTGTGACGTTGTGGTCGGCGGCCGACGCGCTTCATGCGTTCGCCAGGAGCGCCGTTCAGTTCACCTTGTGCCGATTCTTTCTCGGAGCGACAGAGGCAGCGAATTTCCCTGCTGGAGTAAAGGCCGTTTCAGAGTGGTTTCCCATGAAGGAGAGGGCTCTTGCGGTCGGGATTTTCAACTCGGGCACCGCGATCGGAGCTGCGCTTGCCGCGCCCACGGTCGTCTGGATCACCCTGCATCTGGGCTGGCGCTACACCTTCATTGTCGGCGCGCTTCTAAGCGCTTCCTGGCTCGCCGTGTGGATGGTTTTCTACCGCGTTCCGCGCCGGCATCCATGGCTCATGGCCTCGGAACTGGCCCACATAGAGGAGGATGGTCTGTCCGCAGCAAATAGGGCTCCTGTTTCTATGCGGAACCTTCTTTCGCGCAAGGAAGCATGGGGCTGCATCCTTGCACGGATCCTCACGGATCCCATCTCCTATCTGTTCGCGTTCTGGATACCGAGATTCCTGCAGCAGGAGCGAGGCTTCGACCTTGCCGCCATTGGCCGCTACTACTGGATCCCCTATGTTGGGCTCGGGCTGGGCAACCTTGCCGGCGGTTTCATTCCTTCGCGGCTAGTGCGGGCTGGCTGGTCTCTGAATAGGGCGAGGAAGACGGTCATGTTCGTCGCGTCGTGCATGGTGGCCGCCTGCTTCCTGCTCATCACCCGTGTCACCAGTCCGCAGGGGGCCATCGGCCTGCTCGCCTGCGCAATGTTCTTCCACGCCGCGTGGGCAAACATGACCCTGCCAGCAGAGGTTTTCCCCCAGAACGCGGTCGGCTCGGTGTCCGGAATGGCTGGCGGCATCAGTTCCCTAATCGGGACCATGACCACGCTGGCGATCGGACGAACGGTGACCGTCGGCTCCTTCACGCCCATTTTCGTACTTTACGCGGCATTGCCGATGGCTGGCTTCATCGCTGTCTGCAGCTTGGTGCGGACAATCGGGGTAGTTCAGGCGTTCCCCGAGGCCGACCCGACGCCTGGCGCGGCCTAGAAGCCGAAGAACTTGGCGACGGCCCTTCCGCAAGCCGCGTCAGCCTGAGGCCTGGTCCAGCCTAGCATGGCCTGGACGTTGCGGGCGGCGACGTCCATGACAAGCGACGAACCGGCGAAATAGCGCGTCTCGCCCGGCTGGCGCACGATGCCGTCTGGGCCCACGCGGGTGAGAAGCTTGCCGAGGCGATATTGGCCCGGAGGCGCGCCTGCCGCAGCCATGCAGTCGGTCGTAAAAAATACCTTCGATCTGGGCTTCGCCCGAACCAGGTTTCGGAGGACGAACGGCGGCAGATGGATCCCATCGGGGATGAAGGCAGCGTAAAGCTCGTCGCGGCAAAGGAGGCGATGGATTACATTGTCGTGGCGGTGGAGGGTCTGAGGGACCCCGTTTCCGAGATGAGTGCAAAGCGAAAGTCCGGCCGCTACCGCCTCGTCTATGGCTTTCTCCCCGGCGTTGGAGTGGCCGATCGAAACCCGCGCGCCGCGGCCAACCGCGTGGAGGATGAATTCCGGGGATCCCTTGAGCTCGGGAGCGATCGTGACTAGCCGGATGTTTCCGCCAGACGCATTCCAGAGCCGCTCGAATTCGGGTATACTGGGGGGCTTCATCAACCGTGCATCATGCGCTCCACTGTATCCCTTCTTTGCCAAGAGATACGGCCCCTCGAGGTGGTAGCCGACGACCATGCCCGATATGGACGGGTCCTTCCTCATTCGCTCTATGCGCTGCAGTTTGGCGCATAGGCTCTCGACGGTGTCTGTGATCAGCGTCAGCAGGATTTGGGAAGTGCCATGTGCCGCGAGGGCCTTCACCGCGTGGGCAAGCTCGCCCTTGGCCAGTAAGTCCTGCTGGAAGTCGACACCCGCAAAGCCGTTCACCTGCATGTCGAAGAAACCCTTTGGCTCATCCTCGGAGACAGTGCGTGGAGTTTGGGATCCCATCAGGCGTATCGGACAAATACGTCCTTTGCCTTCGCCAAAGGCAAAGCAGATCCTGGTCGACAGTTGACCGTGCCTGGGAGTTCTTCATCAAGGACGCCGCGTCCTTTCCTCCGGCGGCCCGCTACCGTGGACTGCCCGTTCCCGTCACGAGGTGAATCAACCCCCATACCGATTCCGATGACCCTGAGACCCCTGTTTCGCACGTTTATCCTCTGGATGGCGTTTCCCTTGATTGCAGGCGCGGCCGACCGCGACTGGTCCGAATACCTCGGGGGACCGGACCGGGCGCACTACTCGACGCTGGAACAGATCAACGTGGCCAACGTGGGCACGCTCGCAAAGGCATGGGAGTTCCACACGGGTGTCATGGGTCAGATGCAGTGCAATCCGCTCGTCGTCGACGGCGTCCTCTACGGGGCAACGGGCACCGGCGGGATTTTCGCCCTGGATGCCGGCACGGGAAGGCAGCTCTGGCGCTTCACGGTCCATGCCGACTTGGACCCCGGTCTTGCGAACGATCGCGGCGTGACCCTCTGGAATGACAACGGCAAGGCGAGGATCCTCTGCACGATCGGGCCCTGGCTCTATGAGCTCGACGCGGCGACGGGGCAGGTGGTGAGCGGATTCGGCAACACGGGCAAGGTGAGCCTTCGCTCCGGCCTTGGAGCGCAGGCCCAGGACAAGTTCGTTGTCTCGACGACGCCCGGGACGCTCTTCGGCGACCTCCTCGTCATGCCGACGCGGGTTGGCGAGGACCAGGACGCGGCTCCCGGCTACATCCAGGCCTTCAATGTCAGGACGGGCACCCTTGCCTGGACTTTTGTCACGATCCCGTATCCCGGCCAGCCCGGCTACGAGACATGGTCCAAGGACGCCTACAGGAACACGACGGTCGGCTCCGCGAACTGCTGGGCGGGCATGGCGATCGACCGCGACCGCGGGATCCTCTTCGTGCCGACCGGATCGGCGGCGCCCGACTTCTGGGGTGGTGACAGGCTGGGGGACGACCTCTACGCGAACTGCCTCCTGGCGCTCGACGCCGCGACGGGGAGGCTTCTCTGGCACCAGCAGACGATCCACCACGACATATGGGACAAGGACCTTCCGTCCCCGCCGGTGCTCGTGAGACTGCGCCATGAGGGCCGGCTCGTGGACGCCGTGGCCCAGACGACGAAGACGGGCTTCGTCTTCGTGTTCGACCGCGTGAGCGGCAAGCCGCTCTTCCCGATCGAGGAGAAGGCCTTCCCGAAATCTACTCTCGACGGCGAGGTCACCTCCCCGACGCAGCCCGTCCCGACGCTGCCGAAGCCCTATGCGCGGCAGACGCTGACCGAGTCCGAGCTTAGCCCCTACGCCGAGAACAAGGCCGAGATCCTCGCCCAGTTCCGCTCCGCGCGAAAAGGCCTCTTCCAGCCATTCGGCAAGGACACGGTTGTCCTCCTGCCCGGCTTTGACGGTGGCGGCGAGTGGGGCGGCCCCGCGGCCGATCCCGACGGCATCCTCTATGTGAACGCCTCGAACATGGCGTGGCTCACGTCCATGGGCGACGCGGTCAAGGAGTCGGACCTGGACAAGATGGGTCCCGGCGAGCGCCGCTACTCGACCTACTGCATCACCTGCCACGGACCGGAGAGGAAGGGCCTGCCTGCAGGCGGCATTCCCTCCCTGGTCGATGTCGGCTCGCGCCTGAAGCGAGATGAGATCATCAGCCTGATCGGCACCGGAAGGAAGATGATGCCCGGCTTCACGATCCTGAGCGCCGACGACAAGGCCGCGATAGCGGGCTTCCTCCTGGGCGACCATGTCGCTGCGGCGCAGGCCCTGGCCTCAAAATCGCCGGCGATGCCGCCGCGCATCCCCTACAGGTTCACGGGCTATAACCGCTGGCTCGACAGCAAGGGCTATCCGGCGATCGCGCCGCCTTGGGGCACGCTTTCCGCAATCGACCTGAACACGGGCCAGTATGTCTGGAGCATCCCGCTCGGGGAGTTCAAGGCGCTCTCGGCGAAGGGCATCCCCCAGACCGGCACCGAGAACTACGGCGGTCCCGTTGTGACGGCCGGCAAGGTCCTCTTCATCGCGGCCACCGAGGACGGGATGTTCCGCGCCTTTGACAAGCGCTCCGGGGCGCTCCTTTGGCAGACGGCCCTGCCGACGAGCGCTTTCGCGACCCCGAGCACATATATCGTGAACGGCAGGCAGTTCGTGGTCGTCGCCTGCGGTGGCTCCAAGGGCGGCACACCCGCGGGCGACAGCTACGTCGCCTTCGCCCTGCCGGCCCCCTGAGGGTTCAGGGCACCAGGACGGCGACGTCGATCGGCTTGGTCGCGTCGCTCGTTCCCTCGATGAACGTGTAGTCGATGCTGGTCGCGGAGGCGACCAGCTGGTCGTAGCGCACGGGGTCCCATGCGGCGACAGGCTCCCCGTTTATCCTGGAGATCAAGTCGCCCTGGCTGACGCCCGCCGCCGCGGCAGGCGAGGTGGGGACCACGCCCACGACCTTCCAGTAGGCGGGAGATTTCCTGAAGCTGATGCCGGTGCCGCGCAGGGGCGAGACGAGTATCGGGGCCGCGTCGTCGCGCTGGAAGAACACCTCGTCGTGCTTCTGGTCGAAGGTGATCGTGAAGTGGCTAAGGATGCCGCCGCCAATAGACGAGAGGTCGTCGGTCAGCTCCCCCACGGGCTGCGGCACGTCGAAAGAGCCGATGTGGAGTACGCCGGCCAGGCGGCCGATCTTCGAGGCCTTGTCCCCGGACAGTGTCGCCTCGAGGGGGCCGTCCACGGGCCCGAAGACGAAGTTGGGCGCGAGGCCCGCGGGATTCACGTCGAAGGCGGCGCCGCTTCCTGAGTCTAGCAGGACGGCGAGCTCGCTCCCGCCGAGGCGCACCTGGATCAGCGGGGTCTTGTCCTTGTTGTCGAGGAGGATGGCCTCCCCGGGAAGCCCCTCGTCGGGGATCTTCGAGCGCAGCACGATCCGCTCGTTGGGATAGTCGAGCGTAAGCACCGCGTTTCGGAAGAGAGGGAAGCCGAGGATGCCGTCGATCCTGACGCCGAACTGGGTCGAGAGGTCGGAGCAATCATAGATGAGGGCCGGCACGTACTCGAACCGCGCGCCTCCCAGCTGGAATTTCTGGAGGGTGACGGGATTGAGGAGGGCGTAGCCGCCCTGGGGGGAGCGAACCCGCACGCGCGGCTCGTCCGAGGGAGGAAAACCGGGATCGCCGTAGCGCGCGGCGAGTTCGGGGGACACGAGGGTGACCGACGAGCCCGTGTCGACGACGAAGTGGTAGGGTCCCGCCTTGTCCCACTTGTCCTCGATGACGATGACGTTGCCGACGAGGTGGCCGGGAAGGGTGACCGGCTTGTCGCCGATGTGGGTGATGCCGGGCTTCGGGGCGGTGCGCTTCACGCCAAGGCATCCGCCGCCGAAGAGGCCGGCAACGGCGGCAAATGCAAGGAGCGCGCGTTTCATCTGCGGGCGTCCACTGACCCTATCACATCCGGTAGGGCAGGGGGAAGCGGGCCGTCAGGGCCTTGGCGCGCGCCTTGACGGCGGCGATGGTGTCGGCCTCTGCCGGGGTCCCGATCGAGCGAAGGACGGAGTCGATGAGCTCGGCCACCTGCACCATGTCGTCCTCGAGGAAGCCGCGCGTCGTGACCGCGGGCGAACCCAGCCGGATGCCGGAAGCCTGGAAGGGCGAGCGCGTCTCGAAGGGGACGGTGTTCTTGTTGCAGGTGATGTTCGCCAGATCTAGCGTTTCCTGCGCCTTCTTGGCCGTGAGGTCCGGCAGGTTGCTGCGCAGGTCGGCGAGGAAGAGGTGGTTGTCGGTGCCCCCGGAGACGACACGGTAGCCGCGGGAGGACATGGCGCCTGCGAGGGCGCGGGAGTTCTTCACGACCTGCCCGGAGTATTCCTTGAACTCGGGCTTCGCGCACTCGCCGAAGCACACGGCCTTGGCGGCAATCACGTGCATCAGGGGACCGCCCTGGGCGCCCGGGAAGACGGCCGAGTCGAGCGCCTTGGCATGGGCCGCCTTGCAGAGGATGAGGCCGCCTCTCGGGCCGCGCAGCGTCTTGTGGGTCGTCGTGGTGACGAAGTCGGCGTGGCCGATCGGGGAGGGATGGTGGCCCGTTACGACGAGGCCGGCGATGTGGGCGATGTCCGCGAAGAGGAGCGCGCCGCAGGAGCGGGCGATCTCGCCCATCCGGGCGAAGTCGATGATGCGCGAGTAGGCGCTGGCGCCGACCGTGATCATCTTCGGCTTCTCCCTCATCGCGACCTCGGCCAACTGGTCGTAGTCGATCAGCTGGTTGTCCTCGCGGACGCCGTAGGCGACCACCTGGTAGAGCTTGCCCGAGAAGTTGGCCGGGTTGCCGTGGGTGAGGTGGCCGCCGTGGCTCAGGTTCATGGCCAGGATCTTGTCGCCGGGCTGGAGGACGGAGGTATAGACGGCGAAGTTGGCCTGCGAGCCGGAGTGGGGCTGGACGTTCGCGTGGTCGGCGCCGAAGAGGGCCTTGGCGCGGTCGATGGCCAGGGTCTCCACCTTGTCGACGAACTCGCAGCCGCCGTACCAGCGCTTGCCGGGGTAACCCTCGGCGTACTTGTTCGTGAGGACGCTGCCCTGGGCCTCGAGCACCGCCGGGTAGGTGAAGTTCTCGGAGCCGATGAGCTCGATATGGCTCTGCTGGCGGCCAAGCTCCGCGGTGATCGCGGAGTAGATTTCAGGATCAAGGCTCTTGAGCGGCGCGGTGTTCAGCATGTGGGGGAAAAATGACGCTCGCGCAAACGCGGCGGGAGGCAAAACTTTTTCGCGGCATATGCCGCGCGCCGGACTAAGCCCGGGCGAACGCCGACTCCGGCAGCTTTGAGAGGAAGTCCACGATGGAGGGAATGGCGGCCACCATGTCGTCCCGGCTGGCCTCGTAGGCGGACAAGTGCATCCCGTAGGGGTCCGAGATCTCGATCTCGGCATTCTTGCCCATCATCTCCTTGAAGAGGTAGAGGCGCCCGGGCGAGGGCTGGGCCGTGATCTCGATCATGTCCCTGTGCGACTCCGTCATGCAGAGGACGAGGACGGCCTTGTCCAGGAGCTCCTGGGTCACCGGCTGGCTCTTGTGGCCCTTCATGTCTATGCCGACCTTCTTGAGTGCCGTGACGGCGTTGGCGCTCGCCGGCTCGCCCGATCGGCTGGCCACGCCGGCTGAAATGACCTTGAGCGACTTGAGCGGCTCCTTCTGGCCAGCCAAGGCATGCTGCAAAAGCGCGGCCCCCATTGGGCTCCGGCAAATGTTGCCGGTGCAGACGACAAGGATATGTCCCGGGTCGGGCATCTTGCCTAAAAGGGACACGGATAGACCAAAAAGGCAAAACCCTTAGTACCCGCAGCTTCAAATTGTTAGGGGACAGGATCCCATGAAAACGCGCATAATTTCGCCTTGAAATGAGCGGGAAAGGCAACGTGCCTAGCATGCAACGGCATGCGCACCCCCATTCGGCTCGGCATCCCCTTTTTGGCGTTCGTCCTGGCAAAGCCAGGCCTCTGGGCAAAACCGCTCTGGCCCAAGGTGAGCGCAGCGGAACTGGCGGACAATGCGCCGACCATCGACCCGGAGGCGCCAGCCGAGATCCTGGACTACCGCATAGACATCGACGACACCGAGGAGAGGGCCCGGGACATCACGACGACGACCCGGATCAAGATCTTCGACCCGGCCAGGGCTGTGGATGTCACGAGGATCGCGCACTTCTGGAACGGCTATTCCGACGAGTATTACGACGTCAAGGCGCGGCTGACGCTGCCTGACGGAACCACGAGGGATTTTGACCGGCACGACCTGCGGGAGAGGAACGTCGCGGAGGAGGGCAAGGCAAACGGCTTCTTTGGCCGGCTCCTGGCCCACAACGACCGCTCGCTTGCCGAGAAATTCCTGGCGGTCACCGGCGTCGTCAAGGGTGCCGTCCTGGACGTCTGGGAATTCAGGCCCGGCGAGCAGAAAAGCGACTGGATGGTGACGACCGCGCAGAGGCCCGACGCGCCGATCCGCTCCTTCGAGTACACCGACCACTTCATGGTCGATTCCAGGAGGTTTCACCGGACTTTTGTCATCAACCCCTCGGGCGGGCACATGAGCCATGACGAGAAGGCCCACACGATCAGCTTCACCGCGCAGAACCTGCCCGCGATACACCGCGAACCCTTCGCCCCGCCGGCGGGATTCCTTTCGCTGGCGATCGTCGAGTCATATGAGAGCGTGACCCGCTACGTCGCGCCCCGGAGCGGGAAGGTGAGGCTGCCGGAGGGTGTCCCCGCCTCTCTCGGCGAGTGGGCGTTCTACGCGACGGCACAGGATTATCAGGACGCGGACAAGGGGTATGCCGACAAGAAGGTGAAGGAAAAGGCTGCGGAACTGACAGCCGGCATCGCCGATCCCCGCGCCAAGGTGCAGCGCATCTACGATTACACCCAGGAACTGTACTCGCGCTTCCGAAACCGAGCCGACTTTGAGGACTCCTACACCCGCTATATCGAGTCAGTGGGGGAACTGATCGATCTCAATCACATGGACTCGACCTTCCTTCGGAGGGAGGACTTCGTCTTTCTGTTCATAGGGCTCGTGCGTTCCGCGGGCGTCGAGTGCCACAGCGCGTTCCACCCGCTCAGGTCGGGATTCCCCTTCAAGATGGACATGGTGTCTCCTAACTTCCTGCCCGGATGGTCCGTGGCGGTTAAGCTCGGCGACACCTGGATGCTCTGCGACCCCTGCACCGATGTGCCCCTCGGATTGGGAGAGCTGCCCTGGGACATGGAGGGAGTTCCGGCGCTGGTGGCACTGCCCCGCCAGCAGGTGTTCCTGGGCGTGCCTGTCGCCCCCGCGGCCAAGTCCCTCTCCGAGGCCACGGTGGACGTGTCCCTGGACGACGACGGCAACCTAGAGGGGACCTGCACCAGGACCTTCACGGGCCACTCCGCCTATATTGTGCGGGAGAAGCTGAAGGGCTTGGGCGAGGAGGGCTGGAACGGCCTCGCGAAGGATATCCTGGGCCTGCAGGCCTCCTCATGCGAGGTGACGCTCACCGGCGTCGACGGCCTGGAATCGCCGCAGGAGACAATGACCCTTCGCGCAAAGGTGTACTGGCCCTCGTACGCGCCCGTCCTTGGGGACCGCATGCCGGTCATCCTGTCGGTATGGACGCAGGGCAGGCCGCCGATCCTGAACAGCTCAAAGAGGCAGACACCGGTCGCGTTCCACTTCCCGACGATTGAGAAAGAGACGATCACCCTGCACCTTCCCGCTGATTTCCTCCCGGGCCCTATGCCTAAGCCGATATCCGCAGGCTCAGGGGAGTTCGCTTACCAGCTGAGCGCGGAGGATGCCGGCCACGGCGTCCTCAAGGTGACCAGGGAATCCAAGATCAACGCAGTGTATGTCCTCCCGGACAAATACCCCAGTCTTCTCGACTGGTTCCGGCGCATCAGCGTTGCCGACCAGACAACGGTGGTCCTGCAGAGGGCACCCAAGACCGCCTCGTCCCCATGATGACCAAAGCAACGCGCCTCATCCTCGCCTGCGTCGCAGTGGCCTGCGCGGCGCGCGCGGCCTCGCCGCCGGACTGGCTCTCGCTTCCCGCGGCCTCGGCTCCAAGGCCCACCGGCACCTCGCTCTGGATCCTCACAAACCACATACGCGCCTGGCAGCACGAGCCGGAGTCGGTGAACTACAGGTACCGGTTTGCGATGATGCCGCTCACGGCGGCCGGCGTAAAGCGATGCGTGTTCGGCATCCCCTACGTGGCCGGCACGAGCACGGTGGTGTCCGCCAAGGCGTGGGCGATGTCGCCCGACGGAAAGAAGTGCAGGGAGTTTGGCGGCGCCGAGTTCGTGGTCGCGTCACCCGTCGTCAACAATTTCACGTGGGACCAGACCAAGAACATCGTGCTCGGGGCCCAGAAGTTCCTTCAGCCAGGATGGATCGTTGCGTGGGAAATCGAGATCAGGTCGGACTCAAGCGCCTTCGACATCGGCTGGAGTCCGCGCGAGCTCTGGCCGACCCGCTCTGCGGAGATCGAGATTGTGCCTCCGAAGAACGGGGCCGTGAAGTGGCGGGCCTTTTCCGATGATGTCCCCGCGCCCCTCTCCCTTGGCGCAAACGGGGGTTTGCGCTGGGCCGCAAACGACCTGCCGGGCGTCGGCGAGCGCGTTCCCGGCTCGATCGAGCGGAACACCATGCAGCTGCGCGCCTACATTCTGCCGAACCCGCAGGGCCAGAAGACATGGGCCGACTTGGTGGCGCTTGCGCGCAAGGAGATGGAACCCAAGGCGGCGTTGACCCCGGCCCTCGCCGACAGGGCAAGGTCCCTCGCGGGAACAGGCGGACTCTGGGAAAAAATCCTTCCCGTGTGCAGGTTCGTCCAGAAGGACGTCTCTTACCTGCAGGTCACGATCGACAGCGATTCCATGGCGGGCTACCGGCCGCATGCCGCTGCGGATGTCTGTGAGAGCCGGTTTGGCGACTGCAAGGACAAGGCCGTTCTCCTGTGCACGATGCTTCGCTCGCTTGGCGTCGAGTCCTACGTTACGCTGGTCAACTACGGCGCCCGAACTGTCAGCCGGCCCGACTGGCCCTCGGCCGCGTTCAATCATGCGATCGTGGCGATCGCCTGTACTGAGGCGCCGCCGGAAGGCGCGCCCGTCGTGCGGTCGGCCGGCAAGGATTTCGTCCTTTTTGACCCGACTGACGACTACGTCCCATTCGGGATCCTGCCTGAACGCGACCGGGGAGGCCTGGGCCTTGTCCTTGCGCCCGCCTGCGATGCTGCGGTGGCGATCCCGCTGCCCTCGGTGGATTTCCCGACGATCGAGAGAACCGTCTCGATGGGAATGGAGGGTGACGGGAGCGCGTCGGTGGAGATATCGGAAACGCGCATGGGACTCCTTGCCGCCGACGCGCAGAATTCCGACGAGACCGAGCCGCTCCTTGACAGGACGGCGGCCCTCGAAAAGAGGATCGAGCAGAAGCTCCCGCTTGTGTCGGACATGACTTGGAAAAGCTCCCCCGGCACGGGAGGCAAGACCTGGGAGCGTCAGGTATCCTTCAAAGCACAGTTTGTCGGGCGCCGCTCGAATGGCCTCATGTATGTCCCGGCAGACGTTTTTTCCATGGTGCCGGTGCTGGAGCCCTGGACCGACAGCGACGCCGGTTTCGTCACGATCGCGACCGCCAACGCAAAGAAGACCGTTTCAATTTCCGTGCCCGCCGGCTGGCAGGTCGAATCACTGCCCGGGGACTGGACGCTCCAGTCAGGTTCCACCACGTCGTCGCTCCGCTATGTCAATGCCGAGGGCAAGGTCAGGGGTGAGATGTCGATCGTGACGCCGGGGGGCGTCCTCAACCGGGAGCAGTACGGTGAGTACAGGAAGTTGCTGCACGCGATGCTGGTCGCGGAGCACCGCCCCGTGGTTCTCAGGCGGATTCGTCCCCCGGCCGCGGCGCCCAGTGCGCCCGCATCACTGCCGCCCGATGCGCCGACGGCGCACGCAGGTTCCTGAGCGGAGCGTCAGATCCTTCTCAGGGCGGTCAGGCCCCGGTGAAGCTGCACGGCCTTCTGGAGCACTGCGTCGATCATGGGCTTCGGCGGGTCTGGCTTGTCGGAGACCGAGTCCGGCGCCTCGCTGTCGGCGATATGCTCCTTTTCGAGGTAGGCCTCGTCCACGCGCGGCTTGTCGGGGTAGTCGCTGAGGAGGGATTTCACGTCCGCGCCTTTCTCAAGCGCCTGGTAGGCTTTCCTGTCCTCAGAACCCGAGACGTGGACCGCGATGTCGGGGGAGACGCTCTTGGATATCGGCGCAATGACGAGATATCCCTCGAGGCCGCCGCCCGAGACGGCTGCCAGGAGCGCGGGGTCGGTTTCCGCGTTCTCCAGGACGAACACAGGGGTGTGGGGCGTCACGTTGAACTTGATCCAGGCCTTGAGCGTGAGGGCCGACGGCACGTCGGACTTCGCGTACCTCAGGTCGAGGACGCACGCCCCGGGCCGCCCCGTCACGGGCGAAGGCTGGTCATCCGGAAGCACGTGCACCCGGAAGTAGGCGAGTCCCTGGCCGAGATCGCGGATCATGGCCGCGGCGTCTGCCGCCAAGGGCAGGGCGCACGCGCAAAAGGCAACGGCGAGGATTCGGGCGAGGTTTCTCACGTCCGCCTTAATTGCCGGGCGCCGATGTCCCTGCGATAATATTTGGAGGCGCAGCGGATGGCGTCGCACGCGGCGTACGACTTCGCCGCGGCATCCGCGAGCGTGGGGGCCAGTGAGGTGACACCAAGTACCCGGCCTCCTGAGGTGACGAGCCGGCCGGAGGGATCGCGCGAGGTGCCCGCGTGAAACACGACGACGCCGGCGGGAAGGTCCGCGGGAAGATCGATCGCGTCACCGGACGGATAGGATCCGGGGTAGCCCTTGGCACTCACGACCACGCAGAGGGCGTATTCGGGCCGAACGCTCAGGCGATAGCCCGCCAAGGCGCCGTGGGCCGCCTTCCAGAGGAGGTCGAGCAGGTCGGACTCAAGGCGTGGGAGGACAGCCTGGGTCTCGGGGTCGCCGAAGCGCGTGTTGAACTCCAGGACCTTGGGGCCGTCCGGGGTCAGCATGATGCCGATGAAGAGCGTCCCGCAGAACGGGATTTTCTCGCTCGCGATCGCATCGACCGAGGGGCGCACTATCCTCTCCTCAATCTCGGCCAGGAGGCGGGGTGTCACGACCTCGGCCGGCGAATAGGCGCCCATTCCGCCGGTGTTGGGCCCCGTGTCGCCGTCCCCGGCGCGCTTGTGGTCCTGGGAGGTGGGAAGGATGACGTAGTCCCTGCCGGAGACGACAACCAGGATCGAGGTCTCCTCGCCGACAAGGCAGTCCTCGATCAGCACCGTGCGGCCACCCGAGCCGAACTTGCCGTCCTCGATCATCTCCCTGACCGCGGACTCGGCCTCGGGCAGGGAGGTGGCGACCACCACGCCCTTGCCGGCGGCGAGGCCGTCCGCCTTGACGACGATCGGGATCTGGCGCGAGCGGATGTAATCGATGGCGGCCTTGGTCTCGGAAAACATGCCCGCGGCGGCAGTCGGGATCCCGTACTTGAGAAGGATCTCCTTCGTGAATGTCTTGGAAGCCTCCAGCCTCGCACCGGCGGCGCAGGCTCCGTAGACGGCAATTCCGGCGGCGCCAAGCCGGTCGGCAAGGCCGAGGACCAGGGGGACCTCGGGGCCGACGACGACAAACCCGACCTTCTCGCGAGCCACGAGAGACATGAGCCCGTCAATGTCGTCCACCTTGACCGGGAAGCACTGCGCCACTTCGGCGATGCCTGCGTTTCCCGGCGCACAGAGGACGCGTGGGCGGGCGGGGGAGGAGAGGAGCGTGCGCACGAGGGCGTGCTCGCGCCCGCCCGCACCCACGACCAGGACCGTCTCTGGAAGGCCCTCCGTCTTCAAAGGACCTGGAGCTTCTTCCTGTAGAACGCCACCACCTCGGCGGGATCGTCGGTGAAGAGTATGTAGTCGGCCATCCATGCGGGCGCGCGGCCCGTGCGGATCATCTCGTGAACCTGGTTCTTCAGGTCCGACCAGTACTTCGCGTTGAAGAACACGTAGGGTACACGGGGACGGATCCCTAGCTTGAGATTGCAGAGTTCGATTCCGATCTCCTCGAGCGTGCCGACGCCGCCGACGTTGAAGATGCAGAAATCGGCCACCTCGAACCACTTTTGCCGGAAGTGACGCGAGGCCTCCTGAAAGGTGTTGAAGAAGTCGACGCCGAGCTCCGGCGGCTGGGCCTCGAGCTCCAGGAAGCAGGCGCCGGTCAGGGCGCCCTTGCTGCGGGCCTGGTCGGTCGCCAGGCGCATGACGCCGCCGCCGCCGCCCGTCAGGACGCCGAGGTTTGGCCCGATGAAGGCCGCCAGCTGCTCGACCAAGCCTGAGATCCTGTCGGTGTCGGCCTTCTCGAGGCCGACCGCGGAGCCGTAGAAGGCGAGGATGGTCGCCTCCTGGAACTTGCGGCCCATCTCGTCGCGCACGAAGAAGCCGTGCTCCTTCTTGTAGACGTGGAGGTAAAGGTCCTTCGTCAGCTCGTCGTACCAGTAGACCTGGATGTTGATGGCGTCGAAGGTGTCGAGGCGGGCATGGGCGTTGCTCGAGAGGAAGTAGCCATGCGTCCTTGAGGCCTTCCTGAAGATGATACGCTTCAGCTTGAACTCGGGTATGCGGGTCAGGAGCTCGATGTGCTCCAGGAGGTCGGGGAAGTAGTCGACGACCAGGGTGTCGGCGTCCTTCGGTGCCGCGTCCACGGCCTGGATCATGGTCCGGTGGCCGCAGGCCCCGCCGTCCGCGTAGAGCTTCTTCACGTCCTCGCCGGTTCCGCCCTTCAGGCAGACGGCCCGGTTCTCCATCGTGGCGCTCTGGCCCTTGACGGAGATGCCGGTCTTAGGCCTCGCCTCCGTGGAGTCCTTCGGAGGATGGGTGTCGAGGCTGACATAAGTCTCGTTTGCAACGCCGAGGAGGCGCTGGCGCCTGCGTGCGAGTGAGTTGAACTCGGGATCCTTCGCCTCCGGGGCGCGGAAGATCTCGACGGAGACCATCGGATTCACCACCGGGTGGTCCCCGGTGTTGTAGATCTCCAGCATGATGTTCGTTCCGAAGGTCTTCACCGGGTCCAGAAGCACGGCGCTCGTGTGGATGCCGAAGTTGCCAGCGCCCTGGTTCAGCACGACGTAGTGCTCCTTCAGGTACATGGAGCAGCTCGTGAGGATTCCCGAGTGCGGCGGGATGGCCAGGGGCGAGGCATCGTGGCGCATCTGGACCTTATCGAGGAAGCTCCTGCCCGCGCTGCCTCCGACGATGAGCTCGAAGTTGATGCGCTGGAGCCTCGGGTTGAGCGTGTAACTCACCTGGTGGGGCGTCAGGAACACCGAACCTTGGCGGTCGATGCTGATCGTGTTCGGCAGCTTCAGGCGGTTCTCCTTGATGGCCGTCCATATCTCGTCGGAGGTGAGCTTGGCACTCACCGGGGCCAGGAATAGGCGGCCCACGGGCACGCCGGAGCGCATGAGTTTCTTCCAGTAGCCCGAGTTCGGGAAGCTCATGTCGTAGACGAACGCCTCGACGACGAGCGTCAGGCGGTTGCCGTCCACCTCGAGTCCGCCCTGGATCTGCATCTCGATCCCTATGCGGGCCAGCGAGCTGCGCTCGGTGAACTTGAGCTCGCCGATCTGGGCCTTCATGAAGTCGAACTCGGCCGGGTTCCGGGGCCAGAAGGCGAGGGTGAGCGTCACCGCCCGCTCGTCCTTGTTCTTAACGGTCAGTATCTGACCGTCCTGACTGGTCCAGAATTGCTCGGGGCTCATGGGAACTTTCAACCTTGGACGCAGGTCACCGCCTGTTCAAGCGGCGAACGCCGCGCTATAGATTTGCCAAGTGCTCCTCGACGGGGCACGTTTTTTCCCTTCCCCGCATGAATTCAAACTCCCTCAAGAAGGCCCTGATCCTCTCACTCCTCGGCGCGACCTCGCTGGTTGCCCAGGATGCCACAATCAAGGCGCCTGCGCCCCTCGGCCAGGCCGCGGCCCCGGCTGCGGCAACGGTGGCTGCCCCGACCTACACGGATCAGCAGCTCCTCGAGGAGTTCGGCTGGTACATCGGCAAGCGCACCGGCCTTTCCGACCTCGGCCTCTCGCCCGCCGAAGCCGACACGCTCACGAAGGGCGTCATCGCCTCGATGAACGGCAAGGACTCGCCCTATGAAATTCAGAAGATCGGGCCGGCGATGAGCGAATTCATCCAGAAAAAGCAGGCCCAGATCCTCGACAACATCAAGTCGAAGAACCTCGGCCAGGCTGCCGCGTTCTTCACGCACCTGAAGGAGGACAAGACGGTCACCGAGCTTCCGGACGGCCTTCGCTACACGATCCTGGCCCCCGGCACCGGGGCGGCCCCGATACCTTCCGACACGGTCACGGTGAATTACACCGGCACGCTCATCGACGGAAACGTCTTCGACAGCTCCGACAGGCAGGGACACCCGGTGAAGTTCGTGCTCAAGGAGGTCATCCCCGGCTGGACCGAGGGCCTCCAGAAGATCTCCAAGGGCGGCAAGATGCGCCTCTACGTCCCGCCGTCGCTCGGTTACGGTGACGACGGCCGCCCCGGCATCCCGCCGGGGTCGGTCCTCGTCTTCGACATCGAGCTGGTGGACATCACGCCGGGTGCGGCTGCCGCTCCCGCGGCCGCTGCGGCCCCGGTGCCGACCAAGTAAGCCCCTTCGGGCTTTTCTGCAGGCGACCCTCTGAATCCGGCGGACGTAAATCTCTACCTCGTCGGTTTCATGGGGACCGGCAAGACGACCGTTGGGCGCGCTGTCGCCCACCGCCTCGGCTTCAAGTGCTCGGACAGCGACCACGAGATCGAGCGCAAGGCCGGCAAGACGATCGCGCAGATCTTCGCGGATGAGGGCGAGGCCGAGTTCCGCAGGATGGAGCGCGAATTCATCATCGAGGGCCACGGTCCCGAGCGCCTCGTCGTCTCCTGCGGCGGCGGGCTCGTGGTGCAGCCCGGAATGCTGGAGATCGTGGGCAAGAAGGGCGTCATCGTGTGTCTGCATGCCTCGATCGAGACGATCCTCGCCCGGACCGAACGGTACGGGAAGACGAGGCCGCTCCTTGATGTGCCCGATCCGGACACCCGCGCCCGGGCCCTCTACGCCCAGCGGGAGCACATCTACAAGGCGGCCGGCACCGTGATCCTCACCGACGCGCGGCCGATGAGCGAGATTGCGAGTCACGTTGTGCGCGTCTGGCGCAGGGAAGCGGTCGAGTTCGCGCGCAAGCACGCGGCGTCCAGCTAAGGTCATGGATTCCCGGCCAGACCGTCCGGGCGGCCAGGTTCTGCAGCCGGCTCAATCCTGGTGCAGCTCGCGGCATGGATTGGCGCTCATACTCCTCCTCTGCGCGGAGCTGGCCTGCTTTTGCTTCAGCGTCCAAAGGCAGTATGCGTGGATTTTCCCGCGCTGGTACGACCAGGACCAGTACCTCATGGAGGGCTACAACGCCTACGAGGTCGCGCGGACCCACGGCTTTGCGGAGGGAGTGGCCGCGGCCTTCGGCCACGAGTCGCCGCAGGGCGCGATGCACGCGTTCCTCTCATTGCTGGTCTACGAGGCGGTTGGGCCGTCCCGGCTTGCCGCGCTGTCTTTGAACCTTCTCGGCCTGGCTGCTCTGCAGCTGGCCAGCTTCTGTGCGGCATTCCGGCTCTCGAGGTCACACGCTATCGGATGGGCGGTGGTGGCCACGCTGGCGGCGCTCACCTGCCCGTGGTCGGGCCATTGGGGATCGGCGACTGACTTCCGCTTGGATTGGATGGCCGCCTGCGCCTTCGGCGTCGCCCTTTGCGCCGGGCTCATGGCCAGGGGCTTCCGGTCGACGCCTTGGTCCTTCCTCTTTGGAGTCGCTGTCGGCCTGGCGCTCATCGTCCGGTTTCTGACAGCCGTCTATTTCTGCGGCATCCTGGTGCTCCTTGTGGCCTGGCTCCTCATTGAAGCCGACAGGTTGAGAAGGTGCTCCCGTCTTCTTCTCTCGGCCCTGACCGCAGCGGCAATCGCGGCGTGGCCCTTCTGGAAATGCAGGAAGCTCATCTACAACTACTACTGGGTAGGCCATTACGGCAGCCCGGAATCGGCTGTCCGAAGCACACACCAGGGAGCGCTGGAGTCGCTGACGTGGATGGCCCATGAGATCCTTTTCCGCCAGATTGGCGCCGGCGCGCTCTGTATAGGCATTGGCGTCCTAGCATGCCTCTTCCTCAGCAGGCGACGGGAAGGTGGGCGTGCGGCAGGCCAGGGCCTAAGGGACACGTGGGTCATCACCGCCGTGTTCTTTGCCGTCCCGACCCTCGTCCTCCTGACCCACCCGGAGAAGGCGGAGCCGCCTGCGGACATCATAGGGCCAGCAGCGATGTGGCTCATCTTCATCGGCTGGATATCCCTTTCGCGCGGCGTGGACCGCCGGGAACTCCTCAGGACTTGCTCGGCTGCCGTCGCCGTCGGGCTTCTTCTCTTCGGATTCTTTCAGGTGCGTCCTGCGGTCAGCGCCGAGCAGGTTTCCGACTACCGTGACGTGAACGCCCTCGCGGATTTCCTGTATTTCCGGGCGCAGGAGTCGGGGCTTGCACGGCCTGTCGTTTCCGTGACGTGGATGTCCGACAGCCTTAACGCGGATACCTTCAGGATCCTCGGCTACGAGCGGCACGGAAAGGTTGTGCCCTTCATCCAGGCGCTCCCGACCTCGATCCTGGAAATGCCGCACGACGCGGTGTTGGGTCAGATTGGACGCAGCGATATCGTCTGTGTGGTCACCCGCGCCGGCGCGGCATGGCCGATCGACAGGCAGATGGCGGCCATGGCACCGGAGCTGCTGCACTGGTGCGACGCGAACCTGGTGCGAGACGGCAGCATCGAGACGGCCGAGATGGCGGCGACCGTGTTCGAACGAAAGAACCTCGGACGGCCCGCCTCGTCGGCCAGCTTGCCGGCCACCCTCGCGCTCGCCAGGTCGCATCCCGCGCGCGATGTTCTACCTCCGCCTGCGAGCCCATTTCTCACGGAGGGAATGCCCGTCCTTTGGGCTGCGGCAACGCCTCTTCGCTATGAGATCCGTATGGCGTACAGTCCCTATGAGCTCGTTGCGGTCCGATTGCCCAAGGGGATCTCCCTCGATCCGCAGACGGGAATACTCTCCGGCAAGTTCGAGGGTCCCGGGGAATTCGAAGTGAAACTGAAGGCAACAAACGCGGTGGGACCGAGCGAGGTCGTGCTGCGATTCCGAGTGATAGGACAGGACTGGACAGCCGAGATATCCCCGACGCGGCGATTTAAGGCGGGCGAGGAGACGTTCTTCGACTTCAGCGCCTTTGACGCGACGGGAACATTGGACTTCATCGACATCACGGACCTCACGGAGAGCAAGGTGCTGGCCCGGATCGAGGCTGCCGAGGACGAGCGCACGACGTGGCGGGGCCGCTACCGTTTCACCCTGAACAAGCCCGGCATGCACAGCATCATCGCGCGGACGGTTCGCTTCGACGCGGCCAACGCGACCTACACCTACGTCGACCGCACCTTCGAGGTCCTGGTCACTCCCTGAAGGCCATTCCTAGAGGAGGCCGGAGGGTTCCGTCTTCTTCATGTCGGAGAACTCCTGGTTCTCTCCGCCCATGCCCCAGACAAAGCTGTAGTGCGCCGTGCCGGCGCCGCTGTGGATGGACCAGGGCGGAGACAGGACCGCGTCGAGATTCTTCACGACGAGGTGCCGCGTGCTCTGCGGCCCTCCCATGAAATGAAAGACGGCGTTGGCGGGCTGCACCGCGAAGTAGAGGTAGACCTCGGAGCGCAGGAGATGGGTGTGCGGGGGCATCGTGTTCCAGACACTGCCGGGCGAGATCCGGGTGACGCCCATCACGACCTGGCAGGTCGGGAACGCCGCCGGATGGATCAGCTTCGAGAGCAGGCGCTCGTTCGCACCCGCGGGTGAGCCGAGCTTCTCTGCGGTGACATCCGCGAACTTCACGAGCCGGCTCGGGTGCTTGGCGTGGGCAGGGAAGCTCTGCAGCCAGAACAGCGAAGGCTCCGCCGCCGAGTCGGACGCAAAAGTGATGTCGGAGGAGTCCCGGCCAAGGTAAAGGGCGTCGAGGTGGCCCATGCGGTAGGACAAGCCCGAGGCAGAGACGGTGCCCGGCCCGCCGACGTTGATGACCCCAACCTCGCGCCTCTCCAGGAAATGGGCGCTCTTAAGCTCCGGAGGATTCGGCAGCGGAAGGGGAGAGCCGAGCGGGGAGACCCCTCCGATGACGGTTCGGTCCACCTCCCAGTAGCGCAGGTTCGTGGACCCGGGCTGGAAGAGGCCCTGGACCAGGAACTGGCTGCGGAGCTCTTCTGTGGACATCCGGGGCGCCTGGTCTTGGAGAAGGGTGGGGTGCAGGTCCATGGGGATCGAAAAGATTTGGCTCTCGCAGGGCAGGGGCCCGGGTCGGCGCCGAGGCGCAAGTCCATAGGTGAGGCCCGGTGATTCTTGCAATTCAATTAGGCCCGCTCCATCCCGGTTCCCTCCCCAGACAACCATGCCCCGAGTACTGCTGAGCACCACGTCGTTCCAGGACACCCCCGGGGTGCACCATGATCTCCTCGCCAAGGCCGGATTCGAGATCGTGAGGGAGAGGGGACCGCTTTCCGAGACGAGGATGCTGGAGCTTGCCGGGGGATTTGACGCCTATCTCTGCGGCGACGATGCGCTGACCCGCGCGGTCATCGAGAAATCGCTGCCGCGGCTGAAGGCCATCAGCAAGTACGGGATCGGCATCGACAAGATAGACCTGAAGGCAGCCACAGAGTTGAGGGTTCCGGTTCTGTTCACACCGGGCGTGAACCACACGACCGTGGCGGAGCACACGTTCGCCCTTCTCCTGGCGGCCGTTCGCAACCTCGTCACCGAGGCCAACTTCGTTGCCAAGGGGCAGTGGACCCGGATTACCGGGAGCGAGATTTTTGGCAAGACGATCGCCGTCGTCGGCATGGGGCGGATCGGCTGCGAGGTGGCGGTTCGTGCCAGGGCCTTCGGTATGAAGGTCGTGGGTTACGGGAACCACTGGGACGGCGGGTTCGCCTCTGCAAATGGCATCACGCGCATCACCGATCTTGGGGAGCTGCTGAGGGTCGCGGACGTGCTGACGCTCCACACAAAGCTCACCGCCTCAACGAGGCACATGATCCACTCCGGCAACATCGGACTTCTGAAGCCCACGGCCGTCATCGTGAACTGCGCCCGGGGCGAACTCCTTGAGCTCTCAGCCCTGGTGGCGGCCCTGAATGCCAAGGCTATCCTCGCCTACGCCGCGGACGTCCTGGACCAGGAGCCGCCGCCGGCCGATCACCCTCTCCTCGGCCTTCCGAACGTGATCCTGACGCCTCACATCGGCTCGCGCACGAACGAGAGCGTGCAGCGGCAGGCGACCTGCGCCGTCGAGAACCTCACCCGCTGCCTCGCGGGTCAGGTGCCGATCGCCCAGGCAAACGTGTTCTAGGGCCCGGCTAGCGGACGACCCGGGCGCTTCCGCCCTTCATCAGGTTCTCGACCTCCCTGCGGGTCGCCATCGACGTATCGCCGGGCGTGGTCGACGCGTGCGCCCCGTGTGCCGCGCCGTAGTCCACCGCCGCCTGTGCATCGTTCGCGCAGAGGAAGCCGAAGGTGAGCCCGCTTGCGAAGCTGTCGCCGCCGCCCACACGGTCCAGGATCTCGAGGTCCGGGTACTTGCGGCTCTCGAAGAACATCCCGTCGTGCCAGAGGATGGCGCTCCAGTCGTTGCGGGTGGCGCTTGTCACCTTGCGCAGCGTGGTCGCCGCCACCTTGAAGTTCGGGAACGCGCTGACGGCGGTTGTGATCATGGAGCGGAAGGCACCGGCCTCGATGTGGCTCAGGTGCTCGTCGGCGCCCTTCACCTCGAAGCCGAGGGAAGCCGTGAAATCCTCCTCGTTGCCGATCATGACGTCGACGTGCGCCGCGATCTCACGGTTGACCTGCTGCGCTTTCTTCAGCCCGCCGATGGTCTTCCAGAGGGAAGGGCGGTAGTTGAGGTCGTAGGAGACGATTGTGCCGTATTTGCGCGCGGCCTTGACGGCCTCAATCGTGAGGGCCGCGGTCGACTCCGACAGGGCGGCAAAGATGCCGCCCGTGTGGAACCAGCGCACGCCCCGCTTTCCGAATATCTCGTCCCAGTCGAAGTCGCCGGGCTTCAGCTGCGAGGCCGCCGTGTTGCCGCGGTCGGGGACGCCAACGGCGCCCCGCACGCCGAAGCCGCGCTCGGTGAAGTTAAGCCCGTTCCTGACGGTGCGCCCGATGCCGTCGTCCTCGCGCCAGCGGATGAACTCGGTGGCGACGCCCCCCTGCATGACAAAGTCCTCGATCAGGTGCCCGACCTCGTTGTCGACGAAGGCCGTGCAGACCGCCGTCCTCAGCCCGAAGCACTTCCTCAGGCCGCGCGAGGTGTTGTATTCGCCGCCGCCCTCCCATGCCTGGAAGGAGCGCGCCGTGCGGACCCGGCCCTCGCCGGGGTCGAGCCGAAGCATGATCTCGCCGAGCGAGAGCTGGTCATAGGCGCATTCGGAGGCGGGCTTGATCGTAAGGCTCATGGTCTGGAAATGGTGATGGAAATGCGGGTCAGTAGACCACCGACTTGTGCTGCGGCAAAACCCATCGGGGGCTGCCGATCTCGACCGCGACCTCGTTGAAGGCCTCGACTTCCGCCTGTGTGAAGAGGAGGCCGCCGGCCTCGGCGGTCCGCTTGGCCCACGTGGCCTCGAGCTGGCCGGGAAGCATGCAGCCCTCGTTGCCGTGGCCGAGGATGTCACCCAGGACTGCCTTCACGTTCGCCGCCTGGTTGCGGCCCTTCGCGAATGCGCCGGCGCTGACGGCGTCGGGATGGATGACCTGGAAGAAGAAGGTGCAGGTGTGCTTCTCGGAGGCGTCGGTCTCCCAGCGGCTGCGCAGCGTCGGGAGCGAGCCCCCGATGAAGGCTCCAACCACCTCGTCGATGAGCGACAGCCCGTATCCCTTGTGGGCGCCAAAGGGCATGAGGGACACTGCCTGGTGGGGGTCGACCGTCGGGTTGCCGTTCCTGTCAATGGCGGCGTTCGGGGGCAGGGGAAGGCCCTCGCGCTTGAGCTGTTGTACGCGCCCCATGGCGATCACAGACGTCGCCCAGTCGATCACGATCGGGTAGCCGATGGCGTTCGTGGTCGGGAAGCCCCAGGAGTGTGGGTTGGTCCCGAGGGTGGGGAATTTTCCCCCGAACGGCACAACCTCGGCAAGGGCCGCGGTGCAGTTCGTGTAGGCGATGTAGCCTCGCCTCGCCGCGTCCATGACATAGCCACCGCCCCAAAGATAGTGGAAGGCGTTGTCGACGGACACGGTGCCGACGCCGTATTTGTCGGCCAGGGCGATCGCGGCGTCCATTGCCCGGTACGCGGTCGACTGGCCGAGCTTCCTGTTCGCGTTCCAGATCTTCGCGGCCTCGAAGCGGCTCGGCACCTCCTGGATCTGCGCGCCGGGCACGCACCCGCGCGAACCGGAGCCAAAGAGGTGGTCCAGGTGAAGCGCCTTAATCGCGTTGTGGGTGCGGATCCCGTGTCTGGAGGCCTCCGCGCAGAGACGCGCGCCCTCGACGGCCTCGTCCTTCAGGAAGCCGCGGTGAACATAGGCGGCCTCGGTGAGGGCATTGTGCTGGGCCTCGGGTATGATGAAGTAGGTCTCGGGCATGACGGAAGGGATCAGGACCTGGCGGCAGCCGCCACGAACTCCCGCGCCCGGGCGGTGACGGCGTCCCAGTCGCGGGCCTTGAGCGCGGCGGGATCGATGAGGGCGCTGCCGGCCGCGGTGGCGAAGGCCCCGGCCTTCAGGAAATCCGGGAGAGTCTGGGGTGTCACGCCGCCGGTCGGCAGGAATTTAAGCTGAGGGAAAACGGCTCTCAGGGACTTGATGTAGGCCGGCCCGAAGAACTCGGCGGGGAAGATCTTGATCACGTCTGCGCCGAGTTCCGCCGCCAGGGCCACCTCGGTAGGCGTGAAGGCCCCGGAGAGGATCGGAACGCCCAGGCTGGCGCAGGCCTCGATGACCGCGGGCCGGACGCCCGGGGTCACGATGAACTGCGCTCCGGCGACGATGCCGGCGCGGGCGGTGTCGGCGTCAAGGACCGTGCCGAGCCCGAGGAGAATGTCCGGCATCTTGCGGGTGACCTCCGTCACGAGCTTGAGGGCGCCGGGCGTTGTCATCGTGAGCTCGATCGCGTTGAGGCCGCCCTTGGAAAGGGCTCCCGCGCATTCGAGGAGGCTGTCCGGCCCGTCGGCCCGGATCAGCGCTAACACCTTCTCCTTCCGTATCCTTTCGAGGATTTCTGTCTTCAGCATGGGGTTTCAGAGGTTGGGGCGATGCCTCGCGCCTTTCACGCCATTTCGGCGGGCAAGGGGCTGACTCACCGCGATTCTTGAATTATCTTCGGCAGTGAAACTCACGCCGTCGAATCTTGTATTTGGTTTCTTTGCGATAAAGCGATATGACTTAGGTCAGAGTTTTTCTTGTTGCGGATGCCATTGTTCACCTGAGAGTTGCAAGTGCATTAGTGAAAGCTAAGCCTTACCCCACCAGCGCCTCCAAGGTCGGCGGCTACCGTTGGAGAATCCTCGGTCTGCTCTTTGCCGCGACGACCATCAACTACATGGACCGCAGTGTCCTTGGGGTTCTTGCGCCGACGCTGCAGTACAAGGTGTTTCACTGGTCGGACCAGGACTACGCGGCGGTCAACATCGCCTTCAAGTCCGCCTACGCGATCGGCCTCGTCTCCATGGGGGCCGTGATCGACAAGGTCGGGACCCGGGCGGGCTACGCGATCGCGATCGCGGTGTGGAGTCTCTTTGGGATGCTTCACGCGCTAGTTCGGCCCGCGTTCAGCCTTGTCGGGTTCTGCGTCGCGCGCTTTGGCCTCGGCCTCGGTGAGTCGGGCAATTTCCCGGCGGCGATCAAGACCACGGCGGAGTGGTTCCCCCGCAGGGAGCGGGCTTACGCGACGGGGATATTCAACGCCGGCGCGAACGTCGGCGCCATCATGGCGCCCCTCATCATCCCGATGGTCGTCCTTCCCGACGGCACTCATTGGCAGTACGCCTTCCTTACGACCGGCCTCCTGAGCCTCATCTGGATCGTGGTCTGGCTGAAGACCTACCGGCCGCCGGCCAAGCACCCCGGGGTCGGGCCGGAGGAGCTTTCCTACATCAACAGTGATTCGCCCACTACGTCGGGGGCAAAGATTCCGTGGAGCAAGGTGATCCCGCATCGCGAGACGTGGGCCTTCTCCCTCGCTAAGATCACCGACGCCGCCTGGTGGTTCTATCTCTTCTGGGGCGGCAAGTACCTCTATGACCGCTTCGGCCTGGACATCAAAGGGCTCGCGCTGCCGCTCGTCATCATATTCGCCGTCTCCGACGCCGGCAGCGTCGCGGGCGGCTGGCTCTCCTCGACACTCATAAAGCGCGGCTGGTCGGTGAACCGCTCGAGGAAGACGGCGCTCTTCGTGAGCGCCCTCTGCGTCCTGCCGGTCGTGTTCGTCCCACTCATCAATACGAGGTTCGCGACGGACGACGGCTTCTACCAGAGGCTTGCCGGTCCCTCGGTAAAATCCCCGCCGGTGCCGGCGGAGGTCCAGACCTTGCTCCTTGCAATCAAGGGCCAGAGCTTCGCCTCCGCCAGGGAGTTCGACGCCGCGGTGACGGCAAAGTTGGGGAGCGCGGCCGAGGTGAAGTTCGAGGGAACCCTGCTCGCGGACGCGCGAACCGACAGGCTGTACTGGATCGCCGTCTTCCTCATGGCGCTTGCCGCCGCCGGCCACCAGGCCTGGTCCTGCAACCTCTACACCCTGGTCTCGGATGTGTTCCCCAAGGCGGCGACTGCCTCGGTCATCGGCTTTGGCGGCATGTTCGGGGCCGTGGCGGGGCTAGTCGCCGACTGGAGCCTTGGGCACGTCTTGTCTGCGAGCGGTCCCTCGGCTTACCTATTCGCGTTCCTTGGCGCCGGCTCCGCGTACCTGATCTTCCTGGGAGTGATCCAGATCCTCATGCCCCGGATGACGCCGCTCGGTGACGACCTCAGGCACACCACAGAAATCTCCTCATGAATACTGAATCCTACATTGAAACGCTCTTCCAGCTGAACGGCCGCGTCGCCGTTGTCATCGGGGGCACGGGCGAATTGTGCGGCGCGATAGGCGAGGGTCTGGCCGCCGCGGGCGCGGAGGTCGTGCTGGTCGGACGAAATGCCGAGAAGGCCAAGCCTCGCCTGGAGCGCATTGCCGCCGCGGGCGGGAAGGGCTGGTTCCACTCGGCCGAGGCGACGAGCAAGGCCGAGCTCACCTCACTGAGGGACGAGGTTTTGAAGCGGTCGGGCAGGATCGACATCGTCATCAACGGCGCCGGAATCAACTCGCCGACGCCCTTCTTCGACATCGCCGAGGAGGAGTTCGCCAGGATCGTGAACGTCAACCTGACCTCGGTCTTCCTCGGCTGCCAGGTCTTCGGCAAGCACCTGGTCGAGCAGGGCCAGGGCGGCTGCATCATCAACATTGGCTCCATGGCTGCGATCATCCCTCTCTCGAAGGTGTTCACCTACTCGGCGACGAAGGCCGCGGTCCACAACCTGACGAAGAACCTCGCGCGCGAGTGGGCGCCCCACAAGGTGCGGGTCAACACCCTGGTCCCGGGATTTTTCCCGGCGGAGCAGAACCGCAAGGTCCTCACCCCCGACCGCATCGCGAGCATCATGGGACGCACGCCGATGAAGCGCTTCGGCGAGGCGCGCGAGCTGATCGCCGCGACGCTGCTAATGGCGAGCGACAATGCGGGCTCGTTCATCACGGGCGCCGACATCGCCGTCGATGGCGGCTTCAGCGCGATGTGTATCTAACCCGGGATGAAGGCGATCAACAAATTCCTCCTTCAGAACGGGCTGACGCTCGCGTCGAACCCGTGCGTAAGCCCTGACTTCTGCCTCAACTGGCCGGAGCTCTCGGCGCGCCTTGCCACGGGCAGGGACGCGGACATCACGCGGCACGCCAAGTCGACCTTCGGGACGGAGGCCGGTGCCTGGGTGCTCGTCGAGGACCGGCTAAGCGGCGACTGCGCCTGGGAGCTGAAGGCCGCCTCCGCCAGCGCCAGCATCAAGCTCCTTCAGGACGGGGTGAAGGCGGGCGGGAGCTACTGCTTCCCGGCCAGCTGGGAGAACCTCATCACGCTCAAGAACCTCGTGCAGGAGCACGATCCGGCCTCGACGATTTTCCCCACTGCGGCGAATGAGCTTGGCCGGAGCACGCTGGGAATCGGCGCCCGCTTCACGACCCTCCACTGGCCCGCCGTCGAGTGGGCGATGAGCGCTCTCGAGCTCGGCGTGACGGCCAACCAGAACAGCATCCCGCGCGAGCTGGTCTACGACGTCGACGCGATGCTCGCCGGCCGCCTGGACACCGTGCCGTTCCCCTTCATCGGCACGAATGTGCCGGAGGGCCACCAGGGCCAGAGCGTCGAGGGCATGAGCCACGGTTGCGTCCTCTCGAAGCTCAGGACCGGGTTCCACCGCAGGCAGATCGCCTGGAGCTTCAACGCGGACCACCAGCCGATCGGTGGCGCATTCGACTCCCGCGAGGACAGGCTGGTGTCCGGCTGCATCCTCGCCAGCTACATCACGTTCGACCTCTCACCGGAGCTGGCCCTGAAGAAGCCCGCGGCCCTGTCCGATATCGGCGCCGCGGTCGTTGCGAAGATACGCGCAAGGGTCGCCGACGCGGGATTGGTGATGGAGGAGGGCGCGTTCGAGTCGCTCCTCTGCTCGGTATGGCCGGCCATGGAGAAGATGAAGCGCCGCGACGAGAAATACAGGCTGGCCCGCGAGGGCGCCTTCACGACCGACGCCGGGCGCAAATACCTGCGCGAGCTCTCGATCGACGAGCTGCCCGGGCTCACTTCGCCGGAGACGACAGCCGTCATGCTCGCCCTCTGTGAGGTGATGGGCATGCCCGTCAACTTCATCGCACCGGCGTTCGGCTTCCAGAAGAACATGCCGTATCCCGACAACGAGGCCCTTCGTGCCCTGATCAAGCGGCAGTGGGCCGTCGCCGAGAAGTTCCGCGTCAGCATCGGCTTCCACTCCGGCTCGGGAAAATCCGCGGAGAACTACAAGGTGATGGGGGAGGTGACGGGAGGGCGCCTGGAGATAAAGACCAGCGGCAGGTACACCTACGAAATGGGCGTGGCGCTCTCCAAGTCCATGAACCGCGGTGATGCCGGGCTCTGGGGTGATTGGTACCGCTTCACGGTGGAACTCGCTCTCGCGGGCTGCTTCAGCACGGATCCCACGGAGAGCCGCATGGCGCGCACCTTCGTCTCTGACGCGCTCTTCAGGGCCGGCAAGTCAACGGACGTGTTCGTGGCGCCGGATCTCTGCCGCACTGCGGTGGAGTCGCTCGTGCCAAGCCCCGACCACATGTTCTTCTTCGAGTATAACTTCCTCTTTGTCCTGGCCGCGGAAGGCAGCGCCTTCAAGGACGCCCTGGGTGACCACTCCGCCGCGGGGTATCGCCAAAGGGCGCGCTTTTACTCGATCAGCCCCGAGGCGAGGCTCCTTTACGCGAAGGGCGTGGCCTCCTACATTGTTTTCCTGGCGGAGAACACAGGACTCGTCTTCGCCGAGCGATGCGGGGCGGTCCGGCGCCTCCTCGCCCGGATCGGGTCCTACGACGAGTTCATCAGCGAGATCTCAAAATGAAACGATTCATCCACGAGGAGTTCCTTCTCCAGTCCGACGCGGCCCAGGAGCTATATCACCGCTACGCTGAGGGCGCACCGATCTACGACTACCACTGCCATGTCCCGCAGGCGCAGATCGCGGCGAACCACCAGTTCGGGGACCTGGCGGAGATATGGATCGGAGGAGACCACTACAAGTGGCGGGCGATGCGCGCCAACGGGGTCGACGAGCGCTTCTGCACCGGCAGCGGCAGCCCCAGGGAGAAGTTCGACGCGTGGGTTGCGACGATTCCCCACACCCTCGGCAACCCGCTCTACCACTGGTCCCACCTGGAAATGACCCGCTATTTCGGGATCCACGAGCTGATCTCTCCCGAGACGGGCGCGTCCATCTGGGACCGCGCGAACGCGAAGCTGCCGTCCCTGCGCGTCCACGACATCCTCTCGGCCAACAAGGTGGCGATCGTCTGCACGACGGACGACCCGGCCGACTCCCTGGACACACACGAGAGGATACGGGAATCCGCGATCAAGACGCGCGTCTACCCGGCGTTCAGGCCTGACAAGGCGCTCGGAGTGTCGACTCCGGTCGCGTTCAACACCTGGGTCGAGCGCCTCGCAGGCGCGGCCCGAACCTCGGTCAACTCCTTCGAGGACTTCGTGGCGGCGCTCAAGATCCGGCACGACGACTTCCACGTGGCCGGCTGCCGTCTGTCCGACCATGGCCTTGAGGAAGCCCTGGCCGAGCCGTGCACGCCGGCGGAGGCCGACGCGATTTTCAAGGCGGCCCGCTCGGGCAGGGCGGTCTCGCCGGCAGAGGCTGCGAAATTTGGCTCGTACCTCATGCTGGAGTTCGGCCGGTGGGACGCGGCCAAGGGATGGACGAAGCAGCTGCACCTGGGAGCCCAGAGGAGCGCCAACACGAGGCTCCTGAAGAAGCTCGGGCCGGACACGGGCTTCGACTCGATCGGGGACTTCCAGCAGACGAGGGCCCTGGGGCGCTACATGGACGCCCTCGACGTCACCGGCGAGCTTCCGAAGATGGTGCTCTATAATCTCAACCCGTCGGACAACTATGCGTTCGCCTCGATGGCCGGCAATTTCCAGGACGGCTCCGTGCCCGGCAAGATCCAGTTCGGAAGCGGCTGGTGGTTCCTGGACCAGAAGGAGGCGATGGAGTGGCAGATGAGCGCCCTGGCCCACATCGGGCTCCTCAGCCGCTTCGTGGGCATGCTCTCTGACTCGAGGAACTTCCTCTGCTACACCCGCCACGAGTACTTCAGGCGCGTCATGTGCAACATGCTGGGCGCGCAGATGGAGCGCGGGGAGCTGCCGAAGGACGCGGCGCTCGTCGGCGGCATGGTGAAGAGGATCTGCTTCGCGAACGCCCGGGACTACTTCGGGCTCGAGCTGCATCCCGACTTCGCCTGACGCGGCTCCCTCAGGGGAAAGCCTTGGCGATCATGTCCGAGGCCCATGTGGGTGGGCGCACCGGCTTTCCCTGGCGGTCGACAAAGGCGTGTGTCGAGGATCCCGTGGCCAGGAGCTCCGAGCCGCGGCGCACCTCGTATTCCAGGCGGATCCGAAGTAGCGGCTTCTCGGCCAGCGTCGTGATAACCTCGATCGTGTCGTCGTAAATGGCCGGGCGCAGGTACTTGGCCGAGATCTCCAGGACCGGCAGGCGGAACCCTTCCTCCTCGAGCTTGCGGTAGGGGACGCCGATCTCCTTCAGGAGCGTCGTTCTGCCCACCTCGAACCACGGAAGGTAGTTCGCATGGTAGACAATCCCCATCATGTCGGTCTCGGCGTAGCGGACCGTGACCTCGGCCCGTGACCGGATCATCCTGCAATCTCCGCGCTCTCGAACAGCGTAGAGGCGTTCTCCTCCCAGCAATTCCTGGCGGCCCATATGCGGCCCGCGGCGCCGAGGCGCTTCCTGAGGGCCGCGTCGTGGATCAGCTTCTCAAAGGCGGCCGCGAGCTCGGCGGGGCGGTCCGGCGTGACGAGGAGGCCGGTCACTCCGTCCCTCACCGCCTCGGAGACGCCGCCAATGTTGTGGGCGACGATCGGCAGCGAGTGTGCCGCGGCCTCGAGATACACGAGGCCGAAGCCCTCGACGCTGTGGCCGTGGCTCACGCTCGTGAGGGCGAAGATGTCCGAGCGCTCGTAGACATCGGCCAGCTCCTCGTCGGGAATGTTGCCGAAGAAGCGCACCGTCAGGTCTCGGTCGCTGGCCGCCAAGGAGCGCAGCTTCTCCTCGTAGTTGCCCTTGTTGCGGCCCCCGACGATCCAGTACTCGATCTTCCTGCGGACCTCGGGCGGGAGCATGAGGAGTGCCTGGAGCGTGATCAGCTGCCCCTTGCGCGGATGCAGGCGCCCGACAGTCAGGATGACGATCTTGCCCTCATCCTTCGCGGCGCGGCCCTGGACGACGGCGAAGTCGGTGCGGAGCGCGCCGGGCGTCAGGAACATCTTGTCGGCCGCGTGGGGAAAGCGCTCCAGAAGCAGCTCCTGGGTATAGGTGGTCAGGGTGCTGACGCGTGTCGCGTGCCGGATCAACTTTCCCGCAAGCCACCTGCGAATCGGGCTTTTTGCAAAGCCGATGATCTCCGAGCCGTGAAAAGTAAGAACAAGACGCTTCGGCCTGAAGGCATTGAAGAACTGCAGAAGCATCATGGTCATCATGGGACCAGGCTCCGGAAGATAGACCGTTGCATTCCGCAACTGTCGGCGTTTCGCGACCAGCTGGCAGGCGAGACGGAATTGGCAGATCAGGTCGTGGGTGCCCTTGAGCGGCAGCCGCCGGATCCTGAAGGGCCATTTTTTCTCTATATTGGCCGGTGCTGACTGCGCCCACACCTCGACATCGTAGCCGAGACCGGCTGAGGCCTTTGCTATCTCTTCCGCGAACGTGGCTATACCTCCGCTGACGGGGTAAAACTCATGGGTAATGAGGAAGAGAGGCGAGGAAGCTTTGGCGATTGAAGATGCGCTCATTGAGCGGGTTCGGTAAGGTAGGGTAGAGCGCGGGGAGGCCGGATTTCAAGCATGCTTACGTCCCCTGTCTGACGCAAATCCTTGTCCTGTCGTTTCAGGGGCAAAGCCATTGACCTTTGAGCCCTTGTGGAGTGCCAAGAAATGGGTTTACTTTATCGTTCACCGTTACATACAAAGTACGACCGATGTCAGATTCAGTTACACCCTCCCAGGGCACAAATAAATCGCTAACGCTTGCCACGAAGCCGTTTGCGCCGGATGACGAGACAGCCCTTAGGGAGTCCCTGAAGCGGTGCTCGCCCTCGACCTTCGAGGCCGCCGTGCAGTTCCGCAAGACCGGCAACGCCGACCACATGCCGGCCGTCGTGATCGGCGTCATCGAGCGCTTCGTCGAGCCTGACCTCCGTGCCAAGCTGAAGGACGCCGACGACGACCTGAGGCTCATCGAGGACCTTGGCATCGATTCGCTCACGATGATGGAGATCGTGATCCTGGTTGAGGATGTCCTGCAGCTTTCGAT
>DASRSJ010000301.1:0-6667 GCA_035656555.1 Opitutaceae bacterium
TGTCGATCTGCTCAAGCACGGAGAGACGCAAACCCATGGGATCGGCGATCTGCGGGTACGGCACCTTGTCGGTTCCGGTGCCCTCGATGACAATCGTGCCGTAGTTGAAGATGCGCCCGATGATGCCCTGGTCGACCGTGATGCCCTCGATTTGGCGCAGCAGCGTCTCGGTAGAGTGGTTGCGCAGGAGGCCCTTCTTGACGACTACTCTCTTGTTCGTGACCGCGAACTCCGCGGACGCGCGCCTGCATGCGCCCCAGATCGCCAGGACGAGCCCGATGACGACCAGGATGGCGGGAAGCGGCATCGCGGCGCGGGCCGGTTGTCCGGCGTTAAGGATGACGACAAGTGAGATGAGCGCAGCGCCCATCAAGGCGTAGGCCGGCAGGTATAGGATGCGGCTAAGGCGAGCCTCCCGGGCAATCACTTCCCCGGCCATCAGGTGCTTCCTTATGTAGCTCATCGCCGGTTCAGGGTTGGACCGCAGGGGTTTGCGGAGGGGTTTCCTGAACCGACCCTGGTCGCCGGATAATGTTCGGGGTCCTCCCCGAATTACCCGGCGCCGGCTACGACTTTGCGGGCGTCTTGGCCGTCTTGTTCATCCACTCGGCCTCGGTCACGACGTCCCAGTAGACGTTGTAGCGGTGGTAGTAGATCTGCCAGAAGGGCCTGAAGGTCATGTCAGGCGGCAGCCCGATCCCGAGGGAGTGGAAGGCAATCTCCTTGGAGTCATCCTTGACCAAGGAGGACTCCAAGGAGCCCGGGCCTTTGACGAGCACGGGGACTGCGACGCCATCGGCCTTGAGGTTTGACGTATGGTCGGCCGAATAGGGGATTGAGTCCTTTGAGGGCTCCGACCCCAAGTCCGCCGCAAGGACGAGGGGACCGTAGAGGAAGGCCACCTTCGTGGGCTGGGTGTGCATCGCCTCCGTCCGCACCACCATCGGCACGTCGACGCCGATCGTGTCACCCTGCTCAAGCTCCAGCTGGAGCGTGGCGTAGGTGCCGGGCGTGCCGGGGACGTCGAGCTTGGCGCCGTTGAAGGAGAAGGTGACGGGAGACTTCGCCCATCCCGGGCACCGCACACGGATCGTCACGTGCCCGGTGGGGGCCGAGACCACCGTCAGCGTGGACCTGCCGGTCCGCGGGTAGTCCGTCTCCTGCCGCAGCACCAGGCCCTTCTCCTTCCACGTCAGCTCAGAGGGAATGAAGAGGTTCACGAAAAGGTCGTTCGCCCCGTGAAAGTAGATGGCCTCGCCATACTTTGTGTGGTTCTCCATCCCGGTGCCCACGCAGCACCAGAAGGAGTCTACCGGCGTGCTGAACGTTTTGAACATGCCCGGCTTGAGCGACATGAAATACGTGAACATGCCCTTCTTCGGCTCCTGCGAGGCGAGGATATGGTTGTAGAGGGCGCGCTCGTAGAAGTCGGCGTACTCGACCTTCGGGTTCCACTCGAAGACATGCTCCGTGAGCTTGAGCATGTTGTAGGTGTTGCAGGTCTCGGCGGTCGAGGCGTCCAGACGGTCGCCCTCAGTGTCCTCCTCGAAAAAGAATTCGTGGTCGCTGTTGCCGCCGATGACGAAGGAGTACTTGTTGGCCACGAGATCCCAGAAGTACTGCGCGACGGCGCGCGCCTTCGGGTCCCCTGTCACCTCGTAGGTGCGGGCCTCGCCGATGATCTTCGGGATCTGGGTGTTCGCGTGGCGGCCGGGCAGCACGTCATTCCTGTCGGCCATCGGGTCGAAGAGCGCCTTGTGGTAGAATTTCTTCGAGGTATCGAGATAAGCCTGCTTTCCCGTGAGATCGTAGAGCTCGACCATGACGTCCAGCATTCCTCCCTGCTCCACGGAGAGCATATCCTGAACCTGGTCGGGCGTCAGGTGCTCGGTCACGGAGCCCACCCAGTCGGCCAGCTTCATCGCCACGTCCTTCGCCTGGGCGTTCTGGCCAAGGATCCAGGCGTCGGTCAGGCCCTTGAGTATCTTGTGCTCCGTGTACCACGGCACCCATGCCCCGCTAGTGAAGGAGTGGTCCTTCACGCTGACGATGCCGAGCTTGAGGTCTCTCAGTGTCTTGAGTTCGACCGGGGGCAGGGCTCCGATGTATCCGTCGCCGTAGAGCGCCTGGCACTGCGCCATCTCCGAGACGATGTAGTCGATCCTCTGCTTGAAGCGTGTGTCCCCCGTCGCGATGTACTGCTGGGAGATGGCGGTAAGGTAATGGCCGAGCGTGTGGCCGGCGACGCCCATCGATTCCCACCCGCCGTACAGTTCGCCCTTCGGCTGGAGTCCGGCGTAGAGTCTTGTGTTGTGGAGCAGGCGGTCGGGCTCGAGCGAGAGGAGATAGGCCGCGTTCAGGTCCATCGCCTTCTTGAACGGGCTATCCAGGAGACGCACGTCCCCCAGCGAGAAAGGGGCGGCGGCCGGCGGGGCCTGGAGGGGAACGGGGGCGGACTGGAGCAGGGCCGGGGCACCCGCGAGGATTAGGGCGAGGGAAACGCGCATATTCATGGGGCTAATTCCTTGCACTCAAACGTTGACCGTCCCCTGCGGCGAGTACTTCTTGAACGCACCCCCGCGGACGGCCATTGCCCGTCCGGGAATTGCTACGACCTAGAAATCCCCATGGAAACAAAGAACGTATCGCGTCGTGAGTTCATCAAGAAGACCTCGGTAATCTCGGCGGCGACGATCGCCTTCCCATACATCATGAGGGGCCAGCAGGCTTCGTCCCCGAACAGCCGTCTCAACATCGCCTGCTGCGGCGTCGGCGGCCGCGGAGCCAGCGCCGTCGAGGGCCTCAAGAGCGAGAACTTCGTGGCCTTCTGCGACGTCGACGACGTGAACGCGGCCGCGTCCTACAAGCTGCACCCGGAGGTGACCTCCGAGCGCCGCTTCAAGGACTACCGTCAGATGCTGGACAAGCTCGGCAACCAGATCGACGCCGTCACGGTCTCGACGCCGGACCACATGCACTTCCCGATCGCGATGGCCGCGCTCTCGCTCGGCAAGCACGTCTTCGTCGAAAAGCCCCTGACGCACACGATCTCGGAGGCCCGCCAGCTGGCGAAGACCGCCCGCGAGAAGAAGGTCGCGACGCAGATGGGCAACCAGGGCCACGCGGGCGACGGCTGCCGCACGCTCAAGGAGTGGGTCGCCGCCGGGATCCTCGGCGACGTGACCGAGGTCCACAGCTGGACCGACCGCCCGATCTGGCCGCAGGGGGTCAATCCCCCGGACCACTCGAAGATGATGCCCGTCATCCCTAAGACCCTGGACTGGGACCTCTGGCTCGGCGTCGCGCAGCCCCGCGAGTACGACCCGGCATACCTGCCCTTCACGTGGCGCGGCTACTGGGACTTCGGCACTGGCGCCCTGGGTGACATGGGCTGCCACATCCTGGACGGGGCCTTCTATGCGCTTGAGCTCGGCTCCCCGACGCACGTCGAGGCCGTGGCCGCCAAGCTGACCGCGATCAGCCCGCCAAAGGCCTCGGTCGTCACCTACCGCTTTCCCGCCCGCGGTTCGATGCCCCCGGTCAAGCTCACCTGGTACGACGGCGGCATGCTGCCCTCCCTGCCGGACGCCATCGCAGACGGCACAGTGCTTCCCTCAAATGGCACGCTGCTGATCGGCTCGAAGGCGACCGTCCTCTGCGACACCTACTACGACCACGTCCGGATCGTCCCGGACGCGAGGGCCCTCGAACTGAAGGACTCGCTTCCGGGAAAGACCATCCCGCGCGTCGGGATGACGCACTTCATGGAGTGGGTTCGCGCCTGCAAGGGCGGCGTCCCCGCCGGCTCGAACTTCGACTACGCCTCGGGACTCGCCGAGGTGGCGCTCCTCAGCAACCTGGCGATCCGCGCCCAGCGGCCGCTGGAGTGGGACGCGGCCTCGATGTCGGTCACGAACCACCTGGCCGCGAACCAGTTCATTACGAAGCAGTACCGCCCGGGCTTCGGCGTCTAGGCCTAGCGCAACTTCACGACGGCGGGGTCGCCCTCGCCGGACGTGTTGGTCGCCGTGACGGAGATCGACGCCGAGACGACATCGATCCTGCGTTCGACCGGATGGGTCGCGTCCGCGCGGACGACGTCCAGCCCCTCGAGCACGTCCTTCTCGTCCTTGCCGGAAGAGACCACATAGGAGATGACGGGGCTGCCGCCGTCCGAGGGTGGCGGCGTGATGCGCACCCGCACTCCCGAGGCTCCCTTCGTCACCGAGACGGCTGTCGGCGGCTTGGGCGAGCGCAGCTTCCTTTTCCTCAGCGGCTTCACGGCCGCCGTCGGCAGCGACGCGGGGCTTGAACCGAGGGAGTTGGTCGCGGTGACAGTGAAGGTGACCGCGCTTCCGTCCTCAAGGTCACCCATGACCACGTAGCCCTTGGCCTGGAAGTCCTCCGCCGACACCGTCGTCTTGGCGCCGAGCGACGAGGCGACCGTGTAGCCCGTGACGGCCGATCCCCCGTCGAGGCACGAGGGGATCCACGTCACGTACGCGAACTGGTCCTCGGCCTCGGCCGAGACCGCATTTGGCGGCTGCGGCACGGTGGGCGAACCGACCTGCTCCTCCAGGAGCGACTGGTAGGCAGCGGGGACGCCTGCGTCGGACTGCGCCGCGGGCGCGGACTCCGCCGGGGTCCCGTGGAAGGAGATCATCGGCTGGGCGATCACGTTTGAGTCCATGAGCACCGTGCCCGAGGGTGCCCCGGAGTATTGCACGGCCGCCAGCGGGAAGTGGTCGACCTGGTCGTGCTCGATCGTCACGTCCTCGCACGCCGCGAGATTGATGACGCCCGACGTCCCTTCCAGGAGCGCGGTGTAGGTGAAGCGGCTGTCGAGGATGCGGATTTGGGACGAGGCGACGAGGGCGAGCGCCGGCTGCGAAATGTCCGCGAAGAGGCAGGCGTCGATGGTCGCACCGCCGGCGCCCTCGATCCTCAGGGCCGCCGTGTCCATGTGGAGGAACTCGTCCTCGACGAACTGCACGGATTCCGCGCCCGCAACCGTGACGGCCGCGCCGGGAAACCTCGGGCGGCCGGCGTAGTCGAAGCGCAGTCCCTTGAAGATGATCCCGCTCACGGGATGCTCCGGGGTCCCGCGCACCACCACGAGGGCGGGGCTCGACGAGGCCTCGATGATGGCGGACGTCATCTTCTCGCCGGGGCGCGGCGTGTAATAGATATGCCTGCCCGGGCGGTCGAAGTACCACTCGCCTGGGCGCCCAAGGAGTTCGAAGGCGTTGCGCACGTAGACGGGCGTCGTGTCCCCGCGCTCGGACCAGATCGAGTCCCAGGGTGTAGGCTCGAAGACGACGTCCTTCGGGTTCTTCCACTGTGCGGCCGAGTCCGGCTGCGACGCCCGAGTGTCATCAGCCGCCTTTGAGAAGAGCTTCAGGAGCCTGCTGCCCGTGCGGCTTACCGGCGTGCCGTTGACGTAGAGGACGTCCGCCTGCTCGAGCCCGCCCGGTGCCGGCGCGACCCAGAGGTCGTGGCCCGACGGGTCCGGGGCCCAGCCCTCGACCTTGTAGCCGCCGGTCATGACCGGGTGCTCCCCCGGGGCGGCCGTGTAGATGATGCTGAAGCCGTTCGTGGCCGAGTCGTCCGGGCCAAACTCCAGCGGTGCGTCCAGATGGTGGGCCCCGGCGATGAAGACCGTGATGTCGTCGGCCATGTCCCTGTTCTGGGTGCGCACGAGGTCCCGGGCCCGCGCCACCGTGCGCAGCGGCTCCTCCTCGCTGCCGGGATTCCTGTCGTCGCCGGAAGGGGTGACCCAGATGGCCGCGTGCGCGCTCGCGGCCAGCAGGACCGACACGGCCACGATCCGGGCGGTCAGTGCTGGGGTTCGGGTGTTCACTGCCAACAGATTGTACGCGAATTGCGGTTCGGCAACACCGCGGTCGGGACCTTCCGGCCCCGGGGATTTGCCTCGCCTTGGACAGGCTTCCGGACGGAGGTATGTGATGCCTTTTTCAAAACTTAACCTGGCGCCCAACTTCCTCAAGGGAGTGCAGGCCATGGGCTACACGGAGCCGACCCCGATCCAGTTGCGCGCCATCCCGGCGGTGCTCTCGGGCAAGGACCTGATCGCCTCGGCCCAGACCGGCACCGGCAAGACGGCGGCCTTCGCGCTGCCCGTCCTGACCATGCTCGGCACCCATAAGAAGGAGGGCCCGAGGGTCCTCGTCCTTGAGCCCACCCGCGAGCTGGCGGCACAGGTCGAGACGGCCTTCCGCGACTTCGGCAGGTTCTCGGACATCCGAGCCACGGTGGTCCACGGCGGCGTCGGCTACGGCCGCCAGCGCAGCGAGCTGCGCGCCGGCACCGACATCGTCATCGCGACCCCGGGCCGCCTCATGGACTTCCTCCAGGAGGGCGAGATCAAGCTCGGCGGCCTGCAGGTCCTGATCCTCGACGAGGTGGACCGCATGCTCGACATGGGATTCATCCACGACGTTAAGCGGATCATCGCGAAGTGCCCCTCGAAGCGCCAGACGCTCTTCTTCTCGGCCACGGTGCCCCCGGAGATCGCGGCCGTCGCGTCGTTCGCGCTCAAGGACCCGGTGAGGGTCGAGATCGGGGTCGCCCGCACGGTGAACACCTCCGTCACGCATGCCATCTACCAGGTCCACCAGGAGCAGAAGTTCGAGCTCCTGGCGGCGCT
>DASRSJ010000302.1:0-10289 GCA_035656555.1 Opitutaceae bacterium
CCCAGAGATCCATCCTCTCCTTCGTGTTCACAAGCGGGAATACCGCGCCGTTGGCGACCGGGATATCCGTGACGCCGATCTCCTCCAGGTAGCGCAGCAGGCTCGAGACGCCGTCGTCCCGCCAGCAGTCGCCGGTCACCGAGGTCAGCCCGATGAGCTTCGCGTGGGGTGCGGTAAGGAGCGGCATGATTGCGGACTGGCCGATATAGCTGCCCGGCGCATTCCAGTCGTTGTCGAAGATCACCAAATCGGTGTCCGCGCGCAGGCTTCGGCCTGAGACGACCATCAGCACCAGAACGACGAGAATAGGGACCAGCCGGGTATTTTTTGGCATAATCAACCGGGAAGCAGAGACCATGCCTGCCAAATGTAACCCAAGCACATCAAAAATAGTTAATCCCTTATATCAAAGGATGTTAAGGCTGATTCTGAGGCATCCTTCCGAAGCCATATGACGCGTGTTCGGGACAAACGGACTTGCCTTAATCCATACTCAACTAATGTAGATTGAAACCATACCCCTATGAAGCTTTCGAAGAAGGGCGAATACGCCCTGCGCTCCCTGATCAATCTCGGCATCGCCTCCGAGATGAAGCGCAAGCTCGTGCAGGCGTCGGAGCTGGCCGAGAGCGAGCAGCTTCCCGTGAAGTTCCTTGAGCAGATCCTCCAGGCCCTGAAGGAGGCGGGGATCGTCGTCAGCCAGCGCGGCAAGTTCGGCGGCTACCGCCTCGGCCGCCCGGCCAACAAGATCTTCATCGGCGAGGTCGTCCGCCTGATCGACGGCCCCTTGGCGCCGATCGGCTGCGTCTCCCAGACGGCCTATGAGCCGTGCACCTGCCCCGACGAGGCCCACTGCGGCCTGCGGATGCTCATGTTCGATGTCCGCAATGCCATCGCCAACATCCTCGACCGGTACACCTTGGCGGACGTCGTCGAGATCACGCTTCGCAAGATGCGCCGTGACAGCATCTCGCTCCCGTTCTCAAACGAGCAGGGTGGGGCGGAGGCCCCGTCCCGCGTCCCCGCCGGCATCGCCAGGAAGCGGATCGCCGACAAGTCCGCCGCCAGGCGCGGCACGAGAACGTCTCCCGCCGAGGGCGTCATCCACCACATCCTAGGAGAGTATTCGATCTAACCCGCGTCGCCCACCGCCATGTCCGCAGACATCACAGCACCGCATGCCCATGACGACGCCGAACCCGAGTGGCTCGCGCTTGTCCGTTCCCAAGTCAGAAGCCTGCGCTTCGGGGTCGTGCAGCTGATCGTCCACGACGGCCGCGTGACGCAGATCGAGCGAACGGAGAAGACCCGGCTGGAGTCCGATCCCGCCGAGCGCGCACGCAGGCCATGAACACCCTTTCCCGCCAACCGGACCTCCGGAGCATCCCACCAGTATAATACCACGAGAAATCCCGGGGCCGGCCGACAACGGCGCCGCGGGACCGAAACCATACTGATCCATGAATCTGTTCTCTCTCCGCAGCCCGCGGACCTTCCTCTCGGCCCTCGCCGTCGCAGCGTCACTGGCCACGAGCAGCGCCTCGGCCAAGTCCATCGAGCTCCTCAACGCGTCCTATGACCCGACGCGCGAGCTCTACACCGACTACAACGCGGCCTTCTCGACCTACTGGAAGGCGAAGACCGGCGACGACGTCACCGTCAAGCAGTCCCACGGCGGCTCCGGCGCCCAGGCCCGCTCCGTCATCGACGGCCTCCCGGCCGACGTCGTGACCCTCGCCCTGGCCTCCGACATCGACAACCTCCACGTCCACGGCGATCTCCTGCCGGCCGACTGGCAGTCGAGGCTCCCCCAGAATTCCACGCCCTACACGAGCACGATCGTGCTTCTGGTGCGCAAGGGAAACCCCAAGGGCATCAAGGACTGGGACGACCTCGTTAAGCCGGGCGTCACAGTGGTGGCCCCGAACCCGAAGACCTCGGGCGGCGCACGCTGGGCCTACCTGGCGGCATGGGGCTATGCCGAGCGCAAGTACGGCAGCAAGGACAAGGCGAAGGAGTTCATCCGCGCCCTCTACAAGAACGTTCCGGTCCTGGACTCAGGCGCCCGCGGCTCGACCATCACCTTCACGCAGAAGGAAATTGGCGACGTCCTCGTGGCCTGGGAGAACGAGGCCTTCCTCGCCAAGAAGGAATACGGCGCCGACAAGTACGAGACCGTCGTCCCCTCCGAGAGCATCCTCGCCGAGCCCCCCGTCGCGGTCGTCGACAAGGTCGTGGAGCGCAAGGGCACGGCCGACGTCGCGAAGGCCTACCTCGAGCACCTTTACTCGGACGAGGGCCAGGAGATCGCAGCCCGCAATTTCTACAGGCCCCGCAACGCGGCCATCGCGGCCAAGTACGCCAGCACCTTCCCGAGCCTGACGCTCTTCACCATCGACCAGGTCTTCGGCGGATGGACCAATGCCCAGAAGACGCACTTCGCGGACGGCGGCGTCTTCGACCAGATCTACGAGCAATAGGCGATGGCCACGCAACATGCAGCATCTCTCCCGATGACCACGTCCCCAGGAAAGGGGTCGGCGGCGGCGGTCGGCGTTAGCGCCGACCTGCTGCAGTCCGAGCTGAGCGCACTCTACGCCCTCTCGCAGTCCTCCCCGTTCGTCTTCGCCTCGCCCCTCGGCCCCGTGCCGACGGGCGCGGTCGCGTCATACCTGCCGCGCTTCGTCTTCTTCGGTCCTCACGCGAGCGAGCAGTCCTGGAGCATCTCGCTCCTGGCCGGCTTCGACCACGGCGACCTCAGGTCGTCGCGCGCTCTGGTGGCGCTCGCCGCGCGGCTGGCCGCCAGCAGCGACACCGGCCACGCACTCAACATCAGCATCTTCCCGGTGGTCGATGTCCTGGGGCTCGTCTGCGGACTCGGCGAGCGCGAGCTTTCCAGGGCCCAATGGGGCTCCGGTGCGCAGCCGGAAATCGCGCTTCTTGAGCGCGACGCCCGCCAGCGCGGCTACCACGGTTTCGTGACGCTTGAGACGGCGCCCCCGGGCGACGACTCTATCAGCATACGCGTGTGCGGGTCGTTCTCCCGCGTGCTGACCCCGGGGCTCGAGCTCATGAGCACCGAGGACGCCGGCACGTTTCCCGTGCGCTTCGAGGCCGACGGCCCGCAGGCGGCGTCCGAGGGGCCGCTGTCGATCGCGGACGATCTCCCGATCCTGCCCTTCGAGCTCACGATCCGCATACCCTCGTCGTGGTCCTCCGAGGACTACCAGAACTCCGCTGTGACGCTCCTTGAGCGTTTCCTCTGCCGCTACCGGGCGTTCCAGGCCTTCGGCCAGCATCTGTGACCCGCCATGAATTCCGAAAGCCCGCATTGTAGACCATGAGCGCCGCGCGGAAGAAACGCACCATCCTGCCGGGTTTCGGGCTGTCGCTGGGTTTCACCCTGGCGTACCTGGGGCTCATCGTGCTCGTGCCGCTCTCCGCCGCGTTCGTGAAGACAGCCGGGATGGGATGGCATGACTTCTTCGCCGTCGTCGCCTCACGCCGCGTCATCGCGGCCTACAGGCTCAGCTTCGGTGCCTCGCTCGCCGCGGGCTTCGTCAACATGGTCTTCGGGCTCATCGTGGCGTGGGTGCTCGTTCGCTACTCCTTCCCGGGAAAACGCATTGTCGACGCGATCGTCGACCTGCCGTTCGCGCTGCCGACCGCAGTGGCAGGCATCGCCCTCACGACACTCTACGCGCCGAACGGGTGGGTGGGCAGGTTCCTCTCCCCGTACGGCATCAAGGTCGCCTTCACATGGACCGGCGTCTTCGTGGCGCTGACCTTCATCGGCCTGCCGTTCGTCGTCAGGACGGTGCAGCCCGTCCTCCAGGAACTGGAGCCCGAGATCGAGGAAGCCTCCTCAACCCTCGGCGCCAGCCGCTGGCAGACGATCACGCGCATCGTGCTCCCGGAGCTCGCGCCGTCGCTCCTGACAGGCTTCGCCCTGGCCTTCGCACGCGCGCTCGGTGAATACGGCTCCGTCGTCTTCATATCGGGCAACATGCCCTTCAAGACCGAGATCGTCCCGCTCCTCATCATCACGAAGCTCGAGCAGTACGACTACCAGGGAGCGACCGCCATCGCCGTCGTCATGCTGGTCGCCTCCTTCTGCCTGCTTTTCCTCATCAACCTCCTCCAGAAGTGGACCCGTCGGTACCACGCGATATGACGTAAATCCCTGTTGGGTGCCGCCCCCTTGTTCCCAAGGATTTGCGGTCCGATACGCGATCCATCGCCCCAGACTACTCTACGACCTTGGCCACGGCCCCCCTAACCACTCTTTCCGACCGTCCGGTCCGCTCCCCTGTACGCAGGGCGACGACCGATCCCGCGTGGGCGCGCTATGTCCTGACGGCGATCGCGCTCGGGTTCCTGGCCTTCTTCCTCGTCCTGCCGCTCGTCGTGGTCTTCGCGGAGGCGTTCGCCAAGGGCGTCCCCTATTTCCTGCGGGCCGTGGCCGAGCCAGACGCGCGCTCGGCCATCAAGCTGACGCTCTTCACCGTGGCTCTTGTCCTGCCGATGAACGTGATCTTCGGCGTCGCGGCCGCCTGGGCCATCGCGAAGTTCAAGTTCAAGGGCAAAAGCCTGCTGACCACGCTGATCGACCTTCCCTTCGCCGTCTCGCCCATCATCTCCGGTCTGGTCTATGTCCTCGTCTTCGGGGCGCAGGGCTGGTTCGGCCCGTGGCTGATCGCCCACAACGTGCGGATCATCTTCGCCGTTCCGGGCATCGTTCTGGCCACGACCTTCGTGACCTTCCCGTTCGTCGCCCGCGAACTCATCCCGCTCATGCAGGCGCAGGGCACCGACGAGGAGTACTCGGCCGTGACCCTCGGCGCCAACGGCTGGCAGACCTTCTGGCGGGTGACCCTGCCCAACATCAAGTGGGGCCTCTTCTACGGCGTCATCCTCTGCAATGCGCGGGCTATGGGTGAGTTCGGGGCGGTATCGGTCGTGAGCGGCCACATCCGCGGCGAGACCAACACGATCCCGCTGCACGTCGAGATTCTCTACAACGAGTACAACACAACTGGGGCCTTCGCGGTCGCGTCGCTCCTGGCGCTCCTCGCGCTGGCCACACTTGTCATCAAGTCCACCATCGAGTGGCGGCAGGGGACATCGTCATGAGCATCGAGGCACACGGAATCAGGAAGAAGTTCGGGTCCTACACGGCCTTGGACGGCGTCGATCTCAACGTGCCGCAGGGCAAGCTCGTCGCGCTCCTCGGGCCCTCGGGCTCGGGCAAGACGACGCTGCTTCGCATCATTGCCGGCCTTGAGTTCCCGGACGAGGGCAGCGGCCGCGTCCTCTTCCACGGCGACGACGTGACGGACGTGCCGGCCGGCAAGCGCAAGGTCGGCTTCGTCTTCCAGCACTACGCCCTTTTCCGGCACATGTCGGTGCTTGAGAACGTGGCCTTCGGCCTGCGGGTCAGGCGCCGCCGCGACCGGCCGAGCAACTCCGCCATCATCGAGCGGGCGCACCGCCTCCTGGAGCTCGTGCAGCTGGACGGCCTCGCCGGCCGCTTCCCCTCGCAGCTCTCCGGCGGAGAGCGCCAGAGGGTGGCCCTGGCCCGGGCGCTGGCCGTCGAGCCCAAGGTGCTTCTCCTTGATGAGCCCTTCGGCGCCCTCGATGCGCGCGTGCGCAAGGACCTGCGCCGCTGGCTCAGGAAGTTCCACGATGAGATCCAGCTGACGACGATCTTCGTGACCCACGACCAGGAGGAGGCGCTGGAGATCGCCGACGAGGTGGTGATCATGAACAAGGCCCACGTTGAGCAGGTGGGAACGCCCCAGCAGGTCTACGACCGACCGGCTTCGCCCTTCGTCTACCAGTTCCTAGGCAACGTGAATGTCCTGAAGGCCCCGGCCCTGGCGGGTTCGCTGCGGCGCGTCGGCCCCGTTGACCCGAACCCGGACGGCCAGATCTATGTGCGCCCGCACGACATCGAGCTCCGCCCCCACGACTCCTCGTCGCAGGGCCTCTCGGCCATCGTCCGGCACATCCACGCCGCCGGTCCCCATGCCCGCATCCTGATCGAGCAGGTCCAGAGCCGGGAGCATGTCGAGGTGGAGATTTCCCGTGCAGAACTGGCGGAACTAGGTCTGCAGGTGAATGACCTTGTGAGGATGCGCCTGCGCCAGACCCACTCGTTTGACGAAGACTACGCTATCTGATCGCCCTTCGGCCCTATTTTTCCCAAAAACGTACTCAACCCAAAAATCATATGGCAAAGATATACAACGACATCACTGAGACGATCGGCAACACCCCCCTCGTCAGACTGAACCGGACCGCCGCCGCCCACGGCGCCCAGGCGGAAATCCTCCTCAAGCTCGAGTTCTTCAACCCCCTCTCGAGCGTCAAGGACCGCATCGGGTTCGCCATGATCGATGACGCCCTGAAATCGGGCAGCATCAACAAGGACACGGTCCTCATCGAGCCGACCTCCGGCAACACGGGCATCGCGCTGGCGTTCGTCGCCGCGGCCCGCGGGCTCAAGCTCGTCCTCACGATGCCCGAGACCATGACCCAGGAGCGCCGCCGCATCCTGAAGGTCCTCGGCGCGCGCCTTGTCCTCACCGAGGGCGCCAAGGGCATGAAGGGAGCGATCGCCAAGGCCGAGGAGCTCGCCACCAAGATCCCGAACAGCGTCATCCTGCAGCAGTTCTCCAACCCCTCCAACCCCGCGGTGCACCGCAGGACGACGGCCGAGGAGATCTGGAAGGACACCGACGGCAAGGTCGACATCGTGATCTCCGGCATCGGCACCGGCGGCACCATCACCGGCATCGGCGAGGTCATCAAGCCGCGCAAGCCCGGCTTTAAGCTGATCGCCGTCGAGCCCGCGGGCTCCCCGATCCTCTCCGGCGGCCAGCCCGGCCCGCACAAGCTGCAGGGCCTCGGCGCAGGCTTCATCCCCTCGATCCTGAACACCAAAATCTACGACGAGGTGATCACGGTGAAGGAGGACGACGCGGCCCCGATCAGCAAGCAGGTCGCCAAGCAGGACGGCATCCCGGTCGGCATCTCCTCCGGAGCCGCGATCTGGGCCGCCATCCAGGTGGCGAAGAGGCCCGAGAACAAGGGCAAGCAGATCGTCGTCATCATCCCGTCCTCGGCCGAGCGCTACCTCACGTCCTGGCTCTTCGCGGACCTGAGCATCGAGAGCGACAACATCGACGACCTCCTGGCCGCCCCGGTCGCCTGATCCCACTCAGGGGCCCCGGTTCGGATCCCTAGGGGTCCGGGCCGGGGCCTTTTATTTGGCGCGCGCGGGAAGTTCCACGCGAAACCCCGCGGGGTTCGTCGGGATGATGACGGCCTCGCCGTCCCGTATCCTCCCCGCGTAGTCGGACCAGTGCAGGTCGGTGTAGGCCGGCTCCCGCAGGCGCGGCAGGTTGACGGCGAGGGAGCAGATGCAGAGGAGGGTGCAGATCCTCGCCACCCGTCCCGGTTGCGCGGCGCTCGCGATCAGGAGCCAGAGCACCAGGAGCTGGGGAATGTAGACATACCGCGCGCGCGTCTCGGGCGTGAAGAAGAGGTAGTACCCGTTGCTCGCACGCAACAGCGTCCCCGCGAGGATAAAGAAGAACGAGAGCCCGATCCCGGCCCGGGCCATGCGGTACATCCCCGGCCTGAAGGCGAGGTAGGCCGCCCCGCCCAAAGTAAGAAGCCCGACCAGGGTCCCGATCACCTGGTCCGTGTCCTTCCCCAGGAGGGAGCCCAGGAGGAGCGACCCGCCGACCCTGCGGCCGATGATCGGGAGGATGAAGCGGTACGAGACGTAGCCCTGCGTGGAGCTGAAGACCGAGTCAGGCCCCCGTAGCAGCATGAAGGCCTGGACACAGGCGCAGGCGACGATGAGGGAGGCGAGAACCCGGCTGGCCTTCGTTCGCCGGATTGCCGCCCGCAGCAGGAAGAGCGGCGAGAGGATGATGCAGAAAGGACCCGTCATGCCGAAGGCCGCGACGGCCACGGTGTCATGGACCCAGTGGCTTCGGAGCACCGGGTCGACCGAGATGAGGATGAGGACCAGGGCGGCGCCAAGGAGCCACTGCAGGTTCACGAGGTTAAGCAGCACCTCGTGGGTCTCGGGCACGAGGACGACCGCCAGGGCGCAGAGCCCGCCAACCCGCGGCAGCGGGCTTCGGCGGCTGAGCGTAAGCCCGCACACGTAGAGGGTGCCGAGCGTCGCGGCGCCGACGAAGATCGCCGGGGCCAGGATCGGATCCGCGTGGGCCGCCAGGAGCGCTACGGCGCGGAGCACGGTGTGAAGGTAGCCGCCCATGGGATCCATGAAGGCGCCCGCGCCCTCGGTCACGGCCTTCTGGTAGAGTGTGCTGTCCTCGGCCCAGAACTGCGGGTTGGACCAGGCCTCGGCGCGTCGCAGCCCGAGGACGCCGGCGCAGACCGCGAGGACGGCCCAGGTCCGCGGCTCGTCCAGCAGGCGACGCCATGGCCTCGTCGCACTCATCGTGCCCGGGCAGGCTCGGACTCCTTCGACCATTTGTAGAAGCAGATCGCCATCGCCAGCAGCGACACCACGACACCCGCCACCTTCATGAAGACGCCGGCCGTCAGCTGGTCCTGGGCGGGCGTGAAATCCGCGATAAGGCGCGGCGCGTACTCGTAGGTGGGGTAGAGGATGTCGTTAGAGAAGACGATGTAGGCCGCAACCGGGATCATCAGGATCTCGGTGCCCACGAGATAGAGCATGCGCGTCCCATAATTGGGCGGGGGCAGGACCTTGGACGGGCTGACGAGCGGCCACCAGTAAAGCAGCGAGACGGCCAGGAACATGAGGTGCTCACCCACGTGGAGCAGCTTGTCCTGGAGCGTCCACTCATAGAGGAAGGGCAGGTGCCAGAGGCTGATGACGAGGGACGAGATGACGGCGCAGGGCAGCGGCTTTACGAGGAGCGCCACCGGGACGCGAACGGCGGGCCTCGCGAGCAACGGGTCGATCATCCAGCCCGGGATGCCGAGGAGGATAAGGAGCGGCACGGGATAGATGATGACCAGGTGCTGTCCCATGTGCGCGGTGAGGAGGAAGCGCTCGCCGATCTGGTCCAGGGGGGAACCGACGGCCAGGTAGAAGAGGACGAGGGCCGAGTAGAACCTCCAGGCGTGCGCCCGCGGGTAGGGCTCGCCGGGCGCCAGGTTGGCCCGCAGCGGTCCCGCGAGGAGCGCATAGAGCCATCCGGCCAGGATCAGCCCGCCGGTCAGGAAGGGCTCGTTGTGCCAGTGCCGCCAGTCGATCATGGGTTCCGGGGTGGCGGCCCGGATCGGGCCCTTAGACCACCCGGATCACGAGCGCCGCGGGATCCTGCAGGGACGCGGTCGTGAGCGGCCTGGCCGCATCCGTCGAGAACAGCTTCAGGAGCGCCCACATCGTGCCGCTGGCAAGGACCAGGCCGATGAAGAAGAGGATGGTGCAGAACGCCTTGTCCCACCTCAGATGCATGAAGTAGAAGATGACGAACATGAACTTCACGGTCGAGAGGACGACCAGCACCGTGACGAGGATCCAGGTCAGGAAGGGCAGGTAGACCGTGACGAGCTCGAGGCCCGTGATGACGGCCAGGAGCATCGCGATCTGCACGTAGAGGCCGAACTTGCTCTTCTCGAGCTCGTGGCCGCCGTGCACCGCGGGGGAGGATGTGGGAGCGCTCATCTTTGGATCAAATGTACTCGAGGAGGTAGACCGCCGTGAAGATGACGATCCAGACGATGTCGACGAAGTGCCAGTAGAGGCCCATCGACTCAACGTCGATCGCCTGCTTCTCGGTCAGCCTGCCGGTATAGGAATAGAGCAGCATGCCGGTCAGCCAGATGACGCCGATAAGGACGTGGAGGCCGTGGGTGCCCGTCAGCGTGAAGAACGTGGAGCCCAGGATGCTGTTCGTGATCGTCAGGTGCTTCTCGAAGACGAAGTTCCTGAACTCGTAGACCTGGCAGCCGAGGAAGATCAGCCCGAAGAAAATCGTCGTCAGGAGCGACCAGCGAAGGCTCTTCAGGTTGCCCTTCTGGATGGCGTTCACCGCGAGCGCCATCATGAGGGACGACATCAGGAGGATGAACGTGGAGAACGAGGTCAGCTCGATGCTGAAGACGTTCCGCGCCACCAGGGAGCCGGGCGGCGGATGCAGCCGGTAGATGAGGTGCGTGGAGATCAGGCACCCGAAGAACATGCAATCCGAGGCCAAGAACGCCCACATAATGAGCTTCTTGTTCGGAATGCCGGTCGACGTGGTCGAGTCGTGGTGGGGATCAACGGCCCC
>DASRSJ010000303.1:0-18549 GCA_035656555.1 Opitutaceae bacterium
AAATAGGCGTCAACCTTATCTGCTGGAGTATCTTATATTTTAACTTACAAATTTGTTTCGACAATATACTCTGTGCTACAGAGTACTCTGTTTATGGACATTTCATCTGAAGAAGCCGCAAAGGCTCTGGAGGCCGTCGAAAGCTCAAAGTTAGCCATGCGCCGGGCCATAATGAACAGCCGGGGTCCCGCGCAGCTCTGGATCTGGGGAATCGCCTGGATGGCCATGGCGGTCATACGAGGATTGAACCACCCGCGGTTCTGGGTCGCCATCCTGTGGGTCTCGGTCGCGGGGATGATTGTGAGCGTGGCCGTCGGGATATTCCAGAGCGGCCGGTTCCGGGCCAAGGTCGACAAGCGCTTCATGGGCGTTTGTGCCACGCTCCTGATTTTTGGCTACGGGATCTGGCCGCGCTTCTTCGCCCTCTACCGCAACTACGACACGGCCTACGCCTACCAAGTCATTCTCTGGATGCAGCTCTACATCGTAGGCGGGATCTGGTTCGACACCTTCCTCCTGTGGGTGGGACTCCTGATCACGGCGATCATCATGACCGGATTTCTCTTCTTCCCGGGGTTGTTCTGGCTATCGGCGTTCCTGAGCGGTGTCGTCCTCTTCTGCAGCGGCTTCTACATCCAGAAGTGCTGGCGCTGACCCATGGACCAGCTCGATCCCATCATCCACCAGCCCGCCAGGCTCCAGATTATGTCGGCGCTCTGCCAGCTCGGCGGTAACGAGCGGGTCGACTTCTCCTACATGAAGGACCTTATCGGGCTCACCGACGGAAACCTCGGCGCGCACCTTGCCACGCTCGAGTCGAAGGCCTACGTCTGCCTCACCAAGGAGTTCGTCGTCCGCAAGCCAAAGACATTTATCTCTGTAACACCCGCGGGCCGAGCCGCGTTTATGAGTCACGTCGCGGCCCTGCGGGCGATCCTCCAGCAAAAATGACCGTCCCTTCTCCCCTTCTCAGCGCCAAGGGCGTCGTGAAGCGCTACGGCGCTTTGACGGCGCTGGACGGCGTCTCGCTGGACATCGCCCAGGGCGAGTTCTTCGGGCTCCTGGGGCCGAACGGCGCCGGCAAGTCGACCTTCATGTCCCTCGTCGCGGGGTACAGGCCACTTGACGGGGGCACCCTGACGGTGGCCGGGGAAAGTGTCTCGGGCTCGGCTTCCGCGCGCTCGGCACTGGGCCTTGTCCCGCAGCACATCGCGCTTTACGTGGAGCTCTCGGCGGAGACCAACCTACGCATCTTCGGCGAACTCTACGGATTGCGGGGCAAGGCGCTCATGGAGCGGATCGACCACGCGCTTGGCGCGGTGCAGCTGGCCGACCGCAGGGCCGACATCGTGAAGACCTTCTCGGGCGGCATGCAGAGGCGCCTGAACCTCGCGGCCGCCCTCCTCCACCGCCCCAGGCTCCTCCTCTGCGACGAGCCCACGGTCGGCGTCGACCCGCAGTCGAGGAACGCGATCTTCGACCTCCTTCAGGAACTCAACCGCGAGGGCCTGACCGTCATCTATTCCACCCACTACATGGAGGAGGCGACGCGCCTCTGCTCCCGGATCGGCGTCATCGACCACGGAAAGATTCTCGCCCAGGGCTCAATTGATGAGCTGCTGGAGCAGCTGCCCTTCGAGGAGGAGATCCGCTTCCCCGCGAACGACGCGACAAGCGCCCTCGTGCCCCAACTCTCCCCCCACGGCGCGGTCGAGACGGTGGACGGCGTCCACCGCTTCAGGCCGAAGGGCGGCTACGCGATGAGCTCCTTCTATCTCCTGACCGAGTCCCATTCCCTGCCCCAGAAGCTCTTCACGAGCCAGCGCCCCACCCTTGAGGCGCTCTTCCTGCAGCTGACGGGCCGCACCCTCCGCGAATGAACTCCATTATCGTTCTCCTCAGGAAGGACTTCTCGATCCTGCTCAAGGACCGGGCGTCGATCATCATCACGTTCCTGGTGCCTTTCGCGCTCATCTACCTCTTTGGCCAGATCTACCACGTCAACTCGAGCGATCCTGGCCCCGCCGGGATCCCGGTCGCGGTCGTGAACCAGAGCGACAACCCGGCAGCGGCTCATCTCGTCGACGCGCTGAAGGAGGAAAGCGCCTTCAAGGTCCTCACGACCTACGTGAACGACGACAAGTCGACGCGGCCCCTCACAGAAGAGGACCTGCAACCGATGATGGCGAAGGACGACTTCCGCTTCGCCCTCGTGATCCCGAAGGACCTGATCCGAACGGACCACATCGGCCTGCACCTGAAGACGTACACGAACCCGAGGAACGAGATCGAGTCCCAGACCTTCAACGGGATCCTGCAGAAGACGATCTTCTCGAGGGTGCCGCAGCTGATCGGGGAGTCCCTCCAGGCCCGCGCCCGCTCCTTCCTCGGCGACTCAAGGCTCGACGAGTTCAACAGCAACATCGCACACGCGGTCGCGACCACCTGGGGTGGCGACGAGGCGACGATCAAGAAGCACATGAGCGAGGGCCAGTTCCGGATCGCGAACCGCAATCTTGATGCGGACAACAAGCCCGCCGGCGGCACCGAGAAGTCCGTCGACGCGTTGTCCCAGATTGTGAAGATTGAGAACACGCAGGTGGCGGGCGTCGGCCTCAAGTCCCCCATGGCGACGCTGCTCGTCGGCGGATGGGCGATGCAGTTCCTCCTCTTCGCGCTCACGGCCTCGGCCACGGCCCTCTTCAGGGAGAAGGAATACGGCCTCTTCCAGCGCGTCCTCGCCGCCCCCGTCTCCCGCGGCGACATCCTCTGGAGCAAGTTCCTCTACGGCATCTGCCTCGGTCTCATCCAGCTGGTCGTCCTCTTCTTTGCCGGGCACGTGCTCTACGGGATCGAGATCGGCGCCCAGTTGCCGCTCCTTGTCCTGGTCTGCATCTTCGCCGCGGCGGCGTGCACGTCCTTCGGCATGCTGATCGCCGCCATCTCACCGACGCCGGAGTCGGCGCGCGGCATGTCGACTTTCGTCATCCTTCTCATGTGCGCCATCGGCGGCGCGTGGTTCCCCGTCAGCTTCATGCCGGAGTTCATCCAGCGCTTCAGCAAGCTGACCCTTGTCTACTGGTCGATGGAGGGCTTCAGCCAGGTGCTCTGGTCCCACCAGACCCTCGTGCAGATCCTGCCGACCCTGGGTTACCTGACCCTCATCACCGCGATCGTCATGTCGATCTCGGTGTGGCGCTTCAGGAAGGGCCGGCTCTTCGACTAAGGGGCGCTCCCAAATTTTCTTTGCCGAAGGGGCCGGTCTGCGCGACAGTCACCGTTCCATGCCCCAGAACCTTGAGACGATGGTAACCGACCTTGCCGTGCGAGCGCGCGCGGCATCGCTGGAGCTTGCGGTCTCGACGACCGAGAGGCGCAATGCGGCGCTCACGGAGCTGGCCTCGCGCATCGACGGCTCCCACGAGGCACTGACGAACGCCAACGGCAGGGACCTGTCCTCGGCGAAGGCCAACGGCCTGACTGCGGCCGAGATCGACCGCCTTACCTTGACCCCGGCCCGCCTGCGCCATCTCGCGGACTCGGTGCGCCAGGTCGTCGCGCTTCCCGACCCGGTTGGCGAGGTGCTGGAGGAGACGACACGCCCCAACGGGCTCACCCTCAGGAAGGTCCGGGTCCCGATCGGCGTCGTCGGCGTCATCTTCGAGGCCCGCCCGAACGTCGCGGTCGACTGCGCGGTCCTGTGCCTGAAGAGCGGCAACGCCTCCATACTGCGGGGCGGCAAGGAGATCTTCGAGACCAACTCCGCCGTCGCCGTCCTGGTGGCCGACTCGCTTGCCGCCGTCGGCCTGCCGAGGGACAGCGTCCAGTTCGTGCCGACGACGGACCGCGCCGCGCTCCAGGTCCTCCTCAAGCTCGACAAGTACATTCACTGCGTGATCCCGCGCGGCGGCGAGGGGCTGATCCGCTTTGTTGCGGAGAACAGCACGATCCCGGTCATCAAGCACTACACGGGCGTCTGCTTCGTCTACGTCGACAAGGGCGCGGACGCGACGATGGCGGAGTCGATCGTCGTGAACGCGAAGACTCAGAGGCCGGGCGTATGCAACGCCGCCGAGCAGCTCCTCTTCCACAAGGATGTCGCACAGGCCATGCTCCCGAAGGTGGGCAAGGCGCTGGCCGCAAAGGGCGTTAAGCTCCTGTCTGACGACGCGTCGGCGGCCATCCTGAAGGGCGCCGGAGTCGCGACCGAGCTCGCAACCCCGTCCGACTACACGAAGGAGTTCCTGGACCTCGTGGCCGCCGTTCGCGTCGTCCCGTCCCTCGATGAGGCCATCGCGACCGTGAACCGCGACGGCTCCGCGCACAGCGACGCCATCATCACGGCCGACAAGGACGCCGCCCACCGCTTCCAGGCCGGCGTCGACAGCGCGGTCGTCCTTTGGAATGCCAGCACGAGGTTCAACGATGGTTTTGAGTTCGGCTTCGGAGCCGAGATCGGGATCAGCACCGACCGCCTCCATGCCCGCGGCCCGATGGGCCTGAGGGAGCTCTGCAGCTACAAGTGGCTCGTGACCGGCACCGGACAAGTCCGGGGGTGAGGCCACCCCGCGGCGCTCCCCGCGCCGCGTGAGCGGCGCAGGAAGTCGCGCGAAGTTTTCCGGCCGCTACTGGATCTCGTAGATCTCGGCCAGCGCCACGCCGGTCGAGTTGCTCACGCCGGCCACCTGGACCGTGTAAGGGCCAGGCGCCAGGTTGACGATCTCCGCGCTGTCGGCGCTTCCAACCGGCAGGGCGAAGGTGACGCCCACTGCGGCGGTGGCGATCTGGGCCGCATCGGTTGCGGTGCCCCAGCCCGCATTGGAGGCAACGATGCTGGAGCCGCTGAGTATCTCGAGGTTCGGCTGCGCCAGGGCACCCGTAACGCTGAAGGTCGTGAGGACGGGACCGTCGGCACGGACGAGCAGCTTCTCTGTGCCGGTTCCGGAGATCACGAATCCGGGGATCAGGATGTTGCCTCCCGTCCCAACCTGGGCGCGCGTCGAGATATTGCTCAGCCTCGCGCTTCCCGTGTAGGAGATCTCGTAGACCTCGGCCAGGGCGACTCCGGTTGTCGCATTCAGGCCCGACACCTGGACGGTGTAGGACGCTCCGGCCTGCAGGGTCACCAGAAGGGCGCTGTCCGCGCCGCCCGCAGTCAGGGCGAACGTGACGCCCTGGGTGACGGAGGCGATCTGCGCCGAGTTGGAGGCGCTGCCCCAGCCCGTGTTGGTTGCAATCACGGCGCCTGAGCCGTCAAGGACGGTAAGGACCGGCTGCGCGAGGACTCCGGTCACCGAGAAGCTGGCGAGCGTCGGCCCGACAGCCCTGACCAGGAGAGTCTCCGTGCCGCTGCCGGCGATATGGAAACCCGGGATCAGGATGTTGCCGCCGGTTCCGACCAAGGCGCGGGTCGAGATATTCGTCAGCCTCGCCGTCTGCGTTCCTGGTGCGAAGACCCCCAGGGTCGCCGACGAGCTCGTGGTGCTTCCCGCGTTGTCCGTGACCGTGACGGAGTAGCTGCCGGCATCGGACGCCTGCGCGCCGCTGACCGTGTACGAGGAGCCCGTCGCGCCGGAGATGGCGTTGTTGTTGAAGTTCCACTGGTAGGACAGCGCCGTGGAACCGACCGCGGAGACGCTGAAGGTCGCGCTGCCGCCGGTCGTGACCGACTGCGACGCAGGCTGCGTCTGGATCTGCGGCGCGGCCGAGAACGTGGCAAAGCGGATCTCGTTGTTGCCGGAGTCCGCGATGTAGAGATTGCCGTTCGCGTCGACCGCGACGTCATACGGCGCGTTGAACTCGGCGAGGGCTCCCGTGCCGTCGGCATGGCCGGCCAGCGGGGCCTGCTGTCCCACCGGGACGATCGGGGGCGCCGCTCCGGCGAGCGTCGTCACGACGCCCGCGGGGGTCACCTTGCGGATGTCGTTGTTGGCCTGCTCGGCCACGTAGAGGTTGCCGCTGCTGTCCGAGACAAGGCCCACCGGCAGATAGAAGGAGGCGGCGGTTCCCGTCCCATCCTTGTGCCCGGGGTTGCTCGTCACGCCGGCCAGCGTCGTCACGACGCCACCCGGCGTGATCTTGCGGATCGTGTCGTTGCCGTAGTCCGCGACGTAAACGTTGCCGGAGGGGTCCACCGCAAGGCCCGCGGGGAGCCTGAACGAGGCCGCGGCGCCCGTGCCGTCGGCGCTGCCGACGGCCCCCGCGGTTCCCGCGAAGGTCGAGGAGACGCCGGCGGGGGTGAACTTCCTGACGATGTTGTTGGTCTGCTCGGCGACGTAGATGTTGCCGTTTGAGTCGGCGGCGATGCCGACCGGGCCGTCAAGGAGCGCCGCGCTGCCGGTGCCGTCCGTTGCGCCTGCCTTCGTGGGTGTGCCCGCGAAAGTGCTGACGGTCCCGCCGGGGGTGATCTTGCGGATCGTGTTGTTCGAGAAGTCCGAGACGAAGATGTTGCCGCTGGGGTCCACGGTGAGCCGGAACGGCCCGTCGAACTGGGCCGCCGAGCCGGTCCCGTCGGCGGAACCCGCATTGCCGGCCAATCCTGCGAACGTCGTCACGACGCCACCAGCCGTGATCTTGCGGATCGTGTCGTTGTTCTCGTCGGTCACATAGACACTGCCGCTCCTGTCGATCGCGACGCCAGTCGGGCGCGCGAAGCGTGCCGCCGCACCGGTGCCGTCCGCGTTGCCGCCCTGCGCCACGCCCGCGAGAGTTGTGACCACGGCCGCGGGAGTGATCTTGCGGATCGTCTGGTTGTCGACGTCCGACACGAAAAGGTTGCCGCCCGCGTCGATGGCCACGTCGAAGGGCCCGTAGAATTCGGCCCTGGTGCCGGTCCCGTCCACGGAGCCGCCAATCTTGGCGACGCCTGCAAACGTGGAAACGGAGCCGCTGGCCGACACTTCGCGGATGACGTTGTTATTGAAATCGGAGACCCACACGTTGCCGCTGGAGTCGACGGCCACGCCCGTCGGGGCGTTGAAGAGCGCCGTCGCGGCCGCGCCGTCCGCGTAGCCGGTCTTTCCCGCCGTGCCGGCGATCGTCGTCACGGCTCCGCCCGACGTGATCTTGCGAATCGTGCTGTTGCCCGCGTCCGCGACGAAGATGTTTCCCGACGAGTCACACCTCAGGCCGTAGACCTGGCGGAACCTCGCGGTTGCGCCCTGTCCGTCGGTGATGCCCGCGACACCCGCCGCCCCGGCAAACGTGGTGACGACCCCCGCCGAGGTGATCTTGCGGATCGTGTTGTTGAGCTGGTCGGAGACATAGACATTCCCGCTGCCGTCAACCGCGATGCCATAGGGCCCGGTAAACTGGGCCGCCGCGCCCGTGCCGTCGGCGCTGCCGGCGACGCCAGCCGTTCCCGCGAAGGTCGTGACGACTCCGGCCGGCGTGACCTTGCGGACGGTGTTGTTGCCCTGGTCGGCGACGAAAAGGTTGCCGCTGGAGTCGATCGTGACTCCGGAGGGATCAAAGAAAAGCGCACCCGATCCCGTTCCGTCAGTGCTGCCCGAGACACCGGGCCTGCCGGCGAAGGTCGTCACGACGCCCGCAGGCGTGATCTTGCGGATCGTCGAGGCCGACGTGTCCGCAACAAAGATGTTGCCGTTGGAATCCACGGCCTCGCCTGCCGGCTCGGAAAAGACGGCGGCCGCCCCGGTCCCGTCGATGACGCCGCTGGTCAGCCCCGCCGTACCGGCGACCGTGGTCACCGTGTAGGGGGTCGCATAGTTGCTCTGGGCAAAGGCCGACGACGCGAGCACGGCCGCGCAGCCCAGCAGGAATACGCGGGTGACGGAGTATAACGAGGCTATCTTGTTCTGACGTGGGTAGGTCATGGGTGTTGGGGGGGGAATTGGGGTTAGCGGAAAATGTGCCGTGGGCGAGCGGCCGCTGGGGAGAGCGCGGGTGACACGGTCAGGACCGGGAGCGTGCCATCAAATTCGACAAATTATAACCTTATGGGGGCGCTGTGGTTAGCGGAACCGGGATAGTGCCAGAAATCTGACGGGAAAGCTCGATAAACTTGCACCGTGATGTAAAGCATCCTTGTCATCTGTCAAGCTTGCTTTACCCATGAGGTTCGCGCGATTGGGTGTGTGCACTAACAACCCGCGGGAAACTCAAAAAGTTAGTGGGTGAATGCACAAAACGAGGCCTCGTGCATTTTATCCCTGCTTTGGAGGCATTCGTAGCCGGCGCCCAATACGATCGATGGCGGGGCCACCCGGAGACGGCCCTTCCAGCCAAGGATTGGGTTGCGCGGAACCGCGCTCCAAGTTACCTTTCCCAATGATAGTAATGACTAACCGCGCCTCCAAGATCCTGCTCGCGATGGCCCTGATTGCCGGGCCCGCACTCGCGCAGGAACTGGCGACCGGGGTGCCGATGGGGGCCCCGAAGACGGCGGGCAACGCGGTGGGCAGCTCCGACACGGGCACGATCGTCCTGGCCCCCGCTCCCAGGGATTATTCCCCGCCGGCCCACGTCGACTCCGACGGCGAGACTCGAACGATCTCCGCCGGCCTGGCCGCGGCCCTTTCCCAGGGAATGCCGAAGTACAAGGCGCCCACCCCGACCCCCACTCCGGTGGTGGACCCGGTCGACCTTCGCGACGTCGACAAGCCGAAGAACGAGATCAAGCGCCTGCCCAAGTACGTCGTCCAGGAGTCGCGGCCCCCGGTGTTCCGCGAAAGGGACCTCTACACGACCCAGGGCCAGATCGACCTCGCCTTCAAGAACCACTCCGGGCTCCTCTTCGGCAACATCCTCGGCCTCAACTCAGGGGCGGCCCAGATGATGTACCTCGAGGATCAGAGGCTCGACAACATCGACGACCTCAAGGACGAGGCGCACGCGATGGCCCGCGGCGGCGCGGCATCCGAGGGCTCCTACATTCTCCAGCAGAGCAGCGACACCTACATGCGAAGCGGCACGGGTTGGGATTGGTCCGGCGGAGGAATCGTCGGAGGAAATAATAAGTGACCGAGTCGCTGATCCTCCGGGAACTTCTGGCCGCAGGCCGGGGATGGGTCTCGGGGGGCGCCATGGCCACCAAGCTTGGTGTGAGCCGGGTCTCAGTCTGGCACCAGATGGAGAAGCTGCGCTCCCAGGGCTTCGAGTTCGAGGCGCAGCCCGCCCGCGGCTACCGTCTCTCGAGGATGCCCCCGATGCTGCACACGGGGCTCGTGGAGGCGCAGCTGAAAGTGCGCCGCAAGGGATTCGGGTTCGAGGTGCGCGAGTCGATCGACAGCACGAACGACGAATGTGCGAGGCTCCTCGCCGCCGGCCGCGCGGCGCCGTTCGCCGTCTTCGCGCTGAAGCAGACCAAGGGCCGCGGCCGCTTCGGCCGGGTCTGGCACAGCGAGTCGAGCGGCAACCTCTACTCCAGCTTCGCGTTCCGTCCCCGGATCGCGCCCGAGAGGATGCAGACCTTCACGCTCTGGATGGGTGTCACGATCTGCGAGCTGGTCGCCAAGTTCGTGCCGGTCGCCCCCGGCGTGAAGTGGCCCAATGACATTGTCTTCGACGGCAAGAAGGCCGGCGGGATGCTGACGGAGGCGCGCGTGGATGCGGACCAGATCCGCGACCTCGTGTTCGGCCTCGGCCTGAACGTGAACAGCCCGCAGACGGAGTGGCCCTCCGACCTGGCTCGCCGCGCGGTCTCCCTCTCCGAGCTTGCGGGTGAGCCGATCGACCTGAACCGGCTGACGGCGGCCCTGATCGGGCGCGTCCTCCTCGCCTACGAGCGCTTCATCGACGGCGAGCACATCGCCACCTTCGCGGAGCTCTGGAACAAGTACGACGTGCTTCGCGGCAGGGACGTGACGCTGACCGAGGCCGGGCGCAAGAGGCACGGACGCGTGCTCGGCATAGACGACAGCGGCTCGCTCCTCCTGCGGGATGACCGGGGCCGCACGCAGGGTTACAGGGCCGGCGAGGTGACGATCGACAAGGAGTCCTGAGCGAGCGGCATGTCACCGATCCCCCCCCAGCCCGCCATCGAGGTCACGAACCTCGTCAAGTCCTACGCCGGCGTCACCGCGGTGAACGGCATCAGCTTCACGGTGCCGAAGGGCGAGATCATCGGCTTTTTGGGGCCCAACGGAGCCGGCAAGTCGACCACCATGAGGATCCTGACGGGCTACCTGCCTGCGACTTCGGGGAGCGTCTCCATCTGCGGGTACTCCGTCGTCACGGACCCGGACGCGGTCAAGAAGCGCGTCGGCTACATGCCCGAGAACAACCCCCTTCCCGACGAGATGCGCGTCAGCGAGTACCTCTACTTCAGGGGGCGCCTGAAGGAGATTCCGCGCGGCAAACTGGGCTCCCGCATCGACGAGGTCCTCGAACTCTGCGACCTGAAGCGGGTCCGCCACAAGATCATCGGCAAGCTCTCCAAGGGCTTCCGCCAGAGGGTGGGCATCGCCGAGTCGGTCCTCGCCGAGCCCCCCGTCATCATCATGGACGAGCCGACGATCGGACTGGACCCCCACCAGATTCTCATCGTGCGCGACCTGATCGCGAGTCTGCGGGGCCGCATGACGGTCCTCATCTCCAGCCACATCCTGCCCGAGATCGAGATGACCTGCGACCGCGTGCTGATCATCAACCAGGGGCGCATCGTGGCGCAGGGGACGCCGGCTGACCTCCGGCGTGAGGTGCTGGGCCAGTCCGCCTACGAGATCGAGGCCGCGGGCGAGATCGGCTCGCTCTCCTTCCTCCTGGGCTCGATCGACCCCGGCCTCTCCGTGGCCTCCGAGGGGACGCCCGACGAGCACGGGTTTCGCACCATCAAGCTAAAGACGCTCAACGCCGACGACTGCGGCGAGGCGATCCTGAGGGCGTGCCTGTCCGAGGGCCTGCGCGTGCGGGCGCTTAGCCGCGCCCACCCCACCCTCGAGGACGTGTTCCTGGCCGCCACCCGCCGCAGCTGGGACGCGGTATCCCCCGGGCCGGGAGGAAGGCCATGAAGCACTTCTTCACGATCTTGAGCCACGAGGTGCGCATGCTCCTCGTCAGCCCGAGCACCTACATCGCGGCCGTGGCGTTCCTCTCGCTCATGGGCTTCTTCTTCACGAGCATCCTCGAGGACTACAGCAAGACCCCCCAGGACCTCTCCCCCGCCTCGGTCTTCTTCCTCTACTACTGGTTCCCGGTCCTCTTCATGGTGCCGCTCCTGACGATGAAGTGCCTCGCGGAGGAGCGCCGCCTGGGGACCATCGAGACGCTGCTGACGACGCCGGTCACGACGACCGAGGTGGTCCTCGGCAAGTACGCCGCGGCCTACCTCCTCTACCTCGCGTTCTGGGCGTCGACCTCGGGGTTCTTCTACATCCTCAAGCGCTTCGCAGGCGAAGCCCACCTGATCGACCCGGGCCCGATCCTGGGCGGATACCTCTTCATCACGGTCGCCGGCCTCTTCTTCGTCGCGATCGGCGTCTTCGCGAGCTCGCTCTCGAGGAACCAGGCCGTGGCCGGCATGCTCTGCGTCGTCATGCTGGCGGCATTCATCTTCGGCGGACTCTACCTCGCGCATGCGCCCTGGATCGAGCGTGAGGCGCTCTCGCCGCTCAAGGAGGCCGTGACCTACGCCGACATCTTCCAGCACTACGAGGACTTCACGCGCGGTATCATCGATACACGGGAGGTGCTGTTCTATGTCAGCGGCACCGTGATCGCCCTCATTTTCAGCATCCTCAGCGTCGAGGCCAAGCTCCTCCACAGCTAGCCGACGGACCCGAACGCGATGGACGGATTCCGACTTTCCCGGTGGGTGCGAACGATGAACCTGATCCTTCAGGCGATCCTGTTCCTGATGTTCGTGGGCGGGCTCAACTACCTGGCGAGGAGCCACTCGTGGCGCTACGACCTGACGCGGTACCGGCGCTTCTCGCTCTCGCCGGAGACGCTCGCCTACCTGCACGAGCTCTCGCTGCCCGTCCACATCGTCGTGACCTCGAACGGAACGGACGATCCCGAGATCAAGGGCATTCTGCGCGAGTACGTCTATGCCACCGAGGCCAATCCGGCGGGCCAGGTGACCTATGAGTACGTGAACCTCTACGAGGACCGCAGGAAGACGGAGCAGTACGGCGTGGCGCAGCCGGGCATGGTGCTCTTCCTCTGCGGGGACAGGAGGCGCGTCCTCACGCATGACAACTTCTACCGCGTCCAGGAAAAGCAGGCGAAGGAGTTCGTGGGCGAGCAGGCCGTGACGGCCGCGATCCTCGACGTGTCGAACCCCGACCGGAAGAAGATCTACTTCCTGGTGGGCCGCGGCGAACTGCGCCCGGACGACGTCGACCCCGCGCACGGCCTCTCGGTGATCCGCGACGAGCTGCGCCAGCGCAACTACGACGTCGAGACGCTGGACCTCTCCTCGGCGCGAAAGATCCCGGCCGACGCGGCGCTCCTCGTCAGCGTCGCCCCGCGCGACTCCTTCACGGGCGCGGAGCAGGAGATGCTGCGCCAGTACCTCGGCGCGGGCGCCGGCAAGCTGATCCTCTTCGCCGCCGTGGACACGACACCCGGCCTTAAGGACCTCCTGATCGACGACTGGGGCATCATCCTCGATGACGACATCATCCTCGATCCCTCCTCAGAGAACATGACCGAGGACGGGGACCTGATCATCCGCGCCTACTCCAAGCACGCGATCACCCAGACCCTGATCGACTACCAGGAGGGCCTGCGGATCGGCCACGCGAGGAGCGTGCGCCCCCTGCCTGGCCGGCCGATTTCCGAGGGACTCACGGTCGTGACGCTCGCTGCCAGCTCGCCCACCGCCTGGGGCGAGGTCGGCTACCGCGAGCGCGGCGTCGCGCCCTACATCCCCGGGCTGGACATCAAGGGCCTGCCCCAGATGGATCCGGCCAACGCGCTCGGGATCGCGGTGTCCTCCGAGCGCGTCCCCGTGCGGGGCGGCCTCACCTCGAGCGTCCCCGGAGGGAAGATCGTGGTCTTCGGGACCGGCGACCTGATCTCCAATGCGCGCATCACCGACACCGGGACGATGGCGCTCTTCCTCGGCGCCGTGAACTGGACTGTCGGGCGCGACGCCTCGCTGAACGTGCCCGCCAGGCCGATTGAGCGCTTCTCTCTTTCCCTCAGCGCAGGCGAGCTCGCCCACCTTCGCTACACGCTCATGCTCGCCCTTCCCGGCATTGCCGCCCTCCTCGGGATCGCGGTATACTGGGCACGGCGAAACTAGCACCCCGCCCGGATCAACAGCCATGCGCTCCAAAGTCACACTCGTCCTGCTCTTCCTGAACGTCGCGCTGTTCTTCTTCATCTTCTACTTCGAGCGCGACTGGCGGATCGAGCGGGCCTCGCACGAGGCGAGGCGCCGGGTGCTCGGGCCGGAGGCCGCGAACATCAAGACGCTCGAGGTGACGGGCGCCACGCCGGAGACCACCTACGCCATCGAGCGCCGGGGCGACGCCTGGTTCCTGACCAAGCCCGTCGAGTGGCCGGCCAACCCGAATGCGGTCAGCCACATCCTCAACGAGCTCCAGTTCCTGGAGCACGAGACGAGCTTCAGCACGAAGGACCTGGAGAAGAACGGACAGAAGCTGGCGGACTACGGGCTTGAGCAGCCGAAGACGACGCTTGCCTTCACCTCGGGCGGCGAGTCCGGTCCCGGCACGGCAACGCCACAGACGACCGTGCTGAAGATTGGCGATACGACCAAGGTCGGCGACCACCTCTACCTCCTCTCCAACGACGGCGACACGATACACGTGGTTAGCCGCTCGCTGGCCGACAGCCTTGCGGTCTCCTTCGACCAGCTCAGGCTCGACACGATCTTCACGATCCAGGTCTTCGAGGCGCAGTCGCTGAACCTGCAGACCGCGGCGCCCTCGAGCGTGCGCGTGCGTTTGGACCGCGACCGCGAGAGCGGCCACTGGATGTTCCGCACACCGGTCAACGCGCGCGCGGGCAAGAACGCGACGGAGCTCACGCTCAACGACCTGGACGGCCTCAGGGTTAAATCCTTCGTCCTCCAGAACCCGCCCTCGTCGCCCCCGGCCGCGAGCCCCGTGCTGCGGATAACGATCGAGGGCAACAACCGCCACCAGACGCTCTTCGTCGGCACGGCCTCCGACGAGGACAACGACTACTACGCCCAGCTCGAGGACCGCGGCGCCGTCTTCACGGTCAACATACCTGCAAAGCTCATGGATACGCTGAAGGACGCGGCCGACGAACTGCGCGACCGGCAGATCCTGGACTTCGACCCGGGCTCGGTCTCCTCGATCGCCCTCTCGGCGCTCAACCAGCCCGAGATCTCCCTCCAGCGCCTGGAGTCGCCGGCCGCAGGCCACGAGGCCGGCTGGCAGATCACAAGGCGCGGCGGCGCGCAGGGCGCGCAGACGCTTCCGGCCGACGCCGGAGCCGTGCAGCGCCTGCTGGAGAAGCTCGAGACCCTCAACGCGCTGAGGTTCCAGAGCGACGCACCGACGAACGCGGACATCGAGGGCTGGGGATTCAACAGGCCCGAGCGCGAGATCAAGCTGACACTGCGCGGCACGCCCTCGACCGAGGTGACGCTCCAGATCGGCCTGCCCACCAAGCGCGAGAACGTGGCCTACGCACGCATCGCGGGGCTGCCTTCCGTCTATGCGGTCGAGCCCGACATCCTGAAGGAGACGAGCGCCTCGCCCCTTGCCTGGCGCGAGCGCCTGCTTAGCTCCCTCCCGGCCGCGGCCCGCATCACCTCCGTCAGCCTCACCAACGCCGCCGACAACTCCGTCGTGTACACGCACACGCTGGCGGGCAACGAGACCTGGGAGACCGCCCTGGCGTCCGAGACCGGCCAGAGGCGCGAGGCCATCATGAGCCTCCTCGCCCAGCTGCGCACCCTCAAGGCCGCGAGCTTCGTCCAGGACGGATTCCCGGACAAGGTCTTCGCCGCCGGCGAGGTCCGCTCGTGGAAGTACCGCCTGGACGCCACGATCTCTCTGCCCGGGGGAACCGGCCCGGGTCAGGTCAACACCATGACGCTCTGGTTCGCGGAGCGCACGGGCGGGACCGAACAGCTTGCCGGCTCCAAGGACTTCGGTGCCGTCTTCCAGATCGAGCAGCCCCTGCTGGACGCCCTCTTCACGCTCACGCGCCCCTGATCGGATGTCCGCCGGAATACTAAGGCCCTGCCTCGCGGGAGCGCGCATGTGCGGCGTGATCCTCGGCACCGTCGCGCTCTGGACGCTGTGGCTGGCGCTCACGGTCCTGCTCATCTTCCAGTCCTACATCGCCTCCGTGAACGAGCTTCCGGTGCCGCGGTTCCTGCTCCACGCCATCGAGAACCACCTGGCCGAGTCCGGGGCGACGGTGAAGTTCGGGCAGGCCACGTTCGACCCGTCCGGCCGCGTGCTCCTCAAGAAGGTCCGCTTCAAGCTCGACTCGTTCAGCGAGCCGATCGTGACGGCCGACACGATCTACCTGCGCCTCGACCCATGGGCCCTCCTTGAGCGCCGCTTCGAGCCTCGGGAGATCCGCGCGACCGGGGCGAACCTCTTTGTGCCGGCCATGATGTCGACCTCCGGGCAGGCCGAGAAGATCGTCGAGGATGTGGACGCCGGCTTCTCCATCACCTCACGGGGCGACGAGTTCACCGTCGACTATTTGAACTGCCACCTGGGCACCGTGAGCGTCTCCGCGCACGGAACGATCAACGCCGGCACCCTCAAGGCAACGGCCAATGGCGGAACCTCCACCAGTCTCCCGCTCGCCGAGTTCCTGTCCAAGAACTACGTCGGCCTGAGCAAGGAGATCTCCAACGCCGAGGCGGAGATGGCGGGCCTGGACCACGCGGTCATAAACGCCACCCTCATGCCGTCGGACACCCGCGGGGCGATCCTGGTGGCCGAGCTCCTGGCGGACAGCCTGAAGCTGTCCAAGCCGGTCGCCATCGAGGCGACGCGCATCAAGGCCGAGAGCCGCTTCCCTCTCCTTGGCGGCACGCCCACCATGACGTCGCTCGTGGCAACGGTCGAGGGGCTGAGCGTCGCCGGCAAGGTCGACGCAAAGGGCGCCAGGGCCCGCATCCGCGGCGTCCTGAAGATCGACACCCTGGCCTTCCAGCCCCGTGAGATGGACCTGACCGCGGCCTCGGTCACGGTCGACGGCGACACAATCGTGGCACCGATCGCGAGGATCCGCCCCTGGGACGGCAAGAACGTGACGGCCCAGATTGGCGCCGTGGTGCACGGGCTTCCGGTCTGGGCCCACGGGGCCGTGGACCTGGACGCCAAGACCGCCGACATCGACTTTGTCGCATCGCTATCCCCGTCGCTGCTCGAGCCCGTTTCGCAGAAGACGGGCGTCAACCTGAGGCGCTTCGTCGACCTCCGCCAGCCGGTCGAGGCGAAGGGCACCGCGAAGTTCGGACCCGGCTGGAAGTTCACGAAGATCGCGGTGCGCTTCGACACGAGGGACTTCACGGCCTACGGCGTTCGCTTCGAGGAGGCCCGCGGCCATGCGGACTTCGACGGCGACCACCTCTTCGTGAGCGACGCCTACGGCAAGAGCGGCGACGACTTCGTCGTCGGATCCTACCAGCAGGACTTCACGACGCAGGATTTCCGCTACCTCCTTGGCGGGCGCCTTAGGCCGCTCAATATCTCGCCCTGGTTCGGTGGAGAATGGTGGAAGAACATCTTCGGCAACTTCGCGTTCCCCGTCGCACCGCCGGATGCCAACCTCGAGGTGAAGGGCCGCTACTCGAAGGTGCGCCACTTCTCCGTCTTCGGCTACGCCGCCGTCCCGGGTCCTCTCGTGAAGGGCGTTCACTTCGACACGCTAAGGACGATCCTCTTCGTGGACGAGAACGCGGCCGACGACCTTGAGATCGCAGTGACGAACGACGGCTCCTCGGCCGTCGGCTCGTTCAAGCTCTCCACTCTCGCCTCCGACGGCATGTGGACCGGCCTGGACATCGATGCAAACTCCGGCATCGATCCACGTCCTCTGGCCCCCCTCCTGCCCCATGAGGGCGAGGCCGCGATCGAGACCTTCTCCTTCATCAAGCCACCTTCGGCCACGGTCCACGGCCATTTCGACGGTCCCGGAAGCGGCACGAGCCACAAGCAGATGCACGCGGTCGTGCGCGCCGACACGCCCCTTAAGATCCACGGGGTCGCCTTCGACAGGGCCGCGTTCACGCTCGACCTGGCGGACGACGACATCCACGTGAGCTCGATCGAGGCCGGTCTCGCCGGCGGGTCGGTCAAGGCCTCGGCCGACGTGACCGGTCCGGAGAGGCGCCTGGGCTTCAAGGCGACGATGACCGGCGGCAGCCTCGGGCTGGCCGCCCAGGCGGCAGCGGGCTATGTCGTCACCGCCAAGCCCGGGGAGTCGGGCGCCATGGACACGTTTGCGAAGGACAAGTCGGGCGTGCGCCTCGACCTGAGCATCTCCGCCGCGGGCACGATGGATCAGCTGAACACCTTCGGCGGCGAGGGCAATTTTCAGATCCAGGGAGCCAACTTGGGCGAACTGGGGCTCTTCGGGGGCCTCTCCAAGATCCTCAAGTTCCCGGAGCTTCGCTTCACGCAGGCGCGGGCGACCTTCAAGATCCATAACTCCTTCCTCGATTTCCCGGATCTGACCGTCCTGGGCGCTAACTCCCAGATCAAGGCCAAGGGCACGTACTCGATCGACCACCGCACCCTGGACTTCACGGCCAACATCTACCCCTTCATGGAGAGCAAGAGCCCGCTCATCCTCTTCAATGCGATTTCCGCGCCCTTCTCGGCCCTGTTCCGGGTAAAGCTGGCGGGCAGCATCGACAAGCCTTCCTGGAGGCTCGCCTACAGTCCGCTGAACCTATTCCGGGTTGACGAGAGCAAGGCGAACTCGGCAGACAAGGCCCCGCCGACCCTCCTGGACTCGGCACCCTGACACGCAAGGGCTGAAATGGCCCCTCTGGGGAGTGGGTAGTAATGCGTAAACCCCATGCCGCGAAACACATTGCCCCAGAGTCCGGGATGACTTTAATCGCGGCGGGTCTAATGGACAACGTCAACACATTGCCCCGCCGATCCTGGACCGAGCGGGTGTCGCTTGCGCTCGCCTTAATCTTGGTGGTCGTGGGTATCGCCAGCCCCCTGGGCTGGATGCTGCGCGTCGACAGGCTCGTGCAGCCGATCGAGCACCTCTCGCCGATCATGTTCAACGAGGGAATCTGTTTCCTCGCGATCGGCATCGCCCTCTTTGGTCGCGAGTTCGGGCTAAAGAACGCACCATGGGGCGGACTGGTCGCCGCGATCATCGGCACCCTGACCGTGATCGAGGGGCTGACGGGAAATGACCTGAAGATCGACGAGCTCTTCACGCGCGACACGCTGCTTATCGACACGGCGCAGCCGGGCCGGGGCTCCATCATGGGAGCGGCCTGCATCGCCGTCGCGGGGTTCACCATATTTTGGAGGATCACGAACAAGCGCGCCCGCGAGCGCCTCTTTGCCGAGGCCGTGTTCGGGTCGGTTGGCGCCTCGGTCGGCTTCGCGACGCTTCTCGGTTACGCCTTTTCGCTGCCCGCCGTCTACG
>DASRSJ010000304.1:0-25684 GCA_035656555.1 Opitutaceae bacterium
TTGATGTTCAGGTTGGGATCGCTGTCGTCGTTGAACGCGAAGATGTCCGCGCCTGACATGTAGCCCGGGGGGACGACGCCGCCCACCCAGTCCGTCGGCGTGTTAACGTTGTCGTCGGGAAAGCTACCAATCCACACATCCGACTGGGCTCCTCCCATCGTCACCACCTGCGCTCTTGCCAGGGAAAGCGTGGCCAGGAAAACCGCCGCGCACGCCAGGTATGCCTTGAAGCGTTTCTGGATCATGGCGGACCCTGATACGTTCGCGGGGTCCACGCAAGGCCATAGGCCGCGATTTCAGAGCTAACTCCGGCTCCGAGAGGTTGCCCTTGCCGGGTATATGTATTGGTTGCGCCCATGTCCCCGCAAGTGATGCTGAGCGTCTACCGCCTGACCAAGACCTACGCGACCGCGGCCGGGCCGCTGACCGTTCTCCATGAGACGAGCTTCCACCTGGCCGGGGGCTCGACGCTCGCGATCATCGGGCCGAGCGGAAGCGGCAAGACGACCCTCCTTGGACTCTGCGCCGGGCTCGACCGGGCGAGCGGCGGCTCCGTGGACCTGGCGGGGCGAAGGCTCGACACCCTGGACGAGGACGAACGCGCCCGGGTCAGGAACGAGAACGTCGGCTTCGTGTTCCAGAACTTCCAGCTGATACCGACCCTGACGGCGCTTGAGAACGTCCTGGTCCCCCTCGAGCTGCGGGGCGAGGCCGGCTGCGAGCCGCAGGGCAGGGCGCTCCTTGAGCGTGTGGGCCTCTCCGAGCGCGCGGGCCACTACCCGGTGCAGCTCTCCGGGGGCGAGCAGCAAAGGGTAGCCCTGGCGCGCGCCTTCATCAACAACCCGAAGATCCTGTTCTGCGACGAGCCGACCGGCAACCTGGACGGCGACACCTCCGACTCAATGGTCGAGCTCATATTCGGACTCAACCGGGAGCGCGGCACGACGCTTGTCATGGTGACCCACAACAACGAGCTCGCCGCCCGGTGCCAGCGCGTGATCCGCCTGAAGAACGGGTCTGTGATCTCCGACCAGGCCAACGCCTCCGCCTGAGCGTACCATGAGCTTCGTCCTGAACATGGCCTGGCGGGACTCCCGCGCCTCGAGGCGCAGGCTGGTCCTCTACTCCCTTTCCGTGGTCCTCGGGATCGCGGCCCTGGTCTCAATCGGGTCCTTCAGCGCCAATGTCAGGAGCGCGATAGACTCCGAGGCCAAGGGGCTCCTCGGGGCGGACCTCTTCGTCACCTCGCCCGCGCAGCTGACGGTCCCCGTGACCGACTTCCTCTCCAGCCTCCGCGGCGAGGTCGCCCGCGAGCAGACGTTCTCGTCCATGATGACCTTCCCGGCCATCAAGCGCCTCCGCTTGGTGCAGGTTCATGCCGTCCAGGGAGCCTTCCCCTTCTACGGGAAGTTCGAGACGGAGCCCGCCGGGGCGATAGACAGGCTGCGTGAGGGCGGGGATGTTGCGGTCATCGAGCCGACGCTCATGGCGCAGTTCGGCGTCAAGGTCGGCGACCAGGTGAAGATGGGAAAGACGCTCTTCACCGTCGTCGGGTCGGTGAAGAAGGTCCCTGGCGAGTCGCCGGGTGTCGCGATGATGGCGCCCCGCGCCTACATCCCGATGCCCTCCCTCGCCTCCACGGGGCTCGCGAGCGGCCAGGCCCTCGCCAGGTACCGGGCGATGGTTCGGCTGCCCTCCGGCGCCGACGCGGACGCGATCGTGAAGGCGATGAGGGAGAAGTTCCCGCTCGTGAGACTTTCCTTTGAGACGGTCGCCGAGCGCAAGAAGAACCTCGGCCAGGCGATCGCGCACCTGGACGGTTTCCTGAGCCTCGTGGGCTTCGTGGCCCTGGTCCTCGGCGGCATTGGCGTCGCGAGCGCGCTTCACGCCTACATCCGCCAGAAGATCGCGACGGTCGCGATCCTCAGGTGCCTCGGGGCCAGCGCCCGGCAGGGCTTTTCGGTCTACCTGGTGCAGGGCTTCGCCCTCGGGGTCGGCGGCGCCTGCGCGGGTGGCCTTGTCGGCGTCGCGGTGCAGATGGCGCTCCCCGCGCTCTTCCGCGGCGTCCTCCCCATAGACATCCAGTTCTTCGTGTCGTGGCCGGCCCTCCTTCGCGGGATGGGCGCGGGTGTCGTGATCTGCATCCTCTTCTCCGTCCTTCCCCTCCTGGCGGTCCGCCGGATCCCGCCTCTCGCGGCGCTTCGCTCCGCCGTGGCCGACGACGCGGCCGCCTCGCCCGACCCTTTGCGGCTCGCGATCGGCGCCGCGATCGCCGTCGCCGTCGCGGTCTTCGCGGTCTGGCAGACGGCATCCCTGGCCGTTGGCCTTGGCTTCGCGGGGATGCTCGGCACGGGTTTCCTAATCCTTGCGGGCCTCGGTGTCCTGGTCGCCTGGATGGCGAGAAAGTTCACGCCCCGCGGGCTTCCCTACGTCGTTCGACAGGGCCTCGCCAACCTCCACCGGCCGAACAACCGCACGGTATTGCTCCTCGTCTCGCTCGGGCTCGGCACGTTCCTCGTCCTGACTCTCTTCCTCGTGAGGACGACGCTTCTGAACGAGATATCGGGTGCCGACGCGCTCGGCCGGCCGAACCTCATCTTCTTCGATATCCAGGACGACCAGATCGCCCCGCTGACCACCGTGGCCGCAGGCACCGGCACGCCCATAATGGAAACCGCGGCGATCGTGACCATGAAGATTTCGGCGATCCGCGGCCGAACGGTCGACGAGATGCTGGCCGACAAGGAAGCCCACATTGCGGAGTGGGGGCTGAGGCGGGAGTACAGGTCCACTTTCAGGGGCTCTCTCTCCGACACCGAGAAGCTGGTCGAGGGAAAGTTCACCGGAAAGGCGATGCCGGGGACGGCGCTCGTCCCGATCTCGGTCGAGCAGGAGCTCGCACACGACATGCGCCTCCACCTCGGCGACGAGGTCGACTGGGACGTGCAGGGCCTGCCCATAAGGACCGAGGTCGGCAGCATCCGAGCCGTTGAGTGGCGTCGGCTTGAGCCCAACTTCTTCGTCGTCTTTCCCGAGGGCGTCCTTGAGAACGCGCCGAAGACCTACCTTGCCGCGATCCACGCGGCGACGCCGGCGGACTCGGCCAACGTCCAGCGGGCCGTCGTCGACGCCTTCCCGAACGTGACGGCCATCGACCTCGCGCTGGTCGTGCAGACGCTGGACGGGATATTCTCGAAGGTGGCCTTCGCGATCCAGTTCATGGCGCTTTTCACCGTGGCGACCGGGCTCGTCGTCCTCGCCGGCGCAGTGCTCACGGGCCGCCACCAGAGGATAAGGGAGACCGTGCTCCTGAGGACCTTGGGGGCGAGCCGCCGCCAGCTGGCGCTCATCCAGTTTGTCGAGTACTCGGTTTTGGGAATCCAGGGCGCCGTTGTAGGGGCGATCCTGGCGATCGTGGGCAACGAGCTCCTCGCCAGGTTCGTCTTCCACGTCGAGGCCTCGGCCCCGGTGGGCCAGATCGGAGCCGCCATTGCTATCGTGGCCTCGCTGTCGGTCATCACCGGCTTCCTGGCCGGCCGGGGCGTGGTGGATCATCCTCCGCTCGAGGTTCTTAGGCTGGAGGCCTGAGAATCACTTTCCGCCCTGCGCCAGATTGCGCACCCACCAACGAATCCCGTGCCATTCTCTCTGCGTTATAGGAGACAAAACCAGCATTCGATACTTTGGCACTTTGGCATTCGTCTCTTGTCCCCAACCGCTTCCCCCGTCGCATTCCTTGATCTCTAAAATCCTTCCTGAAAAGCGCAGCCGGTGGTGGCTGCGCGGAGTCCTCGCGATGGCTTTGGCAACCGGCGTCGCCCGAGCGGAACCATGGGCCTCGTCCGCAAGTGCCTTGAGCGCCAAGGAGCTCTCGCAGGGCTTTCGCGACGGCCAAGTCATCGTGAAGCCGAAGGACCAGGCGCTGGCGACGATCAACGCTGTCGAGCGGGACGAGGGCCTGACGCTCAAAGAGGAGTATGCGCGCTTCGGGCATATCCGGGTGATCAAGCTGACGAACGGCGAGTCCGTGAAGGACGCGGTCGCGCGGCTGAAGGCGACGGGGCGTTACGCCTTTGTGGAGCCGGATTTCCTGCGACACGGCATGAAGGTTCCGAATGACACGGACTTCTCCAGCCAGTGGGCGCTCAGCAACAACGGCTCGGGCGGAGGCATCGCCGGCGCCGACATCCATGCGGAGGGCGCTTGGGACATCATCACGAACACCAGCACCTCGTCGTCCAACAATGTGATAGTCGGCATCGTCGACTCGGGTGCCTTCCTGACGCACGAGGACCTCGTGTCGAACCTCTGGGTGAACCCTTCGCCTGGCACGGTCGCGAGCTATGCGACGGAGGACTCAAGCGGCAACACGACGGCCTCCGTCTCGGAGACCGACAGCACGAACGGCCTGAATGCGGTGGCCAAGTCCGGGCCGCCCGAGGATGACCTGGGCCACGGCACGCACGTCTCCGGCATCGTGGGCGCCGTCGGCAACAATTCGCTCGGCGTCAGCGGCGTCGCCTGGAAGACGCAGCTGATGGAGCTGAAGTTCATAAGCTCGGCCGACAGCGGCTCCACGTCGGACGAGCTCCCATGCATCGAGTACGCCGTGGCCCACAAGGTGAGTGTGCTTAACGCGAGCTACGGCGACCAGACGTTCTCGCAGGCGGAGATGGACGCCATCTACGCGGCGGGCAAAGCGGGGGTGATCTTCGTCTGCGCGGCGGGCAACAGCGCGGAGAACGTCGACATCTCGGGCTTCTTCCCGGCCGACTATCCCCTCGACAACATCATCTGCGTCGGCGCCTCCGACAACCGCGACAACCCGGTCTATTTCACGAACTACGGCTCGGGCTCGGTCGAGCTGTTCGCCCCGGGCGAGGACATCATATCGACGTACTTCTCGAGCTCATCCTCCTACATGTACGAGAGCGGCACATCGATGGCCGCCCCATTTGTCACGGGCACGGTCGCCCTCCTTCGCTCCCAGTTCCCGAACGACACCTACCGGGAGACTATCAACCGCGTGCTGAACTCGGTCGACACGATCCCGGCCCTGGCGGGCAAATCCCAGACTGGCGGCCGGCTGAACCTGACAAAAGCGCTGACGACCGCGGCCAACACCGCGCCGAACGCGCTCTTCGCCAACCGCACGAACCTGGTGGGCCTTGATCCCTACACGCGCTCGAACAACACCGACACGCCCGCAACACCGGAGTCGGGAACGCCGGCCATTGCCTCGGGCACCGGGCATTCCCTCTGGTGGCAGTGGACCGCTCCTGAGGACGCCCAGGTCGAGATCGACACGAGCGGCACGGGCGGCGGGCAGTACGCCACGGGCGGCAGCACCTATGCGACGGCGCTTGGCGTCTATACGGGCAACAGCATCGCCTCCCTGACGGCGGTCGCAACTAGCACAAGTTTCGCGATGGAGCCCCTTGAGTCCGGCAACGGGGCGCAGGTGGCGTACTCCGAGGTGAGCTTCCACACTTCGGCGGGCCAGACCTACCAGATCAACGTCCAGGGCCAGGGCGGCGCCGCCGGCCAGACGATCCTCGCCATCAACACGACGCCCGACAACGACGCGGTAGCCAAGGCGAAGACGGAGAACGGCCCCAGCTTCACGGTCGCCGACGCGAATGTGAACGCGACGCTCGAGACCAGCGAGCCGAAGATCCTGGGCCACTCCGGCGGCCATTCGCTCTGGTACGCCTGGACGGCGCCCAAGTCAGGGACCTTCGCTGTGTCCGGCTACAGTTATGACTTCACGCCCGATGTCGCGGTCTACACCGGCACGACTGTCGGCAGCCTGTCTCTCGTGACCTCCGCGGCCGGCGGCGCGATGACGGGCGCCTCGACCGACGTCAGCCAGTGCGTCTGCTCCTTCAACGCGACCTCGGGCACGACCTACCTGATTGCAATGGACGGGTCGACCTCGGGGGATGTCGGCGACTTCACGCTCACCCTGGTCGATTCGCTCTGGCAGGCGACGACGCAGGACTCCATCACCTGTTCACCGTCCGTCGCGCCCGACGGGACGGTCTACGTGGGCAGCAACGACAACGCGCTCTATGCGTACAACACCGGCGGCGCGCTGAAGTGGAGCCATGCCTCCGAGGGCATCTTCGACACGAGTTCCGCCGCGGTGGCCGCGGACGGGACGGTCTACGCGGGCAGCACGGACGGGAACGTCTACGCCTACGCCGAGGACGGCACGCTCAAGTGGCAGTACACGATCCAGGGAGCGGCTGGCTCGGGCACGTCCGGCAACAGCGTCTCGTGCTCGACGGCGCTGAGCGCCGGCGGCGTCATCTACACGCATGGCAGCGACGGCAAACTCTACGCCATCAATTCAGACGGCACGCTCAAGTGGATGGCCTCCGTTGCCGGGGATTCCTATGCGGCCCCAACGATAGCCCCCGACGGGACCATCTACATCAGCTCCGACAGCGGCGTCGTCTATGCGGTAAATCCCGACGGCACCTCAAAATGGACCTTCACTGCACCGGTTTCAGGCGAGCCGATCTATACCGCCGCGGCGATTGACGCCTCGGGCAACCTCTATGTCGCCACGCTGAACGGGAACGTCTACTCGCTCACGGCTGCGGGAGCTCTGCGCTGGACGTATGCGGCCGGCAACGGCATCACGTCGGCCCCGGCGCTCGCCAACGGCTCGGTGTACTTCGGCGGCTACGACGGCAACCTCTACTCGCTCGCGGCCTCGTCGGGCGCATTCCAGTGGAAGTGCGCCGTGGGCAGCCAGGTCCGCGCGAGCGCCCCGGCTGTGGACGCCAACGGCACGGTTTACATCGGCTCCTACGACCACAACATCTACGCGGTCAACGCGTCGGGCTCCATCGTGCGCACCTTCGCGACCGACGACTACGTGCGCTCGTCCCCGGTCATCAGCGGCAACCGCATGTATGTCGGAAGCGAGGACCACAAGATCTACGCCTTCGACCTTGGCGTAGGGGAGGCCGTCTCGGACTGGCCCATGTACCAGTTTGACGCGAAGAGGGTGGGGCACACCGAGTCACAGGCGCTCGCGATCGCGACCGGGCCCGCCTCGCAGACCGCCTATGTCGGCGGCTCGCTCACCTTGTCGGTGTCAGCCACCGGGCCGGGCGCACTCTCCTACCAGTGGAACTTCAATGGCTCCGCGATCCCCGGCGCCACGGGCGCCACCTACTCCGTCTCGACCGTGACGTCTGCCGACGCGGGCAGCTACACCGTGACGGTCACGAGCGCAGGCTCGAGCGTCACGAGCGCGCCGGCCACCGTCACCGTAAGCGCCGCCGCGCCCGGCAGGATCGTCAACCTCTCGGCGAGGGCGAACGTCGGCACGGGTTCCAACATCCTGATCGCCGGCTTCGTGATCCGGGGCTCCGGCTCGAAGCAGGTGATCCTCCGCGGGGTCGGCCCCACGCTTGCCATGTCTCCCTACGACGTCTCCGGCGTCCTCGCCCAGCCGGCGCTCACGCTCCTCAACTCGACCACCAATGCGGCGCTCCAGTCCGTGACGGCCTGGGGAAACAGCGCAGCGCTGGCCGCAGCCTTCATCCCTGTCGGCGCCTTCGCGCTTCAGAGTGCATCGGACTCGGCGATAGAGGTCCCGCTTCCCGCGGGCGGCTACACCTCCCAGATCTCGGGCGTCAGCGGCACGACTGGCGTGGCCCTGGCCGAGATCTATGACGCCGACACGGGCGTCCCGGCGACTAACCTCATCAACATCTCGGCGCGCGCCAACATCGGGACCGGCTCCAACATCCTGATCGCCGGATTCGTCGTGCAGGGAACCCTGCCGGTCAAGGTGCTCCTGCGGGGCGTGGGGCCGACGCTGAGCAGCTTCGGTGTCGCCGGCGCGATAAGCCAGCCGGAGATCGATCTCTTCAATGGCGCGAGTTCCGTCATCCAGACCAACAAGGGCTGGGCCAATGACGCGTCCGTCGTGGCCGCAGATACACAGGCTGGCGCCTTCGCGCTGCCTATGGGCTCCGCGGATGCCGCGATGGTGGCCACGCTCCCGCCCGGCAGCTATACCCTGGAGATGAGCGGGCAGAACGGCACGACCGGCGTCGGCCTGGTCGAGGTCTATCTCCTTCAGTGAGTGGCGATGAGGGGCGGCAGCGGCCTTAGCGGCGTGGCCGCCAGGACCGTGTAGTAGTTGTCGGTCAGGAATCCCTCGTAACCCTCCGAGGTGCCGTCCCATCTGCGCCAGTCATTGGTCATGTGGTTGGCGCCGGAACCCTCGAACTCGCGCGCGTCGAATGCGCCCAGGATCGGAAGCAGGATCTGCTTCGCTCTCTCGTGCTCTCCGACGCGCTCGAACGCCGCGATCGTGAAGTAGGAATAGCAGGCCGTCGCGCCGCCATTCTCGTAGACCTGGAAGCCGTCTGCGTTGTCCTCGCGCTTTCCGCCACCGTACCTCGGGTCCTTGTGCGCGTAATCCTTGCGGGCTACGGGCACCAGGTTGCCGGGCAGCCCCATCCGAAAGTTCGTATAGCCGACCTCGCGCATCTTGTCCCAGAGCCTGTCCATGACGGCGGCTGCCTTGTCGTCGGGAACGAGCCCGTAAAGGACGGCTATGCCATTCACGAAGGTGAAGGCGTAGTCGTGGATGGCGCCGTCAGAGGAGCGCCATCCCGCCAGGAGGCCGCTCGACGGGTTGTAGAACGCGGGGAAATACGCGGCCTTAAGTTTCTCCGCGGCGCGCTCGTATCTCGGGGAGTCGCTGCCGTGGCCCTGTTGGGCCATGACAGCCATCGCCCGAAGCGCGCGGTACGCGAGCGCGTTCGAATAGGCGTCCTCGTGACCGAAACCGATCGTATCCCACCAGTTGGAGGGCCGGACCCTGGGCTGGCCCTCGTTCCATGAGCCGGAGTTGCCGGACACGGCATACTTCACGAGGCCATCCTTGTCGGTGTCGGTCGCCAGCATCTTGTCGGCGATCGCCCTGAGCTGACCGTAATGCTCCGCAAGCCACGCCTTGTCGTCCCTGCCCTGGACGCAGTCGTAGGCCGCGATGAGGAGCGATGGTGCGGTGTCGGAGGTGTTCTCGGGGAAGTCGCCGTAACCGGGCATCCCGTAGGCCTTCGTTCCCGCGAGGATCTGGTCCAGCGACTGGCGGACGATGTCGATGGCCCTCAGGTCGCCGACCAGCGGCGGTGTTTCCAGCGCAATGTCGGCGTACTCGTAGTAACAGAAGCCGCAGACATCGCTGTTCGTGTTGTTGGAGAGAAGGCGTCGGCTCGGATTCAGCTGGAAGATGTTGAGCCAGTTGCGCCGGAAGCCGTCGTACCTGCGGTCGACGCTGGTGCCGGTGACTTCGGGGTAGACGCTCCCAAAGGTCCAACGGTAGGCGATTTTCGGGTGAGCCTCGTCCGCCGCGGGGAAGGCAACCTTCACCCAGCCCTTGCCGGCCGTGTAGTGAAGCGCACTCCCGGAATTTCCCTCGGACTCGATCTTGATCGTGCCGTACCCGGGCAAGTGAAGGATGGCGGGGAGGCGAACGTCGCCCTTGGAGTCGAAGAGCCCGAGAAGGGTCGCATAGCACGCCGAGGTATCGAACGTTAGCGTGAAGGCTTCCGGGGGCCTCTCCTTCGTCCAAGACGATATAACCTGGATCTGGTCCTCGTGCAGCCTGAAGTCCCACTCGGGGACGGAACTGTCCGATGAGCCGACGTGCCTGAAATAGGCGCGCCCCCCGGCCGGGTCGTTGACCACAAACACGGACTCGTATCCGGCCCCGGCGCCATCGAGGTCACGGACCACGTTGTCGTGGACCTTCCCGTTGCCGAGGGAGTCCACGCCGAGCCAGCTAAGCGCCAACTGCCCGTTCGAAAGGGCTATGCTGAAGTGCTTGTTGTGGTAGCCCAGCCCGGACTGCGGCGCCTTGGCAAACGAGGGAAGGCAGGAGAGGGCCGCGAGGCCGAGCGCGCACGCGACGGCGCGGACCGAAGATGATGGGGTGGTCATTCGCCGACGATTTTGACGAGGACGCGCTTGCGGCGCAACCCGTCGAATTCACCGTAGAATATCTGCTCCCAGGGGCCGAAGTCCAGTTTGCCTGCGGTGACCGCCACGACGACCTCGCGTCCCATGATGGTCCGCTTCAGGTGCGCGTCGGCGTTGTCCTCCCCGCTGTTGTGCTGGTACTGGGAATGGGGCTTCTCGGGAGCGAGCTTCTCAAGCCACTTCTCCATGTCGGCGTGCAGCCCAGACTCGTCGTCGTTGATGAAGACGGAGGCGGAGATGTGCATCGCGTTCACGAGGCAGAGGCCCTCCCGGATTCCGCTCGCCCTGAGCTCCTCCTCGACCTGGCGCGTGATGTTGATGAAGGCCCGGCGCTCCTGCACCTCGAACCAGAGTTCCTTCCTGTGGGTCTTCATGGGCTACCTGGAGCCGAAGAAGGCGGGACCGCGGCCGGTTCCCCAGTTGATGCTGCTGCCTCGCACGAGCGCGCGCTGGAGGAAAGCCTGCCCGAACCGGATCGAGTCCGTGAGGCTCGCGCCGCGCCCGAGCCAGGAGGCGATGGCCGAGGAGAGGACGCAGCCCGTTCCGTGGGTGTTCGCCGTCGAGACCCTCCTGCTCGTGAACCAGGCGACGCCGCCTTCGGGAAGGGCAAGGCAGTCCCGGCACGGGCCCTTGGGGGCGTGGCCGCCCTTCACGAGGACAGGACTGCCGCATTCGCGGGCCAGCTTGAGCGCGGCCGCCTCAGCCTCGGCATGGGAGCGCACGCTCAGGCCCGAGAGGAGCTCGGCCTCGGGCCAGTTGGGCGTCACGAGCGCAGCCCTGGGGAAAAGTTTCTTCTTCAGCTCGCGCGTGCCCGACACCGACAGGAAGCGGGTGCCGCTCGTCGAGGCGAGGACCGGGTCGATCACGAGCGGGATGCCTGGATGGCGGGAAAGCGCCGCGGCGACGGCGCGGACGGCCTCGCTGCTCGGCAGGAGACCGGTCTTGACCGCGGCCACGGGGAAACCCTCCAGCGAAGCGCGGATCTGGGCCCTCAGAAGCCTGGGTGAGACTTCCTCAATCGCCGACACGCGCCGGGTGTCCTGGGCCGTCACCGCGGTTACCGCGGTAAGGGCGTGCCCGCCCAGCGCGCGGATCGTCCTCTGGTCAGCCTGGATGCCGGCGCCGCCGCCGCTGTCGGAGCCCGCGACCGTGAGGATGCAGAAGGGCGCGTTCATCGCAGCCACGCGTGCATGCCGCCCCGCAGGCTGACAGCCGAGCGGAAGCCGTGGTTCTCCCGGAGGATCTGGATCCCGCGCAGGCTCCTGACCCCGGCCGCGCAAAAAACGACCGTGGGGACGGACGGCTCGAGCGGCGCCAGCTCGTGCTGCGCGGCCGACTCGAGATACCGCAGCGGAATATGGAAGGAAGGATCGATGGACGACTGCTCTCGCTCCCAGCCCTCGCGCACGTCCACAAGCTGAAGCGGACCTCCGGACGCGATCAGGCGCTCAAGCCCCTCCTTGTCGATCTCGTCACCCTCAAGCTGAACGGCGCAGGTTTCGCCGTAGCCCTCAGGCGGCAGCTCGGTGATGTTGCGCGACGCGGGGTCGGCCTTGAGCCCTACCGTCGAAAAGGTCATGGACAGCGCGTTCCAGACGAGAAGCCGGCCCGACAGGGGCTCGCCGACACCGGCCAGGACCTTCACGGCCTCGCAGGCCTGGGCCGTGCCGATGATCCCAGTCACGGCCCCGAGCACGCCCGCCTCGGCGCAGTTGGGCACCGTCCCGGCCTCGGGCGGCTCAGGGAAGAGGCAGCGGTAGGTGGGCCCGCCGTTCAGGTTGAAGACGCTAACCTGTCCCTCGAAGCCCTGGATCGCCCCATACACAAACGGCCTGCCCGCGATCACGCAGGCGTCGTTGACGAGGTAGCGGGTCGCGAAGTTGTCCGAGCCGTCGATCACGAGGTCGCACGAGCGCACGAGCTCCAGCGCGTTCGAGCGCGAGAAGCGCACGGCCCGAGCCTCGATGCGGATCAGGGGGTTGAGCGCCAGGAGGCGCTCGGCCGCGGCCTCGGCCTTGCCGCGGCCCCTGTCGGCGCTCACATAGAGGACCTGGCGCTGGAGGTTCGAGACGTCGACCGTGTCCGCATCGACGATCACGATCCTGCCGACACCCGCGGCAGCGAGGTAGAGGAGGGCGGGGCACCCGAGGCCGCCCGCGCCGATCACAAGGACGGACGAGGCCTTGAGCTTCTCCTGGGCGCCAGGGCCAAACCCCTGGAGCGAGAGATGCCTCTGGTACCGGTCGGTTTCCTCGCGTGTCAGCGCCATGGGCAGGACGGTTATGAGACGGCGGCCACGGCCCTGCGGCCTGCGAATCCGTCGTAGGTCGAGTCCCAGTCCTTCCAGACCGGCTCGTATCCCTGCGAGCGCAGGAAAGCGGCCACCTCGGCGGGGCTGCGCGCATCATCGATCTCGAACTGCTCCAGCGATTCCGGGGCGCTCGCGTAGCCGCCGGGATTGGTGCGCGAGCCGGCGCTCATCGAGGTGAAGCCGATCTTGAAGGCCTTGTTGCGGAACGCCTCGCTCTCGCGGGTCGAAAGCGAGAGTTCAGCCTCCGGGCTCAGGAGCCTGAAGGCGCAGGCAGCCTGGATCAGGTCGCGCTCGTTGAAGGGCGTCACCGCGCTCTCTCCGCCCTCGTGGGGCCTGAGGCGCGGGAAGGAGATCGCGGTCTTCGTGCGCCAGTGGACGGTCTCCACATGGCGAAGGTGCAGGCCCGTGAACCACGCGTCGGCCCGCCAGTCGCTGAGCCCGAAGAGGGCGCCGAGCCCGATCTTCTTGATGCCCGCCCTGCCGAGGCGGTCCGGCGTCCCAAGCCTCCATTCGATGTCGGCCTTCGCCCCACTCAGGTGGTTTTTCCTGTAGGCCTCGGCGTCGTAGGTCTCCTGGTAGACCAGGACGGCGCTTAGTCCGTCGGCCGCCAGCGCCGCATATTCATCCTCGGGAAGCGGCTGCACTTCGATCCAGAGCCCTGAGAAATGCGGCCTCAGCAGCCTGAGCGCGTTTGAGAGGTAGTCCTTGCCGACCCTCCCGGTCTCGCCGGTCACAAGCAGCACGCTGTCGAACCCGTGCGAGCGGAGCACCGCTGCCTCGGCGAGGATCTCGGCGTCGGAGAGCGTCTTCCTGCGGATCTTGTTGTGCGCGCTGAACCCGCAGTAGGTGCACACGTTTGCGCACGCGTTGGAGAGGTAGAGGGGCGCGTACATGCGCATCGTCCTGCCGAATCGCTCGACGGTCGCCTGGTGGCAGGCTTGGGCCATCTCCTCCAGGAACGGTGCCGCCGCGGGCGAGAGGAGCGCGGCCAGGTCCTCCATGCCGAGGGAGCCCTTCGGCCTACCGAGAGCCCTGAGCACGTCCGCCGGCGTCTTCGACGCGATCCTGCGCGCCACGTCGGCGAAATCGTGCCTCTTCCAGACGTCGAGGAAGTTCATGTTCCGGTCTGCCCGAGGAAGGAGGTGAGGGGCGAGGTCGCGCTCGCCTGGACCTGGGCGCGCAGCGGCAAGCCTGCAAGGCCGGAGGTGCGCGCCAGCCGGCCTGCCTCGACGCCCAGGCGGAAGGCGGTGGCCATTGCGGTCGGGTCGTTTGCCGCGGCGATCGCGGTGTTCACGAGGACGGCGTCGGCCCCCATCTCGAGCGCCGCGGCGGCGTGGGACGGGGCGCCGAGGCCGGCGTCGACGACGACGGGGACGCTGCTCTGGGCGATGATGATCTCAAGGAAGGCCCGCGATTCCAGGCCGAGGTTGCTGCCGATCGGGGCGCCAAGGGGCATGACCGCCGCGGCGCCCGCTTCCTCTAGCCTCTTGCAGAGGACCGGATCCGCGTGCACGTAGGGCAAGACGACAAAGCCGCGCTTCACGAGCTCCTCGGTCGCCAACAGCGTCTCCACGGGATCCGGCATCAGGTACTTGGGATCCGGGTGGATCTCGAGCTTGAGCCAGTGGGTCCCCAGGGCCTCGCGAGCGAGCTCCGCTGCAAGGACGGCCTCCTTCGCATTTCGGGTTCCCGAGGTGTTGGGAAGGAGACGGTACCGCGCCGTGTCGAGGTGCCCAAGGATGTCGTCGTGCTCGCCGCCGGTCCTCACGCGGCCGAGGGCCACCGTGACCAGCTGCGTTCCCGACGCCTCAAGGCTCAGGCGCATCGCCTCGCCCGAGCTGTACTTGCCCGTCCCGAGGAAGAGGCGGGACGAGAACTCCACTCCGGCGATGACGAGGGGGTTGGCGCTCATGAAAGTACAAGCTCCTTGGCGGGCGAGCCCTGCCAGGCCGCGAGGTAGCGACCCACGTTGTCGCGCACCGTCCCGCCGCGCGTGAGACCGGACGACACGGCGACGCCTGCGACGCCCGTGGCGCGAAGTGCTGCGAGATCCGCGGGCTCCACGCCCCCAATGGCCCAGGCCGGAAGCGCGCCGAGCAGCGCGACAAGAGAGCGGATACCTTCAGCTCCCAAGACGGGGGCCAGGCTCTTCTTCGTGGACGTGAAGCGGTGCGGGCCGACGCCCACGTAATCGAGGCAGCCCGAGGCGGCGGCGAGCCGCGCGTCCGCGGCGTTGTTCACGGTGCCGCCCACCAGGCGGTCCGCCCCGAGCGCCCTGCGCGCGTCGGGCCACTGTGCGTCGAGCCTTCCGAGGTGGACGCCGTCGGCGCCCGATTCCAGCGCCACTTCGACGCTGTCGTTCACGACGAAGACGGCGCCGTGTTCACGGCACACCCGCGCGGCCGCCTTCGCCTGGTACACCCAGGTGGCCATGTCCGCGTCCTTCATCCTCAGCTGGACCCAGCGCGCGCCGGCCGCGCACAGGACGGCGGCCTGATCGCCATGGGAAACGCCGGTGCCGTCGAGCGTGAGGCACATGAGCGGTGCTCTTCTTGAGATATCAAACGGCACAGGTGGTGGCCTCCATTATGTCGGCTGCGCGGCGCAGCTCCATGTAGGCGGCTACGGGATCGGCCGCCGTCCAGATCGAGCCCAAGGCCGCAACGCCGTCGAATCCCAGGCTGGCGCAGTAGGGGAGCACCTCGGCCGTGATCCCGCCGATGGCGAGGACCTGCGTGCTGCCGGGGGCGCGCTTGGAGGCCAGGATTTTCTTGAACTGCGCCCATGAGTAGTCCGGCTCCGGCCCGTAACCCGGCTTCGTGAGCGAGGGGAACACCGGCCCGAAGATGACGTAGGGGTGCTTGCCGAGCGCCGAGAGGAGGCCGTCCATGTCATGGCACGAGCGGCTGCCCGTGGACACGTGCTTGGAGAGGCCCGTGTCCCTGTCGTGGGTGCCGAGGAGCCCGAGCTTCGCCACGAGGCCGTGGTGCTGGTGCAGGACCAGGTGCGGGTGCCACCCGGAGGGAAGTTCCAGGATCCACGTCTCCAGTTCTGTCTCGGACCAGGAGGGCTTGCGCACGTGGTAGCGCGGCAGACCTGCCGCGATGAAACCCGCCAGCGACCCGCGCTCGCGCGGATCGTGGCCCTCTGGGGAAATGACGACGACCTTCATCGGTTAGCCGCCCTGGGTCGCGCGTATGACGAGCACGTGGTCGCGTTCCGCAAGCAACCGGGTTTCCCAGGATGCGCGCGGGACGACGTCGCCGTTGACGGCGGCCGCGACTCCTTTGCGTCCCGCGAGCCCCTGCGCTTCCAGGAGGCGCAGCAGCGTGGCGGGGCCGTCCAGCTCGTGCGGCTGGTCGTTCAGGAATATCGAGACTGCCTGAGCGGAGTTCATTTCACCGATGCGACGTAGATCTCCCCGCCCTGCTGGATGAACTCGCCCGACTTCTCCTTCATTCCGGCCTCGAGCGCGGCCTCGGTCGTCAGCCCCTGCTCCTCGGCGTAGCGGCGGACGTCGTCGGTGATCTTCATCGAGCAGAACTGCGGGCCGCACATCGAGCAGAAGTGCGCTGTCTTGGCGCTGTCCTGCGGGAGCGTGGCGTCGTGGTACTCGCGGGCCTTCTCGGGATCGAGGGAGAGGTTGAACTGGTCCTCCCACCGGAACTCGAAGCGCGCCTTGGAGAGCGCGTTGTCCCTGTACTGGGAGGCCGGGTGGCCCTTCGCGAGGTCGGCCGCGTGGGCCGCGATCTTGTAGGCGATGACGCCGGCCCGCACGTCGTCCCTGTCGGGCAGGCCCAGGTGCTCCTTCGGCGTCACGTAGCAGAGCATCGCCGTCCCGTGCCAGCCGATCATCGCGGCGCCGATGGCGCTCGTGATGTGGTCGTAGCCCGGGGCGATGTCGGTCGTCAGCGGCCCGAGCGTGTAGAACGGGGCCTCCTTGCACCAGTCGAGCTGCTTTTCCATGTTCTCGGCAATCATGTGCATGGGCACGTGGCCGGGGCCCTCGCACATCACCTGGACGCCACGCTCCCAGGCGCGTGTCGTGAGCTCGCCCTGGGTCTTCAGCTCCGCGAACTGGGGCTCGTCGTTTGCGTCAGCGATCGAGCCCGGGCGGAGCCCGTCGCCGATCGAGAAAGAGACGTCGTAGGCGGCCATGATGTCGCAGATGTCGTCCCAGCGGGTGTAGAGGAAGTTCTCCTGGTGGTGGGAGAGGCACCACTTCGCCATGATGGAGCCGCCGCGGCTTACGATGCCGGTCATGCGGCGCGCCGTCGAAGGGATCGAGCGCAGGCGCACGCCCGCGTGGATCGTGAAGTAGTCGACTCCCTGCTCGGCCTGCTCGATCAGCGTGTCGCGGAAGAGCTCCCAGGTGAGGTCCTCGGGCCTGCCTCCCGCCTTCTCCAGGGCTTGGTAGATCGGCACGGTGCCGACCGGCACCGGACAGTTGCGCAGGATCCACTCGCGGGTCTGGTGGATGTTCCTGCCGGTCGAGAGGTCCATCAGGGTGTCGCCGCCCCACTTGACCGACCAGCGCATCTTCTCGACCTCCTCGTCGATCGAGGAGGCGACCGCGGAGTTGCCGATGTTCGTGTTGATCTTAACGAGGAAGTTCCTGCCGATGATCATCGGCTCGAGCTCGGGATGGTTGATGTTGGCGGGAATGATCGCGCGGCCGCGGGCGACCTCGTCCCGCACGAACTCGGGCGTGATCTCGTTCGGTATCGAGGCGCCGAGGCCCATGCCGGGGTGCTGCCTCCAGAGGGAGTTGCGCGGTCCCGCGGAGGTGAGCTCCATGAGGTCCGCGGCGCGCTGCAGCTTGGAGTTCTCGCGGATCGCGATGTACTCCATCTCGGGCGTGATGATCCCGCGCCGCGCGTAAGCGAGCTGGGAGACCCTCTGGCCCGGCTTGGCCTTCAGGACCTTGCGGGCGCTGGTGTCGAAGAACTTGATCGGGTTCCTGCGCCCCTCGCTCTCGGCCTGCTCGCGGTGCTTCGCGGAGAGGTAGCCGTCGTCGATCGGCTTAACGTCCCGGCCCTGGATCTCCTCGACGTCGCCGCGCTCCCGGATCCACGCGGCCCTTAGCGGGGGCAGGCCCTGGCTCGAGTCGGCGTGGAACGACGGGTCGCCCCAGGGGCCGGCGGTGTCGTAGACGCGCACCGGCTCGTTCGCCACCTCGGTGCCGTTCGGCATGCGGGTCGGCGAGAGCGAGATCTCGCGCATCGGGACCTTGAGGTCGCTTCGCGTGCCTTGGATGTAGACCCGGCGAGAGGCGGGGAAGAGGCGGTGGCCCGTGGGCGAGTAGTCGGTCGATTGGGACATGGGAGGGATGTGTTGCGGCCGCGGCTCACCACGGGTCGGGTCACAGATCCCTCCGCCTGAAGCGGACGGCCCTGTTTTCCCTACGGCGTTGTGAGACGCATCAGGTTCGAAGGATTTGGCAGCGGATCTTGCAGCCGTCTCAGCCCGGGGCCCCGGGCTCTCCTAAACGAGGATGGGCGAACCCTACCCACCGGGAATGGTCTTTCAACTGCAATCGCGGCCACGGCGGTGAAACCGGCCGGGCCAGGGGGCGTCATTAGGTTGCAAGAGCCCCCCGCAAGACCATGATCAATCCCAAGATGTCCCACCAGCTGCCGTGCTGCGGTGTTTCGACAAACATCGAGGACTACTTCCTGACCCGCAGGAAGTTCCTGAACCGCGTCGGCATGGGCATGGGTGCCCTGGGTCTGGCCACGATGCTAAACCCGATGGATCTCTTCGCGGGCTCCGACGCCGAGGGCTTCTCGGCGGGCTCCAATCCCCTGGCGCCCAAGGCCCCGCCGCTTCCCGCGACCGCGAAGGCCGTCATCCACATCTTCGCCCAGGGGGCGCCCTCGCACATTGACACCTGGGACCCCAAGCCGGACCTCCTGCGCATGGACGGCCGGACGATAGGCGGGGAGGGGGTGGCCATGGGCTCGCCCTTCAAGTTCACGCCCATGGGCAAGTCCGGGACGCCCGTCAGCGAGGTCTTCTCCGGGATCGGCGCGCATGTGGATGACATGGCGGTCGTGCGCTCGATGTACACCGATATTCCCGCCCACGAGGTGGCGACCGTGTTCATGAACACGGGCTCGCTCCGAATCTCCAAGCCCAGCATGGGGTCGTGGGTCGTCTACGGCCTTGGGACGGAGAACCAGAACCTTCCCGGCTTCATCTCCCTGCGCAACGGCGGCCTTCCCTCCGGGGGCGCGGGCAACTACGGCTCGTCCTTCCTGCCGGGCGTCTTCCAGGGATCGAGCGTCAACACGCAGAACAGCGCCGTGCAGCAGATGATCCAGAACATCCGCAATCCCTACGTGGGCTCGGCGGAGCAGCGCAGGCAGATGGACTTCGTGAAGCAGCTGGACGAGATGCGCGCCAAGGACCTCCAGCATGACCAGGTCCTGGAGACACGCCTGGAATCCTACGAGATCGCCTTCAAGATGCAGGCGGCAGCGACGGACGCCTTTGACCTCAACAAGGAGAGCCAGGCCACGCGCGACGCCTACGGCAACACGCCCCAGGGAAAGCAGATGCTCCTGGCCCGGAGGCTCGTCGAGCGCGGCGTGCGCTTCGTGCAGGTCTGGCACGACGGCTGGGACCACCACCAGGATCTCCAGGCGCGCCTCTCAAAGAAGGCCCGCGAGGTCGACCAGCCGATCGCCGCGCTCCTGGCGGACCTGAAGCAGCGCGGGCTCATGGACTCGACGCTCGTCGTCTGGGGCGGGGAGTTCGGCAGGAAGCCGACACGCGACCGCAACGGCTACGAGCTGCCGGGCAGGGACCACAACGCGAGGGCGTTCTCGGTGTGGCTAGCCGGCGGGGGAGTCAAGGGCGGCACCGTCTTTGGGGCTACGGACGAGTTCGGCGCCGAGGCCGTGACGGACAAGGTCCACGTGCACGACCTGCACGCGACGATCCTTCGCACGCTCGGCTTCGATCACACCAAGCTCACCTACCGCTTCAACGGCCGCGACTTCAGGCTGACGGACGTCGCGGGCAACATCGTGCAGCCGATCCTGGCGTGAAGAGGGGACGGGCATGGGCGCTCGGCGCCCTGGCGCTCGCCTCGGGTGCCCTCAGGCTCGGGGCCGAGATCGCCTCGACAGGCCCCGCCATATCGCCGGCGGACCTGCAGTTCTTCGAGGCCAGGATACGCCCGGTCCTCGTCGAGCGCTGCTACAAGTGCCACAGCCGCGACGCCGACAAGATCAAGGGCGGCCTCATGCTCGACACGCGCGAGGGCATGCTCCACGGCGGGGACACCGGCCCTGCGGTGACACCCGGCAGGCCCGAGGACAGCCTGATTGTCGACGCGATCAGCTACAGCGACGCCGACCTGCAGATGCCTCCCAAGGGCGACAAGCTCTCCGAGGAGGAGGTGTCCGACATCACCGATTGGATCAGGAGGGGAGCCTTCGACCCGCGCTCGCTCGTGTCCAAGGGCAGCTCGAATGCCTACGGCGGCGTGGGCCGCGAGCACTGGTCGTTCCTGCCGGTCAAGGCCACGCCGCCCCCGCCGGTCGCCGATCCGCAGTGGTGCCGGACGCCGGTCGACAACTTTGTCCTCGCGAGGATGGAGGCCAGCGCAGTGAAGCCGAACCCGCAGGCCGACAAGTACACGCTGATCAGGAGGGCCACGTTCGACCTGACCGGCCTTCCTCCGAGCGAGGAGGAAGTGCAGCGCTTCCTGGTCGACGACTCGCCCGAGGCCTGGGCAAAGGTGGTCGACCGCCTGCTCGCGTCGCCGAGGTACGGCGAGCGCTGGGGGCGGTACTGGCTGGACGTCGCTCGCTACGCCGACACGAAGGGCGACACGCCCAACCGCGAGGATCCGCGCTACCCGTTCTCGTGGACGTACCGCGACTACGTGATCGACGCCTTCAACTCCGACAAGCCGTACAACCAGTTCGTGGTCGAGCAGCTGGCCGCGGACCGCCTCCTCTCCAACGAGCTGCATTCCGGCGAGAGCCATCCCGACCAGCGCCCGCTGGCGGCCATGGGCTTCCTGACCCTCGGCAATCGCTTCGAGAACAGCCAGAGGGACATCATCGACGACCGCATCAACGTGACGACGAAGGCCTTCCTTGGGCTCACGGTCGCCTGCGCCCGCTGCCACGACCACAAGTTCGACCCGATACCGACCGCGGACTACTACTCCCTTTACAACGTGTTCGCGAACACGACCGAGCCGAAGCAGGAGCCGTGGCTGCACGGCGTGCCGAATACGCCCGAGCTGGTCGACTATCTGGCGAAGATGAAGGCGGCCGACGAGGCGAAGCTCGACGTCGAGCGCCAGTTCGTGGAGCTGCGCCGCTCCGGACTGCCGAAGGAGGAGGAGGCGAAGAGGCGCCGTGAGATCCTCAAGGGTCTCCTGTTGGCGGACAAGGCGAGGGTCGACCTCGAGTTCAGCGAGGCCGCGCCGCCCAAGGCGGACGTCCTGATCGACGTGCCGAACCCGAGAAACTACCCCGTCCTGAAGCGGGGCGAGGCCCAGAACTACGGCGACGAGACGACACGCCACTTCCTCTCCATACTCTCCCCGGACCCCAAGCACCCAATCCCCTTCAGCCACGGAAGCGGCAGGCTTGAGCTCGCCGAGGCGATCGCGAGCCCCTCGAACCCCATGACCGCGCGCGTCCTCGTGAACCGGGTCTGGCAGCAGCACTTTGGGAACGGCTTCGTCTCGACCCCTGACGACCTGGGCAACCAGTCGGCGCCTCCGACGAACCCCGAGCTCCTCGACTACCTGGCGGCGGACTTCATGAGGGAGGGCTGGTCCATCAAGAAGCTGCAGCGCCTCATCATGCTGAGCAGCGTCTACCAGGAATCGAGCAGCGCGAACCCACAGTACAGGGACATCGACCCGGACAACAAGCTGCAGTGGCGCTACAACGTGCGCCAGATGGACTTCGAGGAGATGCACGACTCCATCCTCGCGATCGCGGGACAGCTCGACCTCACAATGGGCGGGCGTCCGGTGCCGATTGGCAGCGAAGGCTTCGCGACCCGCAGGGCGGTGTATGCCTTCATCGACCGCAGGAACCCCGCGGAAATCATGACCCAGTTCAACTTCCCGAACCCGAGCGTGCCGACGGGCAAGCGCTTCCTGACGCAGGTGCCCCAGCAGCAGCTCTTCCTCATGAACAGCCCGCTGGTCATCGAGACCGCGAGGAAGCTGACGCACACCCCGGACTTCCTCGAACAGACCACGGACGAGCTTCGGGTCGCGAAGCTCTACATCGACGTCTTCCAGCGGCCGCCGACACCGGACGAGATCAAGCTCTGCCTGCGCTACGTGGAGCTCAATCCCGGCGGGACGTCGCCCGAGGTGGCCCAGACCGTTCAGTCCGAGAAGGCCTCCAGGTACGCCGAGATCCAGGCGCGGCTGGCGCTGAACTCCTCGCAGAACCTGCGCCGCAAGAACGCCCCGCAGGTTGAGCCGGGCGCCGAGGCCTTCAAGAGCCGGGCGCCACTTGACGCCTGGACGAAGCTCGCCCACGGGCTCTTCCAGACCGACGAAGCGATGTTCCTGAACTAGCCCCCTTGGGGCGCGAGGCCTAGACACTGGTTGCCACGGGCAAACTGGCGATCTTGCGCCCCGAAGGACCTTTTGATCCGCAGGCGGCTCCATGGGCAACGGGTGAAGGGCGGACCCCAAAGGTCCGCTCTTGGGAGGTTTATCGGCGTCACAGACGCCGGCGGGGCTCAGAGGGCCGGTTCGTCGGTTGCAGGTCCCCGGCGAAGCCGATCCAGCGAGCACGCGTCATAGCGTGCGGTCGCGATAAGTGCCGCGTAAAAGGCTATATATGTGAGCTGGAGACCGGCCGTGTTCCACTCTTGCCTTAGGCAGGTTCCAAACTCGAGGACGAGCATGAGAAACATGCCGCCGACGAGAGCCGGGCGGAGGCAGAGGCCGAGCAGGACCAGGAGTCCCGCCGTGGCCTCGCCGACCACGATCAGGTACCCCGTGAGCTCCACAAGGGATCCCGGCAGGATGGTCTGGGCGAACTCCGGGCGAAGACCCGCAGCGAACGAGCTGATGTGGGGAAGGCGGACAAGGCCATGGAGGGCAATGTTCAAACCGAGCCCAATGCGGGCCAGCCCATAGGCCAGGCGGCGGTCGCGATGTGCATCCTCCATAAGGCAACAGTCCTCAGAAGTGGGCAAAATGTTCCCTGATCAAGAGCTTAGGAGGCACTATTAGCCGCCCATTGTTCGAATTTCGCTTGTCACGGTGGGGTTGAGCCAATCATTCAGGCCAAATGGCATCGGGCTATACAGAAGCTAGCATCAAGACCCTTTCCTCGACCGAGCACATCAGGCTGCGGCCGGGCATGTACATCGGCCGCCTTGGAAACGGGGCCCACGCCGAGGACGGAATCTATGTCCTTTTGAAGGAGACCATCGATAACTCCGTCGATGAGTTCACGATGGGGCACGGCAAGAAGATCGAGATCGAGGTGCAGGACACGAGCGCCCGGATCAGGGACTTTGGCCGCGGCATTCCCCTTGGGAAACTCCTGGAGTGTGTCTCCGTCATCAACACGGGCGCCAAGTACGACAGCGAGACCTTCAAGAAGGCCGTGGGGCTCAACGGCGTCGGCCAGAAGGCCGTGAACGCCCTGTCCTCCGACTACAAGGCCCAGTCCTTCCGCGAGGGTGAGATCAAGGTGGTCGAGTTCGGCAAGGGTAAGCTCAAGAAGGACCACAGGGTGGGCAAGACCCAGGAGAAGAACGGAACCTCGATCGAATTCTCCCCCGACACGCAGCTCTTCGGCGAGAACCTCAAGTTCCGCATGGAGTTCGTCGAGGACATGCTCTGGAACTACGCGTTCCTGAACCGCGGCCTGACGCTCCTGCTGAACGGCCAGGCCTTCAAGTCGGAGAACGGGCTCAAGGACCTCCTCCAGAAGAACCTGATCGGCGAGCCGCTGTACCCGATCGTCCACCTCGAGGGCGAGGACATCGAGATCGCGCTGACCCACGGCACGCACTACGGCGAGGAGTACTTCTCCTTCGTGAACGGCCAGCACACGACGATGGGCGGCACGCACCTGCAGGCGTTCCGCGAGGCCCTGGTCGACACGCTGCGCAACTTCTACAAGCGCGACTTCGACGCGGCGGACATCCGCCAGTCGGTGGTGGCCGCGGTCTCCGTCCGTGTGATGGAGCCCGTCTTCGAGTCGCAGACGAAGACGAAGCTCGGCTCAAGCGTCGTCGCGCCGGACGGCCCAACGCTGAAGGAATTCATCGGCAAGTTCGTCCAGCAGACGCTCGACGTCTACCTGCACAAGAACCCGGAGACAGCCGACGCGATCCTGAAGCGCATCCAGGAGAGCGAACACGAGAGGAAGGAGCTGGCCGGCATCCGCAACCTGGCCCGCGAGCGCGCCAAGAAGGCCTCGCTGCACAACCGCAAGCTGCGCGACTGCCGCCTGCACCTGGGCGACAAGGACGAGAGGTCCGAGGAGAGCGCCATCTTCATCGTGGAGGGCGACTCGGCCGCGGGCTCGCTGACGGCGTGCCGCGACGTGAAGACGCAGGCCGTCTTCGCACTGAAGGGGAAGCCGCTGAACACCTACGGGCTGACGAAGAAGGTCATCTACGAGAACGAGGAGTTCCACCTCCTGCAGTCCGCGCTCAACATCGAGGACGGCCTCGACGGCCTGCGCTACGGCAAGGTGGTCATCGCGACCGACGCCGACGTGGATGGGATGCACATCCGCCTGCTCCTGATTTCCTTCTTCCTGCAGTTCTTCCCCGAGCTGATCCAGAACGGGAAGCTCTTCATCCTGGAGACGCCGCTCTTCCGCGTGCGCAACAAGAAGGAGACGCACTATTGCTACACCGAGGCCGAGAAGCAGGCCGCCATGGCCAAGCTCGGGGCCACGACCGAGATCACGCGGTTCAAGGGCCTGGGCGAGATCTCGGCCCACGAGTTCAAGAACTTCATCGGCGAGGACATCAGGCTCGAGCCCCTGTCGCTCAACCACGTGAAGAACAGCGACCTCCTCCTCGCGTTCTACATGGGCAAGAACACGCCCGAGCGGAAGGACTTCATCATCGAGAACCTCCACGTCGAGAAGGACGTGGTCGAGGTCTAAGACCCCACCTTAAAAGCAGCATGTCCAACGACACATCGTTCCCGGGTTCCGGAAAGGGCCCCGTGGCGCCCCTTGAGAAGAATTACCGCAACTGGTTCCTGGAGTACGCGAGCTACGTCATCCTGGACCGCGCCGTCCCGCACATCGACGACGGGCTAAAGCCGGTGCTCCGGCGCGTGCTGCACACGCTCTGGGAGATGGACGACGGCCGCTTCCACAAGGTCGCGAACGTGGTCGGCGCAACGATGCGCTTCCACCCGCACGGCGACGCCTCGATCGGCGCGGCGCTGGTCGGGATGGGCCAGAGGGCCTGGCTCGTCGAACCCCAGGGCAACTTCGGAAACACGCTGACGGGAGACGAGGCCGCGGCGCCCCGCTACATCGAGGCGCGCCTGACGCACTTCGCGAAGGACGTCCTCTTCAACCCGAAGACGACAACCTGGCAGCTGAGCTACGACGGCCGCGCCAGGGAGCCGGTCACGCTCCCCGCCAAGTTCCCGATCGTCCTCCTCGAGGGCGCCGAGGGCATCGCGGTCGGCCTCTCGACCAAGATCCTCCCGCACAACTTCAACGACCTCTGCCGCGCGGCGATCAACCACCTGCAGGGAAAGACCTTCAGGATCGTTCCGGACTTCCCGACGGGAGGCATCGCCGATTTCGCGGAGTACAACGACGGCGAGCGCGGCGGGAAGGTGAAGATCCGCGCCAGGATCGAGCAGAGGAGCAAGATCCTCCTCGCGATCACCGAGCTTCCCTACGGCACGACGACCGAGTCGGTGATCGAGTCCATCCTGGCGGCCAACGCCAAGGGCAAGATCAAGATCAAGCGGGTCGACGACAACACGGCCGACAAGGTCGAGATCCTGGTCCACCTGCCAGCGGGCGCCGAGCCCGAGAAGGTGATCCAGCAGCTCTGCGTCTTCACGTCCTGCCAGGTGGCGATCTCGCCCTCCGCGTGCGTTATCGAGGGCGAGAAGCCGATATTCCTCGGAGTCCGCGAGATCCTGAAGCGCAGCGTCGACAGGACCCAGGAGCTCCTGAAGCAGGAGCTGCAGATCCGCCTGGGCGAGCTCGACCAGCAGTGGCACTGGGACTCGCTGGAGCGCATCTTCATCGAGGAGCGCATCTACCGCAGGATCGAGAAGTCGAAGACCTGGGAGAGCGTGATGGAGGAGATCCGCGAAGGCCTGAAACCCTTCGTCAAGCAGCTGCGCCGCGAGGTGAACGA
>DASRSJ010000305.1:0-14018 GCA_035656555.1 Opitutaceae bacterium
CCGGCTGGACGCCGAGAACCAGACGATCTTCATATCCGTCGCGGCCGAGATGAGCCGGATGGAGCAGCAGATGAATCTCGGGGTCGAGGCCGCCTTCACCGAGCTGGACGAGATCGTCCAGGAAGCCGCGTCGGGAAGGAAGGTCCTCCAGGGACTCTGCGAGAGCCTCCACGTGGTCGCCCAGAAAAGCATCCAGCACATCCGCAGCGAACTCGACTCGCTCCGGGACCGCCTCCGCCCCTGCGCCGAGGCCAGCAGCTCGATCTGCGAGCTCCTCGCCCTGACGCGCCAGCAGACGAGCGAGCTGATAACCGCGCTCCAATACCAGGACATCGTGCAGCAGCAGCTCCACCACGTTGATGAGGGCTTCAGCGACATGGTGAAGCACCTGGACGACCGCACCTCGGACGTCGCCTTCATCCGCACGGCCGCCCGGGTGCAGCGGGAGCACCTGAAGTCCTCTCGGGCGTCCATCGAGGGGGCCGGCGAAAAGATCGGGGGCGCGACTGAGGCCCTCATGGTCACCGGCTCGCGCCTCGTGAGGGAGTTCGTGCAGATGCAGCAGGTTGCGGACGCCGTCTTCAGCGAGGCCGGCATAAGCGATCTCTTCAGCAAGGAGACCGACAAGCTGATCGAGATCGCGAGCTCGAGCGAGGTGACGAACCAGCGCATCGCGAAGCTCCTCGAGCGCATCGAGGCGAGCGTTCGCCTGTTCTCAACGGACATCTGCCGGCATGAGTTCGAGGTCCAGCTCGTGGCCCTGAATGCCCAGGTGGCGTCGGCGCGCGTGGCGGAGGCCCATGCGCTCAACAAGCTCGCCGAGGAGACGGCAATTGTCGCGTCCGACACCTCGGACCTGATCCAGCTGATGCGCAGGGAGCTCGCGGAGACGCTTGATGGCCTGCTGCGCATGCGCCGCGAGGCCTCGGAGATCCAGGAGACCATTTCAAAGGAGCGGGAGGAGCTGTCCGCCGGCTCCCTGGCCGTGGCCGCAAAGCTCTCGAAGCTCGACGAGAAGATCCGCCAGGGATCCTCCGGCGTGGCCGAAGGTTTCGGCCTCGCCTACGAGAACGTGCGAAACCTGGTCAACGCGCTTGGCTTCACCAAGAAGATCGATCCCGCATTTGCCCCCGCGCAGGCGATCTGCGCCGCCATCATCGACGCGACCGAGGGTTGCGTCCTCGAGGGTGCCCATGCGCCGTCCGACAACCGCCTAGTCGACCATGAAAAGCGCTACACGATGAAATCCGAGCGTGATGCGCATGCGGCCGCGATGGGGCCAGTAGCCTCTCCTGCGGCACCCGCCTCAGGCGACGGCGACATGGCTATAGAATTCTTCGAATCACCTCCCCAAGTGCTTGAGGTTGCGGTTCCCGTGAGGGATCTAACTCCTACAGCCGCGTCTGCGGAGGGAAGCGTCGAGCTGTTCTGAAAGGGCCAGAGTCCGGGGACGCCATCACAGCCGAAGGCAACCAGTGTTTCGCGTCCGGATACAGCGGCCGTGCATTTTGCGTCGCCCACGGCGCGAGGGACATTTAGGAGTTCCGGCGTCGGATGCCAACACGCCCCCATATTTGGCTCGTTGATGATGACCCGGACGTGCGTTTCATCTTTGAGCGCACCCTGGCCACGGCAGGATTCAGGGTCTCCGCATTTGAGGACGGCGAAGCCGCCCTGGCGCAGCTCAAGACGATAAACCCCGCGCTGGTCGTGCTCGATGTGAACATGCCCGGATTCGACGGCTGGAAGACCCTTCGGGAACTGAGGCGGCGCAGTTACTCAAACCCGATCCTGATGCTCACGTCCGTTGACGACCCCGACTCCCGGGTGAGGGGGCTGGACGCAGGGGCGGACGACTACCTGGGAAAGCCCTGCACCCATGCCGAATTCCTTGCGCGCGTTCGCGCGCTCCTTCGCCGCGTCCCGCACAAGCGCCTTCCGCCTTCGCACTTCCTGAACTTTGGTGGCATCACCGTCGACCTGGAGGCCAAGACTGCCACCCGAAACGGCGCGCCCGTGCGCCTCACCCGGACCGACTACTCGCTGCTGACCGTTCTCTGGGAGCAGATCGGCAAGGCCGTCCCACGGGACAAGATCCTCGGGCGGGTATGGGAGGGCCAGGGAGGCGGCTCCCACGCGCTCGACACCCACCTATGGCGACTTCGGAAAAAGCTGGGTGACGACTCCGATCCCCCCGAATGGATCCAGAGCCAAGCAGGTGTCGGCTACCGGCTGAGCCCTGACGTCCTGGAACCGCAGAAACCGGCCTGAGACGCGTAAACCCCTAGGTTTGAGGCCAAAAGAAAAGGCGCCCGTATAAAAACGGGCGCCTTTTCATCAAATGGAGCGGGCGAAGAGACTCGAACTCTCGACGTCCACCTTGGCAAGGTGGTGCTCTACCAACTGAGCTACGCCCGCGAAACAGGGGTTGATCAGATTAAGCCGTCCCCTTGCCGTCAACCCTCAATTGACGCCCGGCAAAGGCCCCTCCAGGCGCCCAAATGACCCCCAGAAAGGGCCGGTAACCTCCGCAAACGCCCATCGTCTCCTACCCGGAACCTCACAAACCCATCCCCCTCATGTCCTCCCCCACCCAGGCCACGAACGACAGCTCCACCTCCGACATCCTTTTCGCCACCGCCGTCGTGCTGGCGTGCGTTGTCGCCCTCGCCTTCTCGATCCACGCCTTCCGCGGCCGCCACTTCCACCATGGTCCGTCGACGGTCGGGATCGAGCGCCTGCTCCCCATCCGTCCGCTGGCCGTTGTCACCCTGAGGTGACCGGGGCCGCGGGCCGGGCTCAACCCAGGTCGAGACGGTCGCCGCCGGCTGACCTCTTCGAGGAGGACCTGCGGCCACCGCCGCTCTCCGAACCCGGGGAATAATAAGAGTATGCCTGCGTGTAGTAGCCGTAGTCCTCGCCCGATCCCTTCGGCACCTGGGTCAGGACCGCGCCGACGATTGGCGTCTTCACAGCCGTGATCGTCTGCTGCGCACGAAGGACCATGCTGGCGGGGTTGCGCCTGTGCTGGATCAGGAGAATGGCACCATCGGCCGCGCCCGCGAGCAGCGTTGCGTCGCTGACGCCGATGATCGGGGGCGAGTCGAGCAGGATGCGGTCGTACTTGCCGCGCAGCGAGGCGATCATCTCCCGGAAGCGCTCGGCATAGAGGAGGCTCAGCGTGAAGCCCGGCATGCCGCCGGCCGTCAGGAGGTCGAGCCCGGGCGAGACCTGCTTCTTGACCGCGGCGTCGAAGTCGCACTTGCCCGAGAGGACCTCGCTCAGGCCCGGTGACTTCGGCAGCTCGGCCAGGCGATGCTGCGCCGGCCTTCGAAGGTCGCCGTCGATCAGGAGAATCCGCTCGCCGTAGGCTCCCATCATGTGGGCCAGCCTGCAGATGGTCGTGCTCTTTCCCTCGGCGGGACCCGCCGAGAAGACCACGAGGACCGACGGCTTGTCGGACTTCATCGCGAGGTTGAGGTTCGTGTGGAGGACCCGGTAAGGCTCCGCCTCCTCGGGCTCGTCCCGCTTGGGCCCCATCGGGTCGCTGTTGTGCGGGATGACGCCCAGGACCGGCACCTTCAGGCGATCCTCGATGTCGGCCACGTCGCGAAGGCTCGTGTCGAAGTACTCGAGCGCCAGCGCCAGGCCAACCGCGAGGACAATGCCGAAGACCAGGGAAGCGATGCTGTTGAGCAGGAAGCTCGGCTTGGAGGGGCGCCTCGCGGCCTCCGCCGTGTTAAGGATCTCGATCGTCCTCTTCGGGACCTGGAAATCGATCTCACGCTGGCGCAGCGTGAGCCGCAGCGTCGTGTAGAGCCGCGTCTCGTCGTCCAACCGCTGGGCGGCCTCTTCGAAGGGCCTCATCCTGTCGCGCGCCGAGAGGATCTGGTCGACCTTCGCCTTGTCGAGCTGCGACTGGAGTTCGTCGACGCGGGCCTCTGCCTCCTTGTAGGTATTCTCAAGCCCGCTCTCGTAGCCCCGGAGGAGTCCCTCGAGCTGCTCGCGCATCTTGGCGCGGCTTTCGATCGCGGATACCAGGTCCGGGTGCGCCTCGCCGAGGCGGGCCTTGAGCTGCGTGACCTTCTGGTCTGCGACCAGGTACGCCTGCAGCAGGTTCTGGATGTTCTGGTCGGGGATCAGCTCGGAGTTGACGAGCGCGATGCGCTCCTCGCTCGGGATGGCCCGGAAGCGCTCCCAGCGCGTCTTCCTGCCGATCGCGTCGACGCGCAGAGCGATCAGCGAATTCTGCATCTGCCTGAGCGTCTCGATCTCCATGTCGGAGTACTTCACGTTCAGGTCGACGCCGGAGATGTTGAGGTCCTTGCGCAGCTTCTCGACCACGTCGCGCTGGCGGGTCACCGCCTCCTCCTGGAGGGCGAGCTCCTTCCTGAGCTGGGCGACGCCCTCGGTCTGCTGCGAGGTGGCCTGGGAGATGCGATCCTCGGAGTAGACCTTGGCAACCTCGTTCGCGATGTCGGCGGCGAGCGCAGGGTCCTGCGCGTAGACGTTGATGTCGATGAGGGACGAGCTCCTCTGGGGCTCGATCTTGAGCATTTTCGAGAGCAGGTACTTGTAGGTCAGGTCCGAGGAAAGCGTGCCGCCGGGAAGGCCCACCGCCGCGGCCAGGCGGGTGTTCAGGCCCAGCTTGTCGATCACCGGGTAGATGATCTTCTCGTTCTGCATGATCTTCAGCTGGTCCTGCAGGAAGTACGGGTCGTAGGAGCTGTTGCCCTGCGCCTGGAAGAGCTTCACATCGCTCTCAGGCTTCTCGACGCGCACCTTAGTAGTCGCGAGGTACCAGCGGGGCAGGAACGCCGTCACCGCCATCGTCGCCACGAAGACAAGGCCCACGATCAGCCCGATCATGGCGATCCTGTGCCTGAGAATCTTGAAGAGGTCTGCGACGGACGCGCTGGCGGGAGACGATGCCATGGATGATGCTAGGGGTTCATCCCTCCGGTACCCTCCGCGGGACCGGTGATCAGAACACCACCGTCGCCGTCACGCCGAAGCGCGAGCGGTTGAATCCGCGGGCTGAGATCTGCGAGTCGACGAAGTCGTAGTCGTAGGTCGCCGAGACGGTCCAGTTCTTGGTGGGACTGTAGGTGAGGGCGACGCCGCCGTTGGTCGTGTCCTCAGAGATGCCGCTGTTGCCGGGGCGGCCGACCAGCTGGGAGGGCGCGTAGGTGATCGAGGCAGAGCCGACGAACATCGGGGTGAACGAGTGCTGGATGTTCACGAACATCCGGTTGACCTTCTCGTCCACGTAGTGGATCGGGTCGGAGGTCTCCTCGAGGCTGTAGGTGTAGCCCAGGCTGACGAACGAGTCCTTCTGGTAGAGATACTTGGCCGAGAGCTCGGCATAAGGGGTCGTCTGCGTCCCGAGGCTGTCCAGGTGACGGTACTCACCACCGACCCTGAAGCTGAAGTTGATCTTCGGGCCCGGGTCGTAGTCGAGGCCGGTCATGAGGAAGTCGGTGTGCTTGTTCTTCGACGCCGGGTTCGTGCTGTAGTCGACGTCCTGGTGGCGGTACTCACCCGCGAGCTTGAGGTTCGGCAGGATATCCAGGTCTCCCTCGAGGCCGTAGAGGTTCTCGAAGCGGTTCAGCTGGTCGCCGAGCGTGTCCTCGATGTAGTCGAAGTAGACGCTGCGCGCCTTGACCGTAAGGCTCATCTTCTGGACCGGCGAGAAGGTGTAGTGCGTGTCGAACTCGTTGCTCTGAAGCGTCTGGTCCGTGTTGACGGCGACGCCGTTCAGGAGCGCCTCGGGATTCTGGTTGTACGAGTACTGGTCGCTGATGTCGCCAACCGAGCTCGCGGAGAACTTGTGGGCGAGCTTTGCGTCGAGCTCCTGGCTGTAGACCGTCTTCTTGCCCGGGCGGTTGTCGAAATAGTCGAGGGTCGGCTGCGCGTCGGCCGAGAAGAACGTCTCGTCCGTCAGGGAGGAATTGAAGGAGATCTTCGGGGACACCTCGAAGACGGTGCTGCCGATTGCGTCCGTCGACGCGCCAAAGATGTTAGTGTTGTAGCTGATCCCGCTCTCTATGGATACGGACAGCGCCTGGCCCTGCTGCTGGTCCGGGATCGGCGCGTAGACCGCGCGTGCCACGGCACAGACACCCAGCGTTGCCCCTGTCATCAGTACGCGATTAAGTCTCATTTGTTGCAGCCGGAAATTGAAGGCCAAGCTGCCATTTTGCTAACCACTGGCAAGACCAATTCATTGGGTTACGTAATGTAACCTCCCCTACCGGCCCGGGGACATGGAGGAATTGAAGAGCACATAGAGGTCTTCCGTGACCTTTCTCGGGGTCGAGAGCGGGAATTGCCTCGGGAAATTGCCCGTCAGGATGGCCCCGTAGACCTCCCCCCAGTCCCCGATCGTCGGGATCGAGGCCGTGAGGAAGCTTGGGGCCTTGGCCTTAGCGTTCAGGTCCGAGAAGAACGGCCGGTCCAGGGTTTTGGGGGTCAGGAGGAGCTCGCCCGTCGGCTGCTCGACCTGGACGGCATAGAAGTCCCGCAGCGTGGCGGGCTGGGCCCAGACCCTGGCGTTGCCGTACCAGGCGAGGCCGCCGGGGACGTCCGCCATGAGCCCAAACCGGCCCTGCGGGTCCGACACCTTCAGCTGCCGGTCCATGCCTTGGAAAAGCTGGGGGAAGTACGGCGGGTACTGGAAATGGAGCCAGTGCGGATCCAGGGCGTCATGGGCCAGGGGGATGGCTTGGAATGCCAGGAGCACCGTGGCGCAGAGGCGGGGCCAGGCCCCGAGGAGCGGGTTGCTCGAGAGGAGGACAAAGAAGAAGCCCGCTCCAAAGACGATGACCAGCGGCGCAAGCCAGGTAACGGCCTGGCGCTCGCTGTCACCCGCACTGAAAGTCGCCTGCGAGGCCACGAGGACCGCGAGGGAAAGGACGAAGAGCCAGCGGATACGGTTCACAGGCGAGGACTTGAAGACGTAGATCCAGCCCGCCGCGAAGAACGCCGTGAACCACATGGCCCCGCCCGACCACGCGCGGGTCTTCACGGTTTCCTGGAGCGTGCTCAGCACCTTGTTGGCGAGCTTGTTGAGCTCGATCGAGGGAAGCGTGGCGGAAAGCGTGGCGTGGATGACCGAGGGCTCGGCCGTCGAGTCGCCCGCCTTGAGCGCGATGTCCTGGAGCGCGAGGCCCGTCGGGAGTCCCGTGACCGAGAGGTTGCGCATCACCCATGGTGCGGCAACGAGAAGGAAGGCGGCCATGAGAACCGCGAGGGAGCGAGCGCGCGCGGCGCCCGCGAAGCGAAGCCAGACGCCGAAGGCCGCGACCAGGACGAGCATACCGGAGGAGTATTCCGTCAGGAAGAGGAGCCCGCAGAGGACGCCAAGGAGGACGAGGGGGACGATGCAGGGACTCCCCTCCTCCGCCGACTCGATCCGCCACCAGGCGTGGAAGGCACCGAGGATCAGCACCATCATGAGGGCGGTGCCGTTCACGGCGACCACCTGCTGCCAAAGCGGGATGGAGACAAAGACCGCGACGCCCGCGAGCCAGCCGGCTTCGGGACCGAAGAGCCGACGGCCGAGATCAAAAACGAGCCAGAGGGCCAGCGCGAAGAGAAGGAGATTCACCGCGAGGAGATAGTAGTCCGCGCCGAAGCCGTACGGCGGGGCGGGGATCTTGGCGAAGAGCGAGGCGCGCAAGCCCGCGGGCAGGACCTTGAGGCCCGCGGCCAGGACCATCGGATAGAACGGCGCCCTGTAGACCTCCGGGTACGGCACGGCGGGGTCGAAGCGCACGCCGCGCTCCTTAAGATAGGCGGCGGCCTGGGGATAGTTGATCCGGGTCGTGAAGCCCGCGCCCGCGGCCAGCTGGTGGGCCACGTCCGCCTGGGCGAGCGTGGCCTCGCTTGCCGCTCCGTGGAACTGCCGCCACGAGATGACGAGCGCCAGCGCCAGGCTGCAGACGAAGAGGCAGGAGAGGAGCACCAGCCGGGCTCCCGCGCCTGTCCCGAGCCAATGGATCAGCTCCTGGGTCGTTCGGGGGCGGCCCGTCATTTATCGACGACGTCGAGCTCGGGCCACTGCGTCAGCTTTCGGTGCAGGGTGCGCCGGCTGATCCCCATGAGCTCGGCCGCCTTCGTGCGGTTGCCCCGGGACTTGATGAGCGCCTCCCTGAGGATGCGCTTCTCGTTCTGCTCCACGGAGAGGGTCGGGCTCGTGGCCGCGTCGGACTGGCCGGGTGACGCCGGCTGCGAGGCGGGCGAGCCGCGGAAGCGCGGGTCGAGGTCGAACTCGCTCAGCTTGCCGCCCTTCCTGAGCACGACGGCGTTCTCGCAGAAATTGCGCAGCTCGCGGATGTTCCCCGGCCACGAATACGCCTGCAGCGTCTTCATGGCGCCGGGCTCCACCTCGAGGACGGGCACGCCGTTCTCCTGCGAGAATATCCGGATGAAGTGCGCGATCAGGGCCGGGATGTCCTCGGGCCTCTGCCTGAGAGGCGGCATCAGGAAGCGCACGACATCGAGGCGGAAGTAGAGGTCCTCCCGGAACTTCCCCTCGCGCACCAGCTGCTCGAGGTTGCGGTTGGTCGCGGTGACGAGGCGCACGTCGAGCTCGATGGTCTTGGATCCGCCGACCCGGTCGATCGCCTTGGTCTCCAGGAAGCGCAGGAGCTTCACCTGGATGGAGGGGGATATCTCGCCGATCTCGTCCAGGAAAAGCGTGCCGCCGTCGGCCGACTCGAAGCGGCCGACGCGCCTCTCGGTGGCGCCCGTGAAGGAACCCTTCTCGTGGCCGAAGAGCTCGCTCTCGAGCAGGCTCTCGGAAAGCGCCGCGCAGTGGACCGCGATGAAGGGGCCTCGAGCCCTGGGGCTTGACTGGTGGATCGCCTGGGCGATCAGCTCCTTGCCGGTGCCCGACTCGCCCTCGATCAGGATCGTGGCCTTGGACTGGGCGACCTTCTTCACCCGCTCCAGCACGTCCTTAAGGAGCGGCGAGTCGCCGACGATGCCGTCCAGGCTGAACTTCTCGTCCAGCCTCTCGTGGAGCTGCTGCACCTCGACCTCGAGGCTCTTGGACTTGAGCGCCCTGCGGATCAGGACGTCCAGGCGCTCGATGTTGACGGGCTTCGTCAGGAAATCCACCGCGCCGCGCCTCATGGCCTCGACCGCGGTGTCGATGTTGCCGTAGGCCGTCATCATGAGGACGGCGGGCTTGTTCTGGAGCGCCAGCGCCCGGTCGATGATCTTCAGGCCCGACTTCCCAGGCATCCGCAGGTCCGTCAGGATCACGTCGAACGGCTGGGCATCCATCAGGTTGAAGGCCTCGTCCGCGCTTGCGGCAAGGCTCACGTCATAGTTGTCGGCAAGCGCCTGCCTCAGACCCTCGCGGGTGTGCTTTTCATCGTCGACGATGAGTACGCTTGGGGCCATGGGGCCATTCCAAGGGACGAGGCGGGGCGGTCAAGCCCTGCCCGCGCTCAATGCGGCGGGGGCGGGGGGCCATCCTGCGGCCCGAGGCGCTGGGCGACGGGCGCCAGGCGGCTCAGCATGAGGCTCGGCGGCGGCACACTGTCCACGAGCTCGATGAACTTCTCGCGGCGCACGCGAAGGAGGTCCTTCACCTTGCCGCGCTGCCCCTCGTCGAGCTTAAGGACGGCCGTCATGCGCTCCATCGTCATCGGTATGACGACAAAGAATGCGAGTGTGCGGAACGGGCGCTGCATCAGCTGCTCGATTTGCTCGTCGGAAAGGGGCTTGTCGCTGCCGGCCATGTCCGGCGGTGGGCCGAAGCCGCGCTTGGACTTGAATTCCCGCTCGTAGATCGCCTTCTGGTCCGCTGTCAGGATCGGCTCAAGGTCGCGGTCGAACTCGGCATAGATCTCGTTCATGTGGTTCTTGAACGACTCCATCTCCGGCTGGATCTTCTCGATCTGGTCGCGCAATTCGGCGCGGTTGATCGGGGGACCGTGAGGGGGCGGTCCGCCGGGACCGCCCGGCCTCGCGCCGAACTCGCCCATGAACGCACCCGGGGGGCGCGGGAAGGGGCGGTGCCTCTCAGCCCAGAGCCCGCCAATGAAACCCGTCGCGAAGACGACCAGGGTTACGAGGACGGCAAGTATCCGGTCCCTCATAGGCCCTGCTCGAGCTCGTTCGCCTGCGAGGCGATCTCGCTCCAGCCGGCAAGGCTGCTCGCGTCATCGGCGGCAGAGGAGCGTCCATTCAAGAGGATCACGGCTCCAAGGCACAGCGCCGCCGTGGCGGCGCACATCGCGAACTGCGCGACGAAAAGGGGCGAGGCATGCTCCCGCGCGGCGCGAAGGACGCGCTCGGGGAATCCGGGGGTTAGTTGTGACGCCGCATGTTCCTGCAGGCGCATCCAAGCTTCTGTTTCAGGTTTCATCGCTGTGGTAGTATTGACGCAATTGTTCTCTGGCCCGGTGTAATCGAGCTTTTACGGCCGCGACGCTTGTATTGCAAGTTTCGGCGATCTCGGAGTGGCTGCGGCCTTCCTGGACGAGGGCCAGGAGCGCGCGGTCCTTGGGCCTGAGCTGGTCCAGGGCATGGCGGAGGGCATCGAGCTCCTCGGAGTCGACGGCGCCGTCAGGCTCGGGGACGTTCTCGTGCTCAGGTGCAAATGGTGTGAATATGCGCCGCAGCTTCTGGCGGCGGAGGTGGTCGATGCAGGTGTTCCGCGCGAGGCGGAAGAGCCACGACTCGAACTGCTCGGGCGCCTTGAGGCGCCCGATGGCGCGGGCCATCTTGACGAAGACCATCTGGGCCAGGTCCTCGACAGAGTCGCTTCGTCCCGTGATGGCGTAGGCAAACCCGGCGACACGCCGCTGGTAGGACACGATGAGGTCCCGCATTGCGGCCTCGTCGCCGCGCTGCGCCCGGCGTACCTTGTCGCCAAGCGTTGTCGTTGAACTTTCATCCATGCATGTTCCATTGCACTACCGACGGAGAGACGCTTGACCGTCCGGAAAGATGCGCTTTTTCAATTGGCGCAAGGGGCTGGCGGATGCAACCTTTGCCTCCGTCCGGACGTCCAAGCCGCACGACTCTAACGCGAATCCCATCCCACAATAGATCATCCCATGCGGCATAACCTCTCCCCTGCCAGGCTCTTAGCCGCGGCGCTCCTGACACTCTCTTTCGCCGTCCTCCTGGCCGGCCCGGGTTGCCGAACGACCGACGACGAGATGACGAATGCCGTGGTGGCGGGTGTTCGCCCCGTGGCGATGGAGGGCAACGAGGCCTTCTTCTCGGGCAAGCTCTCGGTCAAGGTGACCATCAGCCGAGGCATCGGCCAGGGTCTCAAGAAACATGGCAGGGACGAGCGGGACGCCTTCGCGAAGAGCGACACGAAGCAGTTCGCGGGCAACCCCGTCCCCCCGGTGACGCTGCATCTCTACGTGACCAACACGAGCGGCGAGACGGTCACGGTGAACCTGATCGATTTCAATTCCGACCTCGGCAACTTCGCGATCGATCCGGACAAGCTCACGATCGAGGCCGGGCAGATCGGCGAGCCGACCCCGATGGTTTCCGACCTGGGCGTCACCTCCGACACGATCGCCTTCAGCGTCACGCTCAAGCTGGGCGGCGTGAAGGAGACGAAGATGGTCACGACGAGGAGCGTCCTGACTTCCTCGGACGCGGCCTCGCCGCAGAAGTAGGCGCGGCCTAGCCGCCGCCGAGCATCCGCACCCGCCGGTCCTTGCGCGGGAACTGCAGCGTCACGACCGTCCCCAGGCCCTCGCGGCTCTCCACGCCCACCTGGCCTCCGTGGGTGCGCATGATCCTCTGGACGATCATGAGCCCCAGGCCGTGGCCGCCGGGCTTCGTCGTGTGGTAGGGCTGGAAGAGCCTCACCAGGTCCTCCTGGCGGATGCCCGAGCCGCTGTCGCCGAAGAGGAGGTAGACGGAGTCGTCGTCGGCCCTGGACTTGATCTTCAGGCGGCCGCCGGGCTGCATGGCCTCCATCGCGTTCTTCGTGATGTTGAAGAACACCTGCTTGAGCTGGTTGCGGTCGGCCATGACGGTCGGAAGGTCGGCCGGTGTCTCGGCCTCGACCGCGATCCCCCTGTCCGAGAACTCCTTCTTCTGGAATCTGAGCACCTCGGCCAGCACCTCCTCGACGTTCGTCTCCGCCAGGTCCGGCGGGCTCGGCCGGATGGCCTCCAGGAAATGGGTGATGATCCCGTCCAGCCTCGCGACCTCCTCGCGGCAAACGCTGACCGACTCGGCGATGGACGCGGCCTCGGCGCCCTTGCCGAGCTTCTTCAGCTTACGCTCCATCAGCTGCAGGTGGATCGTGAGCGAATTAAGCGGGTTGCCGAGCTCGTGGGCCACGCCGGCCGCGAGGAGGAGGATGGACGAGGTGCGCTCGTCCTCAATCCGCTGCTCGGTCGTCAGCTTGTCGTGCGTCACGTCGGCCAGGATCACGGCGTGGCGGCGGTCGGCGCCGCCGTCGTCCTCGCGGAACGGCACCATGTAGAGCCGCACGGTCCGGGTCTCGGGGTACTTCAGCTCGAACTCACGCGCGACCACGTGCGCCTCGGCCCCCTCGTCGCCCATGGACGGCCGCAAGCCCGGTATAAGGCGCCAGAGGGTCTGGCCGGTCAGCGAGCCGCCGGGGATCCCAATCAGCCGCTGGGCCGCGTCATTGGCGTACTCGATCACACCGTCGTCCTCGATCACGAGGACGCCCTCCTGGAGGGTCTTGAAGATCTGCTCGAAGAGGGCGCGCTCCTTGGCCAGGCGCTGGACAAGGTTCGCCATGTTGACCGGGTCGAGCGTGTCGAGCCGGCCCATCACCCGTTCCAGGGGGCTGTGTTTCTTGCCTGCCATCCGTGGCGTGTTTGTGCCCGCGCTCAGGCCCGGGGTCAAACTTCGGGAAATATATCCAGCTGGTCCGGGTCGACCCGCGCGGCCAGGAGCTTCCTAAGGAACATCTCGCGGTGCAGCACGCAGCGGCCGAGGCGAAGCACGGCGTCCCTGTGCTCCTCCGTCCCGTAGCCCTTGTGCTGCGCGAAGCCGTAGCCCGGGTGCTGCGCGTCCAGCTCCGCCATCATCCGGTCGCGCGTCACCTTCGCGATGATGGAGGCCATGGCGACGCAGAGGGACCTCGTGTCGCCCTGGACGATCGCGGTGTGCGGGTACGGGAAGCTGCGAAGCGGCAGGCCGTCGATCAGTATCCGGCTTGAGACCAGCGGCACGAAAGCCTCCCGCTCCTTGAGCGAGGAGAAGAGGTCGGGCTCGTCGTTCCTGCGGAAGGAGCTCGCGGGATAGATGCCCTCAAGCGCCCGGCGCATGGCGAGCTTCGTCGCCCCGAGGATGTTGTGCTCCTCGATCTCCGCGACGCTCGCCGAGCCGAAGTGGGCGTGGATGTGGCCCTGGGCCACAAGGCCCTCGAACTCGACCCAGAGCACCTCGCGCTCCTCTGCGGTCAGGAGCTTGGAGTCGTTGACGCGTCCGGATTTTAGAACCGCCCACTTGCCCTCAAGGAACGTGCGGGTGACAAGGACGGCCCCGGCCACGACGGGTCCGGCGAGGGCGCCGCGGCCCACCTCGTCGACCCCGATCAGGCTCTCAACGCCCTCGATCTTCTTCAGGTCGAAGCTTCGGAGCTGTCTGCGCTTCGGCATCCTTTGGCTCCGCGCGGCTCCTAGTGGCCCCACTCCATCTTTTCCCTCGGCACCGGCAGTGGAAGCTCGTCCAGCTTTCCGGCGGCCAGCACGACCTCGTACGAGGTCCTGAAATGCAGCTTGGCGAAGGTGCCGAGCGCCTGGGCGCCGAGCTTCTCGACGATGTCGGCCGCCTGCTGCTTCGCGATCGGGCCGGCGCCCTTCTGAAGCGGCGCGCCGTAGAGTCGCGAGAGCGTGTGCATCTGGCGCACGAACTCGGCGCGGGCGACAACGGAGGCCGCGGCGACCACCGGGTCCTCCTCGGCCTTTGTCCTCATCTGAAGGTCAAAGTCCGTGACGCCCATCTTCTTCAGTTCCTTCTGCACGAGGGGCTGCTTCGTGAATTGGTCG
>DASRSJ010000306.1:0-20683 GCA_035656555.1 Opitutaceae bacterium
GCGAGCCGCTGACGGCCTGCGTCACCGAGGAGGAAATGGAGTTCGAGGCATTCAGCCCGTAGACCAGGAGAATGATCCCGACGGCGAGGAAGGCTATGGAGGGTATTTTGGTCATGGATTTGTTCGGTTGAGGTTATTGGATGCGCCCGTTTTCACGGACTTCAGGACAACTTCTCTCCCACTTAGTACGCATTACGGGTGCCATGTATCCGACATGTGTCTAAGACACTGAGCCGCAGGGACTAAAAATTCTCCGCACCCTTTGCGCGCCCTCCGACATCTCGCAGTTTGCAACGGATTGCCGACGCGCATTTGCATAATGCACTACTCGTTGAATATGTGGAATTTCCACGGCACAAACCGGTTTTTTTAGACACTATCCGGTTAAGCCCTATTTGAAAAATGAACTCCACAATCTCACCCACCTGTTTCGCCTGGCGCTGCTTCGAAGATATCACCTGCGGCGCCGAGGCAGCCTCGGCGGCAGCATCCTGCGCCTTTTCACTCGGAACCCTTGAAGTTGCAACCGTGCCCGAGGTTGCGAGCTTCGCGGTCACGGAACGCAAGCAGCCCGAGATCTGGCGCTGGGCCATCATTGGCTCGGGCGGCTTTCTCCTCGAGGAGGGCTTCGAGCCCACGCAGGAGCAGGCTAAGATGGCAGCGAGCGACGCCTTGCACGAGGTCCGGTCGCAGTTCGCCTCGTAAGCGAGACGCGCCGCCGGATACAGCGGCGATGTCCGGTTCCGTCCTACTTGATCAGGGACGGGAGAATCGAGGGGCTGTTCGACTTCTGAACAATGCTGTCGACCGACTTTATCGGGATCTTGGGGGACCACTTCAGCCAGTCCTTGTCGGCTTCGGAAGCGAGTGTGAACACAGTGTCCGGGCCGGCCGCGGCGGCCAATGGAACTGAATCCGGAGTGGCAAAGGCGACACCTCCCGTGACCAGCGACTCGAGAGAGGTTTCCTTCAGCTGGGCGCCGAAGAGGTTGATCTTGAAGTTGAATCCGCCGGCGTTCCAGAAGTGCGTGCTAGTGCGGACGAGGTCCGCATACGGGGCGTCGATATGGATTCGGACCTGCACCAGGGTCGAGTCACTCGAGAGCCGGCTTGCCTCCACCGCGCCGACTTTGAGTTCCCGGTAGAACACGGGCGAGCCCGTCGTCAATGATCCAAGCTTGTCGCTCTGGAGGATGAAGGTTCGCCCCTCGTCGGTGACGTCGGGTGCGGGTGTCTTGTCCAGTCCTTCGAACTCCTTCGTTGTCGGTCCGTTCCCAGGAGAGACGTTGAGCCTCACGCCGCTGACGAGGGTCTCAAGGCCGTGGACTCCGGAGAGTCCGATCTCGGGATGGACGATCCAGAACTTAGAGCCGCCGTTGGCGAGCTCCGTGGCCTCCTTCTTGAGACGAAGCTTTATCGCTATCCCGACAAGCCCCTTCCTGAGCTCCACCGACCTGACCGTCCCTACCGCAACACCCTTGTACTCCAGCGTCGTCTTGCCTGCCTCGACGCCCGAGGCGTCGGCGAAGTTGATGCTGATCTCTGGCCCGAGATCGTGGAACTCCCGGTAACCGAGCCAAGCGCAGATGAGGGCGGCGATGATCGGGACGATCCAGACAAGGGGGATAGAGCGGTCGTGGGCGACCTTTGGGGCTGGAGTCTTGTTCATGGTAGGGCTGGTTCGGGCTGGCGTTGCCAGAGGATCTTCGGGTCGAAGGCCTCTGTTGCTAGAATTGTGAGAATGACCGCGCTTGCGAAGGCGACGATGCCGCTGCGCGCCTGCACGGTCGCGAGGGCGCCGAAGCGCACCAGGCCGGTAAGGAAGGCTGCGAGGAAGACGTCGAGCATCGACCAGCGCCCAATGACATTCAGGGCGGCGTAGACCTTCGTGAGACGCACGGGGTTCTTCGCGGGGCCGTTCCTTGTGTTGAAGAGCAGGTATGCCAGGCCGATCAGTTTCAGGATCGGGATCACGATGCTCGCGGCGAAAACGATGGCGGCGATGGCCCCGAGGCCGTGGTGCCACAGCTGCACAGTGCCCGAGTAGATGGTGTCGGTCCTGTCGTTGCCGGCGGTGTCGGTCTCAAGGACAGGAAGCAGGTTTGCGGGGATCAGCATGATCGCGGCTGACAGGCCGAGGGCGCCGGCCGCTGAGTTGCCCTTAAGCTGGATCTTGAAGTTCGACGTGCTCATTGGCCCGGGGCGTGCGTTGGCACGCGACCCTTGTGGAGCGCGTCGAGGTCGATCCCGCGAAGCGCCATCAGGAGGAAGACCGACATGCCGCAGTAGCACCAGAAACCGGGGCCGATCGTCACGTGGACCAGGCTTCCGAGCTTCATGAGGGCGACGAGCACGGCCAGGACCTGCACCTCGGGGATCGACCACTGCTCGAGGAACCCTGCGAGCTTTGCGATCTCAGAGTCGGTGAAGAAAATGCCTCGAAGCTCGCGTGGCGCCAGGAGGAGCGCGATGGCCACCGCGAGGGCTATGGGAATGATTCCCCCGAGCAGAAGCACAAGGGTTGCCGTGGCGCGCATTCCTTGGGCCCAGATGGCCCCGACTCCGGTGAAGAGGAGACTGGTGCGCTCGTCCCCAAGCTTGCCCGCGCCCATGAAGGGCAGGGTGCAGGCCGGAACGGCAAGGATCAAGGCTGTGAGGGCGAAGACCAGGGGCGCCTCTGGACCAAGCCTGCGGCCCCTTGCCATGACGGTCGAGCAGCGGACGCACCGGGCAACCTGGCCAGGGCTAAGGTGGACAGCGGCGTGCGCCTGGCCGCAATACTGGCAAGTTAGGGTCTCTTCCCCCTGCGTATTCATGCCCCTAACACCGCCAGTTCCCCTGCAGGCGATGCTCGCCGCAGGACGCGATCAAACTCGACCCGGGGTCACGCCTTAGTGCGGATAGCCTCGAGCTCTTCCCAGCGGGCGAATGCAACTGCGTGCCTGCGTTCGAGTTCATCTAGGCGGGCTTTGACATCTGCCGCGGCACCTCGTTCCTGCTGGTAGAAAACCGGATCCGCCATTTTGGCGCCTAGCTTGGCCTGCTCCGACTCGAAAGCCTCGATCTGAGCCGGGAGCTCTTCGAGCTCCTTGCGCTCCTTGTTGGTGAGCTTTCTGGCAGGGGCGGCGCCGGGCTTCTGAGCTTGGGCGGCGGCAGGCATCGCGGGCGTTCTGGCGGCGGCCAGGGCCATCTTCTCCTTTTCCCGTACCCAGTCGGCGTAGCCGCCGTTGTAATCCCCGATCCGGCCCTCTCCCTCGAAGACCAGCGTGCTTGTCACGACGTTGTCCAGGAAGTCTCGGTCGTGGCTCACAATCAGGAGGGTGCCTGTGTACGCCACGAGGAGGTCCTCGAGGAGGTCGAGCGTCTCCGCATCGAGATCGTTCGTCGGTTCATCCATGATCAGGACATTCGCCGGCTTTGTGAAGAGACGGGCTAGGAGGAGCCTGTTTCGCTCTCCACCGGACAGCACCCGGGCCGGCGTGCGCGCCCTGTCGGGGGTGAAAAGAAAGTCCTGGAGGTAGCTGATGACGTGCTTCGTCTTGCCATCGATTGTCACGGTCTCGTTTCCACCCGCGATGTTGTCGGCGACGGTCTTGTTGTCGTCGATCTGCGCCCGCATCTGGTCAAAGTAGAGGAACTCGAGCTGCGAGCCGTGGTTGATGGTCCCTGAGGAAGGGGCGATCTGGCCTAGCAGGAGCTTGATGAGCGTCGACTTGCCGGCGCCGTTGGGCCCGATGATCCCGATCTTGTCACCGCGAAGCAGGGTCGTCGTGAAGTCGCGAACGAGCAGCCGTCCGTTCGGATAGGAGAACGACATGTTCTCAACGTCGATCACCTTCACGCCGGACTTCTCGGCCTCAGTCAGGCGCATGTTTACATTGCCGATCTTGGCACGGCGGGCGGAGCGGTCTGCCCTCATCTTCATGAGCGCGTGGATTCGCCCCTGCGCCCGGGAGCGCTGGGCCCTGACTCCCTTTCGGATCCACACCTCTTCCTGGGCGAGCTTCTTGTCGAAGGCTGCCGCCTGTTTTTCCTCGGCGGCGATTACCTCCTCCTTGCGGATCAGGTACGTGTCATAGTCGCAGGCCCACCCGGAGAGGCGGCCGCGGTCGAGCTCCACGATGCGCGTCGCCAGGCGGCGCAGGAAGGCGCGGTCGTGGGTCACGAAGAAGAGCGTGATCTTCTCAGAGAGGAGGAACTCCTCGAGCCACAGGATGGAGTCGAGGTCCAAATGGTTCGTCGGCTCGTCCAGGAGCAGGAGATCCGGCTTGGCGGCCAGCGCGCGTCCAAGGAGGGCCCGTCGCTTCAGTCCGCCCGAGAGCTCGTCGAACTTGGACTCGGCCGAAAGTTGGAGATGGTCGATCAGGTCGTGGACCAAAACGTCCCGCTCCCAGTCTTCCTCGTGGGCGGCCTGGGGGCGAAGCCCTGAGGTGACGATGTCGAGCACCGTGCCCGGCAGGGTAGCGGGCACCTCCTGGGTGAGACGAGTGAAGAGGGATCCCGGCTGCCTGAAGACATCCCCGCGGTCCGGCTTGGTCTCGCCCGAGATGACGCTCATCAAAGTTGACTTGCCGGCGCCATTTCGGCCCAGGAGACACACCCGCTCGCCCGGATCGACCTGGAAATTGACCTTGTCGAGCACAGCGGGGCCGCCAAAGGAGAGGTTTACGTCGAGAAGGTTGAATAGGGACATGAACGGCAAAACGTAGGCAGCGATGCCGCATCCTGCAACCCTCCATCCAAGGAGGGCATAAATGGTGCAATCGAGCCTATTTCGAGACGGGCGGCGGAACATTAACCCCCGTTCCGCCACAGTAATATGAATGCTTTCTGAAAGAGAATCCCCCTCTGCCCGCCGTCGGTCCCATGTCGAGGTCGAGCCCGTGCCTGTGGTGGTGAAGGACGTCTCGCACTATGCGACCAGGAACGTCGCGCGTGCCACGTCGGTGCAGGTGGCGATCCTCGTCCTCGCCGTCACCGTATGCCTTTATTTCGGGAGGCCGGTCATTCTTCCCGTCGTGCTGGCCTTCATGGCGGTGGCGGCGCTGAAGCCTGTCATGAGGTTTCTCGCAAGAATGCGCGTACCGACGATTCCGTCGGCGATGTTGATTTTCTCGGTCATGGTTGCGGCCCTGATCGTCGGTTTTGTCCAGGCAGGGAGGCCGGCGATGGCTTGGATCGACGAGGCGCCGCAGCACATGGCGGACATGCGGACTCATTTCCAGAAGCTCTTTCCCTCGGCCGTGCACATGGGAAAGGCGGTTTCGGCCGTCAGTGACCTGACGGTCACGGGCGCGAAAAAAGACCCACTCCAGAAGGTGCCGACCGTGGAGATCAGGGACCCGCGCAACGGAGCGGACTTCCTGAATTGGACGGAGACGTTTCTGGCCGGCCTTGGCGAGGTGCTGGTGCTTGTGTATCTCCTGCTGGCATCGGGCGACATGTTCTTCAAGAAGCTCGTGCGCGTGATGCCGACGGACAAGGAGAAGAAGCGGGCTGCTGAGATCTGCCACGAGGTGCAGCTCCAAGTGTCGAATTACCTTTCTTCGGTTTCGGGCATCAACATATGCCTCGGAGCGATAGCGGGCGTGGGGTTTTTCTTCTGCGGCGTGCCGCACCCGGCCATGTGGGGCGCTATCGTGGCCCTTCTCAACTTCGTGCCTTATTTTGGCCCCGTCGTGGGACTCGTCCTTGTCTGCGGTGTGGGGGTGCTGACCTTCGACACTGTGTCGTCGGCTTTCATGCCGTTCCTCTGGTACCTGGTCCTGCACCTTCTGGAGGCCAATTTCGTGACGCCGATCCTTCTCGGTCGCAGGTTCACGCTTAACCCGGTGGCCATCTTCATCTCGCTCATGTTCTGGCTTTGGCTCTGGGGCATCCCGGGGGCCCTCATTTCGGTCCCGCTCCTCGTCTCTGTGAAGGCGATCTGCGACCGCGTACCGAAAGCGCACTTCGTAAGCGAGTTCATCAGCCGCTAGAGCAGCCAACGGCGGCTAGCGATGCCGGCTCTTTCGGCTCGCCCGGTCCTGGGCAGCGATCGTGTAGAGAAGGATGCAAGCCCCGACGGCCGCGAACATGAAGCAAACCATCGCGAAGGCGGGGTAACCGAAGATGTGCCAAGGCGTATCGACCCTCATAAGGAGAGCCGCGCCGATAATGAGGGACGCCAGGAGAATGCCATTTGTGATCCGGTTGGCCACCTTCTCAATCCCTTCGACGACCATTTTCGATTCGGGGACGCGCACCTTCACCTCCAGCTCGGCATTGGCCACCGCATCCATGATGCGGTTCAGCCTCGAGGGCAGGTTGACGGTGAAATCCTTCATCTCGAGGAGCGCGTTTACGACGCTGCCCTGGGTTGACTCGCGCCCAAGCCGCTGCGCCGTCAACTCGCCTGCGTTGCGGCGGATCGACGCGTTGGGATCGAAGGACGGGTCGAGGATTCTGCCGACGTCGTCCAGCTCAAGGAGTGTCTTGCCGAGAAGCGTCAGTTCGCTTGGCACAATCAGGCCGTTTTCCCGTGCGTACCGGCTGACATCCATCAAGGACCGACCCACGTTGAGATCCTTCAGGCCCTGGTTGGCGCGGATTGCCACAAGTTGGCCGATCTGGTGCTTGAAGGCATGGAGATCGAACGCCTCGGTCTTCTCGCTCATCTTTACGACAATGTCAGCGGCCTCGTCGCCCTTTCCGTCGCTGACGGCCAAGAGAACCTTCAGGAGGTGTTCCTGCATCTTCGGGGCGGTGTGCCCGACCATGCCGAGGTCGAGGAGCGCAATTCGGCCGTCGTCAGTGACGAACACGTTGCCGGGGTGGGGGTCGGCATGGAAGATGCCGTCCAGCAGGATCTGCTTGAGATAGGCCCGGAAGAGTTCCTCGGCAAGGGGTGCGCCGTTGATGTCGAGCTGGCCGAGCGGCCCGAGCGAAGTGATTTTCTTTCCCGAGACGAAATCCATCGTGAGGACGCTCCTCGTGGAATAGTCTATGACGGGCTGAGGAACCAGAATGAGGGGGAAGTCTCTAAGGTTGTGGCCGACCGTGATCAGGTTCTGGGCCTCGAGCTCGTAGTTGAGCTCCTGCTGGATCGCAGTCTTGAACTCGTTCAGCACGGACGTGAAGCGGTAGCGCTTACCCGCGTCCGTGTGGTTGTCCATGAAATGGGCGATCTCAGACAGGACATCGAAGTCTTCGGCGATCTGCCCCCTGATGTTGGGGCGCTGAACCTTTACGACTACTTCGCGGCCGTCGCGCAAGGCCGCCCGGTGCACTTGTCCCAGCGAGGCCGCGGCGATGGGGGTGATGTCGAAGCGTGAGAAGGCCTTGGAGATGCGGATCCCAAGCTCGGCGAGGATGATGCTCTCAACCTCCTCGTAGGGGAACGGCTTCACCTTGTCCTGGAGTCTAGCTAGGGCCACACGGTACGGCTCGGGAAGCAGATCGGACCTTCCGGCGAGGACCTGGCCTATCTTTACGTACGTTGGCCCCATGGCCTCAAGGTCGTCCGCCAGCTGCTCGGGGGCGGCGTCCTTCTCGTTGGGCTTGAGGTCCTGGGGATCAAAATCCTCCTGGGCGGACATCTGCTGGACCATATCCGTGCGCCCGTATTTCCACAGAATGGTGACGATCTGTTTGTAGCGTTTGAGATGGGTACCGGAAAATTTCATAAGCTTGGAGCGGGATTCGGTTTAAGACGAAGCTGAGGGACAACATGAGGGACACGGCCCCCAGCCGTTGGTTCTGAGGCTTCTTTGCAAAATGCCCGGCAGGCCTTTTTGCATTCTTTCCCAGACCAGCGGCGGGATTTCGGTCGACTGCCGAAACGCGCAGGTCAGCGAGCGGCCACGCTCGACGTAGAAACGTGGGCCGTGAGGGCGCTTCGATTCACGTCAGAGGCAATCTTTGAGAGGAGACGGTTTGCCGCGTCCTCTTCCTCAAAGTTTTCCTGAAGGAGCTTTACCACCTCGAACTCGTCCAGCGCCTCCGCCAAGGCGCAGGCATTCTCGTAAGCGCCCATCTCGAAATGTTCGACCCCCTGTGCGGCGCCAATGATGTCCGCATCCCTGACCTCAGGCGCACCCTTAAGATGGACGGCTTCGCCGCCCCGGCTCACGAGCGCCGCAAGAGGAGCGGATGTCTCGGGCCTGGCCGCCGTCTTCAGGATCTTGAAGGCCTGCTCGAGGCGCTTCACGTGGATACGCGTTTCTGCGAGGTGGGTCGTCAGGGCCGCCTTCAGGTGCGGGTTGGCCGCGGCTTTAGCCAGTTTCGGAATGGCCTTCACAAGCTTCTTTTCCGAGAAATACATGTTCCTCATCTCAGCGATGAGGAGGGTGCGCAGATTCATGGGGTGCGGCATGGACGATCCCTTCTTTGGACACTTACCTGGCTGGACACTATCTCCGGTACATCCAACCCCGCAGGCGCAGCAGCTCAGCGTTGGCCGAGGACGCCGCGCCTGCGGCAGGTCGGAAGGTGTTCGGTTCTCAGCGAGCCGAGCGGCGGCGCGCGATCAGCAGGCCGGCCACGAGGCCGACTCCGCCGGCGATCGCCATCGCGTGATATGGCTTGGCCCGTATGGCGTCGTCGGCCCGGGAGGCCTGACGGCGGGCAGCCTTGGCAACGGCCTTGGCGCGCTTCTGCGCGGCCGAGACGGTCGAGCTTAGGCGGTCGCGCAGGGCTTGAACGTTCTCGGCGGTCTGGGTGCCGACGTCACTGATGGTCGACTTCGCCTGCGTGAGGAGGCTCCTTAGGTTCGAATCCGAACCGTTGCGGTGGGCGACGTGGGAGCGGTGTGCAATTGTCTTTGTCATGTTATTGGAGTGTTTGGGTTATGATGTGCTGACTGGACGATCTTGGAGGGGCTTGCTCAGGACGAGCGGCGGAAGACGCCGATGCCGCCCGAGACGATGCCGATCACGCCGAGCGCGATGAGCCAGATGGTTTTGTTCGATGGCGAACCGCTCACCGCCTGGCTGACGGATGAAGACACGGAGTTGGAGGCATTGAGGCCGTAGACGAGAAGGATCAGGCCGACAATGAGGAGAGCGATGGATGTTATTTTGGGCATTTGAGTAAGGCGTTGAGGATTCGGGGTTTTCTTTCCCTACCGGCTTTGAAAGCTGCGAAGCGAAAGTGTTCGGAAGTTTGTTCAGTACATGTCCGTGGGATCTTCTGACTCCCCGGTGAACATGATCCCGAGAAGAAGTCCGGCGAAGCCGAGGATAAGCAGGCTTCCGTTGAGCTGCGTGAGCCCCTGGGCCATCCAGGCGAGGGGAGAAATGTCGGCGAGATTAAGAAGTAAGTGTGTCATGATAAATCCTTGGTCGTGTGGGCTGCGTTGTTGGCTTAGACTTAGCATCCGCGGTGCCATGCCTCGTGTATCTATGTAAGCACCACGAAACGATGCGGTTAAGTGACAAAGGGTATTTTCGCTCCGGAGCGTTAGTTAGGGCACTTTGCATCAAAACCAGCGGGCGAACCTGCATTTTGCTCTGTTTTTGATCGCAACCCATTGCTGCGAATTCGCCTCATCGACCCTTGCCTCGGTCGCCGCGCGCATTTTGGAAAAGCATTGCCAGCGATATCCATTTGAACGGATATCCGGACCCCCATCGCGGATGAAAAACAGCCAGCTACTCATCAAGGGAAGGAATGAGAATCTCATCGCGATGGTGACGGGAGCGATGGCGTCAGCATTTCCGGGCTCGAGGGTTTTGACCCTCGACTCGGCCGTTGCCGCGGAAGCTGCGCCGCACGTGGACGGAGCGGAGATCTTGATTCTCGTCGAGCCCGTTGGCGGTGAAGCTTCGACATTCCAAGAGATACTCAATGAACGGAAGCTGCCGCGGTGGGCGGTCATCGCCTGCGAAGGCCCGCTCGCGCCTAACAACTGGACGGCGCCCCTAGCACCCCAGATACTTTCCTTGGCCTGGGCCGCTCAGGTCCTCAGGAGGGAAGTAGCCACGTTGCGAGGCAATATCCGCTCCCTGGGCGTTCGCGTGGCGCACGACATGAGGACCCCGCTGGGTGGCGTTCTCTCGGCAGCGGAGACGCTCAGGGAAAGCCTCGCCGAGTCCGATCCCTCGAATCTCGTCTGGGTCGACAACATCATCGAGTCGGAGGCCGACCTCCTGCGGCTCGTCCGGCACCAGACCATGCTCGCCGAGGAGCTCGCGCGCCCGCTTGAGATCTCCGAGTTCAACATGGGCGTTGCCGTCTCGAGCGCGCTTGAGTGGCTCGAGGGAAAGCTCGCATTGTCGAATTTCGTCGTATCAAAGCCAGCAGAGTGGCCGACGCTGCGTGGCGACCGCCGCAAATACGAGCGAGTCTGGAATCTCCTCATTGAGAACTCGGTTCGCCACGGAGGCGGGGGAAGGCGTATCGAGCTCGGCTGGGAGGAGTCGGAGGGTATCTGCAGGTTCTGGATTTCAAACGACGGGCCGCCGGTTCAAACGGAGAAGCAGGCCACCCTTTTCCGTCCGTTCCACAGGCTGCATGAGCCAAATTCTGGAAGGGGTCTCAGCCTTTCGCTCATGGAGGAGCTGGTGCACGCCCAAGGTGGTACGTCGGGGTATGGTCTGGGGCCGGGTGGGAACCCGACCTTTTACTTCACGGCCGCAACCTGAAAGGCCTCGTGTAGGCGGGTCCTGTGCAATTCGCGAATTGCTGGCATACCGCCATTGCGTTCTGCCTATTCAGGGTTTTCTGAGGCAGCATGCTCAATGCCACAAAAACAGCATATAATGCTGTCAATTAGAGAGTAGGGAATTGTGCCATCGGCGTGGAATGGGGTAAGCTCAGCCTTCGTGCATCACTGCACGGTTTTGGCTCATTTGAACATCACAACGCTCGTTTAAAAAAGTTCTCTTATGTCACACACTCTGGTCTACGCCACCGCTGATTCCCGCCTCCACGCCGACCTATTGATCGTCCGCCTCAAGAGGGCTGGTATCCCCACGAGTCTGATATCCGTCCTTTATCCCTCGATGCTTCGCCCGAACAGCACGCGGTGCTGGATCCGGGGCAACATGGCCTACGAGACCCCTTGCGGCGAGGTGACGGTTTCCGGAATGCTCGGGCTCAGGCTCGCAGCGCTCAAGGCGAGGTGGAGCCGCGATCCTTTGGTGAATGGCCTGACGGAGATCGGCCTCTCGCACGAGCAGAGTGTAAGCGTCGCCGAGAAGCTTAACGGAAACAGCATCGTGGTCGCCGTCGAGAATGCCGACGCCGCCGATCTGCCCGCAATTTTCCACACCTTCCGGGGCTTGGAGATAGAGAAGGTGCGCACGGCCGACACCGCGACCATCTCGCCGGTGCTTGCCGGAAGGTATCGCCGGTTCAGGCGCTTCTTCGAGCCCTCAGGCATCGCGTTCGCCCAAGCGAACCCGGCCTGATTTGCGGCATGTCACCCCAAGGAAAACTTTATCCACGTTCCCACATGTCTACCCCGACGATGGAGCAAGCCACGGAGAAGCACAGTGGCCTGAAGATGGCCGACAGCCTAGTCAAGGCGAGCGAGGCGCTCGCCGAACTCAACGCTCGCACAGAGAGCATCGATAATTCCGGAAATCTCGAGATACTGGGCTTCAGCCGCCAGCATCTGAAGGCTCTACGCGATCTGCTGACGCGCGGCACCCGCGTTGTCGAGCGGCGGATAGCGGAGCTTGAGGGCGGGGCGCAGGCGCGCTATAGCCAGGGGCGCCGTTACGATTTCTCGCGCAACGCCATCATGGAGCCGATCACGTTCTTCGCCTCCTACCGCGGTTGCTGCAGGGCTCTTTGCGCCGCGATGAAGGTGGCGATGGCCAGCGCCGACTCTGCAACTGTCCTCTTGCTCCGTGACATCGTCCTGCGTCTCGAGAAGGAGCTTTGGATGATCGACGCGCCCGAGCGCAACCGCGGTGTCGACGACAGCCGCGCCGTAGCTCTCTTTCTTTCATGCTAGTGCCGACGCCGGCCGCCCTGGCATTTGCCCGGGCCCGCCGACGCCGTGCAAATGTCTGCCAGGTTGCGAATGCCGGAGATGACCGTGCCGGATATCCGGCGCCCGGCGCCGGCATCAGCTTGCTCCGGTAAATTCACGATTTGCCATGGCCAACGATACAGCTACATGTCCTGATGTCCTGCTCGCACCGGAGCCGAACACGCGATTTCATCGCGGTTTGGCAACCGCACCTGTGGTCCGCCGCGGGAAGGGCATTCCAGGTCCAAACATGAGCTCAGAAAAATTTACCGCTCGAATCCTTGTGGTGGATGACCAGGAATCGAATGTCCGTGTTCTGGAGACGATGCTTAGCAAATGCGGGTTCCAGACCGTCCCGGTGACCCGAGGCGAGGACGCGCTGAACCGCATCGCCTCGGAGCGCGTGGATCTTGTTCTTCTGGACGCCCTCATGCCGGGGATGGACGGCTTCGAGGTTTGTAGAGGGATCAGGTCGAAGCCGGAGCTGGCCGAAATCCCCATCATCTTCCTCTCGGCGGCGGACGAGAAAGCGTTCATTGTCCGGGCGCTCGAGGCAGGGGCCGTGGACTATGTGACAAAGCCCTTCAACCAGTCGGAGCTGATCTCCAGGGTAAGGACTCACCTCTCCCTCAAGCAGACGAGGGACCATCTCAGACGCATCGCAGAGGACAAGGACGAGCTCTTAGGCATCCTGGCCCATGACCTGAAGAATCACCTAGGTGGAATGCAGATGAGCGCGCAGCTCCTGCACGACAGGGCGTCGGAGCTGACCGAGCCACGGCTCAGCCGCATGTCGACGAACATCCTCAACGCCTCCAACCAGATGTTCTCTTTCGTGAAGGAGTTCCTTGCGAACACCGCGGCAGACCGCGGCTACGCGCTCAATCTCGAGGTGGTCTCCCTGACCGCGGCAGCATCCTCGGCAGTGCAGCGATATGCCGAGGCGGCGTTGCGCAAGGCGATCGTCATCCAGGAGGACCTTCCCGAGGACACTCCTCTCGTCCTCGCGGACCAGGGCGCGCTCGATCAGGTGATCGACAACCTGGTGTCCAACGCGGTCAAGTTCTCGCCGCCTGAGAAAACAATATGGGTCAGCACCGGAACCTCGGAGGACGGCATGATCGAGTTCCGCGTCCGCGACGAGGGTCCCGGCTTCGACGCCGAGGACCACACCAACATGTTTGCCCGCTACCGCCGGCTAAGCGCGAAGCCCACGGCCGGGGAGCCCTCGACTGGACTCGGCCTCAGCATAGCCAAGCGCCATGTCGATTCGATGAATGGGCAGCTTGTCTGCGAGAGCGAGCCCGGCAAGGGCGCCACGTTCATCGTACGCCTGCCCGCTGGCCAATAGCGCACGCGCGGTATTCAGAGCACTTTCATCAACGACCCCTGACTAAGCTCAAATGGACTTTCTTGTAATCGACGACGACACCGTGTTCCGCGAGGCCACCTGCCTGCTCATCGAGGACGAGGGGCACTATGCGGAGACGGCTGCGAACGCCGCGACGGCGATGTCACTCCTGCAGGAGGGCAAGTACGACGCTATCCTCCTGGATCTAAACCTTGGCCGCGACAACGGCCTGGCTGTTCTTCCGCAGATCCTGAAGCTGCGCCCGAATCTTCCCGTGGTTATGTTTTCGGCACAGAGCACGGTCAAGAAGGCTGTCCAGGCCATCCATCTTGGGGCGATCGACTTTCTCGAGAAGCCGTTCACGAGGGAGCAGTTTCATGCGGTTCTGGCGCGAGTCCAGAAGTTCAGCCAGATGGGCAAACAGATCGAGCGCCTCGAGCAGGAGGTGAAGGAGACGCAGGCACAGCAGCCCGAGCCGCTGCTGGATTTTGACACTCCGGCCATGGGCAAGGTTGTAGAGGTGCTGAAGCGTTCCGCGAAGAGCGACGCTTCGGTCCTTATCCTTGGAGAGAGCGGCACGGGGAAGAGCGTTGCCGCCAGGGCCCTTCACGACGGCAGCCATCTTGCAAGCATGCCGCTTGTCACGGTCAGCTGTCCGACCCTGTCGAAGGAGCTCCTTGAGAGCACGCTCTTCGGCCACGTGCGCGGTGCATTCACCGGCGCCTTGAAGGATTACTGGGGAAAGGTGAAGGCCGCGGACGGCGGGACGCTTTTCCTGGATGAGATCGGCGACCTTCCCCTTGAGATCCAGCCAAAGCTCCTGCGCCTTCTCCAGGAGCGGGAGTACGAGCGGGTGGGGGAGACGGTCACCCGTAGGGCGAACGTGAGGATCGTGGCCGCGACCAACCGTGACCTGAAGAAGCGGGTGGCCGAGGGTGCGTTCCGAGAGGACCTTTATTACCGCCTGAACGTCATCGCTGTTAGGATGCCTTCGCTCAGGGAACGACCCGATGACCTTATGCGCCTAGTCCACCACTACGTGGACCACTTCGCGAAGAACGCGGGCCGCCAGGGCGTCCGCCTGACCGAGGACGCCGAAGCATCCATCAAGAGCTACTCCTGGCCGGGCAACCTCAGGGAGTTAAGGAATGCCATCGAGCGGGCCGTCATTCTCGCTTCAAATGGCAAGATCACCGCCGGTGACCTCCCGTCCGACCACAGGCCCGACTTTGCGGCCACACCTGGGCCGACGCCGACCGACTCCGTGGTGCCGGGCGGCCCTGTGACGCTCGAGCAGCTCGAGGAGGCCCATATCCGGCGCGTGCTGGAGCAGACCTCGAGCATGGTTGATGCGGCCCGCGTGCTTGGGATCGACCAGGCGACGCTTTACCGCAGGCGCAAGAAGATGGGCATAGGGTAGGACGGCCCGCCTCCTCCAGGTCACTTCCTCGGTTCTTCCGGCACCGGTCCCTTCGGGGTCGCAGTCTCGGCCTGCTTCTTAGAGTCCAGACCGTCGGGATTGGTGGTGCCCTCAAAACCTCTCGGGAGCGCCTTTATGAACCCGTGGTGAAGGCCGTTCTTGATCGTCTTCCACATCCCCACGTCGAGGTTCTTTGAGTCGCCTGCAAAGGGAATTCGCGTCGCGATCTGCTGGCTGTCCTTGTTCTTGGCGAGATCCGCGAACGCAGACACGAGCGCCTTCCAGATGCGCCTGCCGATCGTGTCATGCGCCGGGTCGACGTCGGCAAACTTCACCGATGTAAGGAAGGGCTTCACATAGCCCTCATAGTGGCCGTTGGCCATGGCCATCTGGGCGACAACGTCGAACTGGCCTTCGGACACCTTGACCTTTACGTAGGCGCTTAGCATGTCGTTTAGCGCTGGCAGCGATACCTTCTTCATCTCCATCGCCAGCTGGAAGTGGGGCTGAATGGCGAGCGGCTCCAGCTTCGCGAAGAGCTTCAGGTTGCCGTCACCCAATGAGACGCCGGAGATCTGGATCCTTGCCGGCATCTCGCCGTCCTTGGGCGTGGCGCGGTTCTGCAGGCCTGTCGCGCTGATATTCAGCTCCTTGATCGACACGTCGACAATCGGCGAGGCGGTCTTGTCCACGTAGCGCAGCACGCCGCCGCGGATGTCGAGGAAGGTGATATCGATCGGGAACAGGTCGTTGACGACGTCCTGCCAGCGGCTGTCCGCCGTGAGCTGGCTGTCGGCCGTGCTGGCGGCCTGGACGAAGATCAGCTGGACGTTGCGGGCATAGATGGCGCTCACGAAACGGCCCTTGAAAAGCTCGCGCCAGGCTATCGAGAAATCAATGCGGTCCGCGCTGAAAAAGGGTTCTGACACCTTCCCGTTGCTCTTCCTGATGGCTAGGCCGCTCATGCTGTAGGCACCCCTCCACAGGTGCAGGCTTACCCCGTCGACGTGGCCGGAGTAATCGGGAATGTGGGCGAGGCGCTTGTTGATCTCGTACTTAACGACAAAAGCTGCGCAAAGGCGCAGGACAAGGAGGATGACGATCAGAACAACCGCGATCTTCAGGGTTCGCCTCGAGAAGCGCGAAAGCCAGGTGTCCCGGACGATCTGGTCTGTGGCATATCCTCCCATGTGTATGTCGTAATGTGGACGAATACGTCATCCGGTTCCGTTATTTGGCCGGGAAATCCCAGAATTCTGCTTTCAGCGCGAATCCTAAGTGGCCGACGGGAACCGGACTTCCGCAGTTGGGTCACTGTATTTTAACGAGCGTAAAGGCATCCCCGACATAACTCCTGCTTCAACCCGTGAAGATCACCAACAGCCAGGCGTGGAAGCTCGTCACAAACACGGTGAAGTCGTGGCACAACGACTATGCCCAGAGCATGGGCGCGGCACTGGCCTTCTACACGATGTTCTCCGTCGCCCCCCTAATCCTGATCGTGATTACGGTCGCAGGCTATTTCTTCGGCGCCGACGCGGCACGCGAGGAAATCGTCACGCAGCTTGGAAACCTCATGGGGAGCCAAGGCGCGCAGGCGGTCGAGAACCTGATAGACAACGTAAACGAACCTTCGAGACGGTCGATAGCGGCAGGCCTGGGGGTTGTGATCTTCCTGATCGGCGCCACATCGGTCTTCAACGAGCTTCAGGACTCGCTTAACCGGATATGGCGGGCTCCGCGCGCGCATAACACGGGTGGGATGTTCTCCCTCATCCGCTCTCGACTCCTCTCGTTTGGCGTGATCATGGCGATTTCGTTCCTCCTGATGGTCTCCCTGATCATCTCCGCGGGCATGTCCGCACTCGGCCGGCTGTGGGGACCTTCCTCGACCGGTTGGGAGATAGTCGCTCAGTCGGTCAGCGTTCTCCTCGGGTTTGTCATGACCACCCTCATGTTCGCCCTTATCTATAAGATAATCCCCCAGAAGGCGGTCAAATGGAGCGACGTCTGGATCGGGGCGGGCACCACAGCGGCCCTTTTCACTATCGGAAAGGCCTTGATAGGCATTTACCTGGGGCACAGTCACGTTGTTTCTGCGTTTGGAGCGGTCGGATCCTTGGCCGTATGTCTCCTCTGGGTCTACTATTCCGCCCAGATATTTCTCCTCGGGGCGGAATTTACGTGGATCTATTCCAACACGTTCGGTGGCGTGGTCAAGGAGCCCGCCCCGGCGCCCTTGCACAAAAAGTCGGGTCCGGCGCTGGCCGCGCGTTAGAAGACTCTAGGCGTTTAGTCGGCGGCTTCCGCTAAGGCTGGGGCTGCCTCGCAGGTAGAACCTGAGCTTTCTATGGGCCTCCTTTGTAAGGCCGATCCTCGTGCTGTTGCCGATCGGCAACTCGGCCTTGGCCTTCCCGAGGGTGCCAAGCCAGAAAGGTCCCTTGCCGCACAGATCTACGCCGTCGAGGTGGCGATCTATTCCCATGGCAGTGGCGAGGCAGCCGGGCCCAGAGGCAACTCGCTCTGCCTTTGCACGGGGGCGGCGAGCCTGCATGATTGGGAGACCGTCGATAGGCTCCATGGCTCTCAGCAACACTCCAGCGCCGATCCCGGCGGATTCGCCGGAGACGTTCATGCAGTGCCAGTTTCCATAGATGAAATACACGTAAGCATGCCCGCGCTCGAGAAAGAGCGAGCGATTGCGCGCGGTCGGGCCGTTGTAAGAGTGCGCCGCTGCGTCCCCGACAAGGTAGGCCTCGGTCTCGACAATCCTTCCACTCAGGCGCCCGAGGTCACCGTCGAGCACCAAGAAGGCGCCTACTAGGAATCGCGCGAGCTCGGTGGTGTCGGTCGGAAGTTCTGAGCGCCTTATCCTCCTTAGCCGCATGCTTTGAATCTGTGGGGCTTAGGTCCCTTTATAAAGCACATAGGCAGCGGCCTTGCGGCCGCTGCCCATATGAGTATGAATCTCCGCCTATCGGCTCGCCTCAGGCCATCGAGTCGGCGGCGGCGAATGCGTCGTCGTTCACCGTCTCGGCGATCGCCGTCAGCTTCTTATTCGCATCGCCCTCTTCCCTCAACGTCAGCTGGAGGAGGTCGGCGATGTCGTTCTTGCCGAGCTTGAGGGCAAACGCGCGGGCGCACCCGTACGCCGCCATCTCGTAGTGCTCGACGCGCTGGGCGGCACCAATCAGGTCAGCGTCGCGGACGGAATCGGGCGCGTCGACCTTGACAGCCTCGGAACCCTCGTCGATCAGGCCCTTCATGGCGTGGCAGGTCTTGCCACCCTCGGACTCACCGAGAAGCCCTAGGGCCTGCACCAGGCGCTCGGCGTGGCCACGCGTCTGCTGAAGGTGATCTTGGAACGCCTTGGAGAGTTCGGGGCTGGAGGCAGCCTCCGCCATCTTTGGGAGGGCCTTGATCAGCTGTGTCTCTGCGCTGTAAAGATCCTTGAGTTCATCTACCAACAGTTCCTCGAGATTTTTGATTTTGGACATGGTATAGTTTGTTTTCTGAGTTTGAGTTTCTATCAGGGGACTACGGATTTGCAGGGAACGTGCCAGCGACCGCCACTTGCCTTAGTCGCCGGACCACAGGCAATAGCGTCGGCCTCGTGCAATATAAGCGGCGCGCTGTCTTGCGGGTTGCGCGAATTCGTCGGCGACAGGGGGCGTAATGCATGGCTCCACGTGATTCTTCCGCGACAGGAACCACACCGCGTCCTGAGCGACTAACCCACCGATGAAAAAGACCGACGAACCTCTGCTCGTTTCAGGTCCCAAGGACGACCCGCAGCTCAAGTCCGTGCTCCTGCTCCTCGATCAAAGTGGTATGTCTTACAAGACGGTGAAGCGGGAAGGACGTTCTAAGGGAATCATGCTTAGCCATGGCGGCGACTCCGTCAGCGACTTCACCCACAAGGAGCTCGTCGAATTTCTCTGGGCCCACGGCGCCAAATTCGAGGACAGCTAGTTTGTGGCGTGGAGAGGGTTAGACGCCTGGAGCGCGCACCCTTCGCTGAATCCGGTGTCTTGAAGGAATCGAGGACCTCCGGCTTTGGTGCCGCGCGGCTGCCTCACATCGAAGAAAATGAAGCGACAGATATCATTGAAGTTCACACGCGTTCTCGCGGCTCTGGCTGTTGCTGCGAGTTTCCTGCCTTGCGCTGGGAAAGCGGCCACTCCGGCTCCCAACAAGGATGACGAAGCCGTACTTCGGCATCTGAATGAGACGCTCAGCTGGTACCACTTGGTGCAGCAGACCGACGGCTGGACAGTTCAACCGAGCGACGAGTTCTACAGAGGGAATGAGCACGATCTTACCAGCGAAGCCGTAAGCAACGCATTCAAATTTGCCCACGCAGAGGCTACTGTGGATGCGACGGCTGGACAGCCCACGGGCAGGATATCCGCAGGCGACGCACGCGCGCAAAAACTCCAGGCGCGCGTCGTCACGAATGCCGAGCGGGCAGCAGACCTCAAGGAGCAGTTGGCCGACATCGCGGCAAGGATGTCGACCGCGCCGGAGGCAGACCGGCCTTTGCTCGTGGCGCAGCAGCAGCTGGTACAGGCCCAGCTGGATCAAGCCGCCGCGCTAGGCGACAGCCTGAGCAAGGCCGTTGCACTTTTTTCGTCCACGGACGAGTCGACCGACGGTGAAAGCCTCAATGGAAGGATATCGGCCCTCCAGAAGGCAGTCCCGGACCTGACGATCACGCATCAGGCAGCGGATGCCAAAAAACAGCCCGTCGCGACGGCTTCGTCAGTGGATTCCTCGGGACTCTTTACCCGCGCGGCGACGCTCTTTTCGCTCCTCCGCTATCAGCACTCGATCGACACAATGGTGACGAAGACCGGCCTGCTCCTTGCGCAGACGAATGCCCTTTCGCAGCCGCTGGTAACCAGGCTTCACGACGTCATGAAACCCGCCGACGACAACCAGCAAGTTGCCACTCAGATTTCCGACGTGGGTCAACTCAAGGACCTGCGCGAGAAGCTGGACGCCAACACCGACCAGTTCCGGATTCTCTCCGCGGCGCTTCTCCCGTTGCGGGAGCAGTCGATGGCGCTTGAGCACTGCAGAGGAAATCTGACGGAGTGGAAGACCTCGATCGTCGCCCAGAGCGACCTCATTTTGCGCACTCTTGTCACTCGTGCCGTTGGCCTGGCGGCGGTACTCTTCATCCTGATTCTGATTTCGGAAGGTTGGCGGCGCGCCACGTTCAAGTACGTGCACGACGCCAGGCGCCGGAGGCAGTTCCTGCTCTTCAGGCGTTTTGCGACGACGGCGCTTATGGCCGTTGTCCTTGTCATGGGCTTTGTGAGCGATTTCAGCTCCCTCGCGACCTTCGCGGGCTTCATCACCGCGGGCATAGCAGTGGCGCTTCAGACTATCATTCTTTCCGTCGCCGCTTATTTCTTCCTCATAGGCCGGTACGGCGTGAGGGTGGGCGACCGGGTCACGGTATCAGGTGTGACAGGGGAAGTGATCGATATCGGCCTTGTTCGAGTCTTCCTGATGGAACTCGCGGGCACCAGTGTGGACCTTTTCCCAACGGGCCGGGTGGTGGTCCTTGCGAATTCCGCGCTATTCTCAAGCTCTCCGCTCTACAAACAGCTGCCCGGAACCGACTATGCCTGGCACGAGATGTATGTGAGCATGTCCGGCAGCGCGAATCCGGCCAAGGCGCAGAAGGCTCTGCTGGATGCGGTAAACAAGGTTTACGGCGGCTACCGGCAGGTCATCGAACGCCAGCACGGCGCCCTGGAGAGGCTCCTGGACTACAAAACCGACCCACCTGTGCCAACATCCCATGTGCGCCTGACCGACACCGGCCTTGAGATCGTGATCCGCTTCCCGGCGGAGATCCGCAAGATGTCCCAGATCGACGAGGCCGTGGCCACCGAGGTGCTTGCGGCGATCCACGGGGACGAGGAACTCGGCAAGAGCATCA
>DASRSJ010000307.1:0-4829 GCA_035656555.1 Opitutaceae bacterium
CCTCGTGTTCCGCCTAATCTCACGCGAGTGGCCGATGACGATCTCGCTTCCGGATCTCGGCGATTCGTTCGCCGTGCAGCCCCTCGACGCCGGAAACAGCTACAGCGCGCGTGCCAAGGGCTCCGTCTTCGGCGCCAGGCCGGGCGTCTACCTTCTTACCGCGAAGGGGAAAAGGGCGCCGGACCCGCTGCCAGACCGGATCCCGGGAGTCCCCTACTATCTCGGCATGCGCGAATTCGTTTGCCCGGCCACTCCTGATTTCCCGACGTCCGTTGTCGTGCGCAACCACGCCTCCTTCAACAATCAGGGCCCGGTTACGATCAAAGCCACGGTCGCATCCGCGGAAGAACCCTCGGAGGTGAAGCTGAACATCGTGGGCGGAGAATCCTTCCGGATGAAGCGGGTCCACGGCTATGAGTACGCGGCGACGATAAGCCCGGAGCTTTCCCCGTTCTCCGGGTCCCGCTTCACGGTATCCGTTTCCACGAAGGGAACGACGCTGACGTTCCCGCACGACTCACCCTTGGCCTCAGCCCGCGGCGAAGCCTACGACTACCAGGTGATGATGCCAAACTGGCCCGTGTCGCTGTTTGATCCTCCCAACGATCTCGACCACGTCGCCGTATCGCGTAGTGGCGAAGCGCAGAACAAGAAGCCCGAACTCGTCGAGGGCATGGCCCAGGCCGCTCATGCCTACCAGCTCGGATTCCCGCGCAACCGCATGGCGGATGACTTCACCGCCTCGCTCTATGTCGGCGACCGCGTAGCCGACAGGGGCCAATTGATCCTTTCGGCAAAGGCGCTCCACCTCAGGATCAAGGGGGTTTCATCGCCGACCGTCATGCGGGTGACCCTCGTGGAAAAGGACGGAGCCGCCTGGAGCTTCAAGGTGTTCGCCTCCACCGAGTGGAAGGATATCATCATCCCGCTTGGGAAATTCTCAAAGGCAGAGTCCGTGATGTTGCCACAGGGTTATCCCGGGTCATGGGCGTATTGGCTGCCTTCACCCGAGGGACGCACCTCCATCCACATCTCGGACGTCGAGCGAATCCAGTTTTCACTGCGCAGCGTCGACTTCGGCACAATCGCCTCGATCGAACCATCGCAGGCCACGGTGGCCATCGATACCGCCGAGTTGGTCTTCTGAGGTCTAGAAACGCACGGAGGGCCCAGCAATCATCAAACTAATGCCGTGCATTACCTATAAAACAGTTTCTCGTTTTCCAATACTGTTGACAGTTTCGTGAAAGACGGTCGTTTGTAATCGCGTTCGGTCCAACGTCTTTCTCCCCAAAAAAAGCGCGTTCCGAGTCATCCCCAGGTGACAGGACGTTCGGCTCCGGCGACTTACGATTTGCAATGAGGTGCCCCATCGAAATTTCCCCCTGTGCCCGCGTGGCGGCCCTCCTGTCCCTGGTCGGGGCACTCCTCTGCGTCCCGCTCCCGGCCTCAGCCGCAGCGAGGCAGACCGACCTCTTTGACTTCGGCTGGAAATTCCAGCTGGGTGACGCACCTGGCGCCGAGAATCCGTCCTTCAATGACTCGTCCTGGCGCAGCCTCGATTTGCCCCATGACTGGAGCATCGAGGGCGCGTACGACGAGAAGGCCCCGTCGGCCGGACCCGGCGGCTACCTGCCGACTGGAATCGGCTGGTACCGCAAGACCTTCACGCTGCCCGCCGGCTCCCCGAGCCGCAGCGTCACCATCCAGTTTGACGGTGTGTACGAGCACAGCACGGTCTGGATCAACGGACACGACGTTGGCACGAGGCCCTACGGCTATTCGTCCTTCGCCTACGACCTGACCCCGTACCTGAACGCGGGATCGAACGTCCTCGCGGTGAAGGTGGACAATTCCCAGCAGCCGAACAGCCGCTGGTACACGGGGTCGGGAATCTACAGGCACACTTGGCTCGAGGTGACGGACGCACTGCAGATTTCGCCATGGGGAATCTTCGTCACCACTCCGGACGTCACGGCAGAAGCTGCGACCGTCCACGTGACGACGCACGTGACAAACGGCCGCAAGGGATCCGAGAAGGTCGAGGTCCGAAACGAGATCCTGGGTGCCGATGGCGCACCGCTTGGCCCCTCCGAGGTCACCGACAACTCCGCCCTCACGCCGAACACGGCGTCCGGCGACTTGGCGGAGGGTGCCGAGAAGGACTTCCAATCGTCCCTTGTCCTAAGAAAGCCGCGCCTTTGGTCCCCAGATTCGCCCGCCCTCTACCGCGTCAGGACCCGGGTGTACGCCTCAGGCGTCATCACCGATGAGACGGAGACCGAGATCGGCGTCAGGAAGGTCGAGTACGACGTGGACAAGGGCCTCCTGATCAACGGCGAGCACTACAAGATGCGCGGCATGTGCATCCATCACGACGCGGGTGCCGTCGGTGCGGCAGTCCCCGAGGCCGTCATGGAGCACCGCCTTCGCCTGCTGAAGGAAATGGGCTGCGACGCCATCCGCTGCAGCCATTACCCGATGGACCCGGCGTTCTATGCCATCTGCGACAGGATCGGCCTGATGGTCATGGACGAGGCCTTTGACGAATGGACCTTCCGCAAGCCGCAGATCCAGTTTGGCTACTCGGACATCTTCAACGACTGGTACGAGCGCGATGTGACATCGCTCGTCCGCCGGGACAGGAACCACCCAAGCGTGGTCATATGGAATGCCGGAAACGAGATCGGCGAGCAGAGGTCGCCTAATGGGCCCGACATCATCGGCAAGCTGGTGGCCGTCTTCCACCGCGAGGATCCGACGCGGCCTGTGACCGCCGCGATGGACAACATCTTCAACCAGGACGGCGAGGCGCCCGACGCTTTCACGGAGAAGCTCGACGTCGTTGGCTACAACTACGTCGACCGCTGGGGCAAGCGCAGGGAGACGCAGTACACCGACGACCGCCGGCGCTACAAGGACCGCAAGTTCATAGGAACCGAGGAGTCCGGCGTGGCCGTCACGCGCGGAGACTACAACTTTGGCTCCCTGCTCGACGACAATGACAGCGACGACGTTCTGGTCCTCGGAAACGGCCCGAAGGGCGCCCTCTATGTCGCCTCCGCGATCCGGGCCTCGTCCCTGTGGCGTTTTGACGCGACCCACGACTACGTCATCGGCGAGTTCATCTGGACCGGCTTCGACTACCTCGGCGAGTCGAAGTGGCCACGAAAGCTGACATCGTTCGGCGCGCTGGACACCTGCGGCTTCAAGAAGGACTCGTATTTTTTCTACCAGAGCATCTGGACCACGAAGCCCATGATTCACCTCCTGCCCCACTGGAACTGGCAGGGCAAGGAGGGCACCGTCATCCCGGTGGTCGCCTACACGAACTGCGCGGCAGTTGAACTCTTCCTCAACGGGAAGAGCCTTGGGGTTAAGGCGAAGGAATTCCCCAGCGAGGGAGTGAGCGGCCTCTGGAACCACTACGATGAGCCGAAGATAGAGGCGACGACCGCGGACATGCAGTTCGTTTGGGACGTGGTGTACGCGCCGGGAGAGCTCAAGGCCGTCGGCTATGACAAGCACGGCGCCGTGGTCTCCCAGGACGTCGTCACCACGGCCGGTCAGCCCGCGAAGCTCCAGATCTCCGTCGACCGCAGCTCCATCAACTCGGGCAAGCGCGACGTCGCGTTCATCACCGTCAAGGCTCTGGACGCCAGCGGGGTCTTCGTCCCCTTTGCGGAAAACCAGATCGTGTTCGGCATAACCGGGCCGGCGAAGCTCATCGGCGTCGACAACGGCGACCCCTCAAGCCACGCCTCCTATCAGGGAAACACGCGGGCCCTCTTCAAGGGAATGGCCCTTGCCCTCGTACAGTCGGGCAGCGACGCGGGCACGATCCACGTCACGGCACACTCCGACACCCTCGGCGACGCGCAGCTGGATATCGATTCCCGCTCCAGCGAATAGCCTGAACACACACGGAAGGCGCAGGCCATGGTGCCAAGAAAACGCCTTTTCCTGGCCCTCATAGCCCTGGGACCGAGCGCGGCACTGGCGGTAGACCGCGTGCCCCAGGCACCGCTCGAGCCATTCTCGATCAGCCACAGGCAAAACCCTGCGTCGGACCTCGATCTTTCATTCCTCCTCGAGGCTCCGGCCGGCAAGCACGGCTTCATCGGGCGAAAGGCCGACCATCTCATCATGGAGGGCAACGACCGTGTCCGGCTCTGGGGCGTCAACGTGAGCGACTGGACGCCCGGCTCCATACAGATACCGGCCAAGGCCGATGCCCCCAGATGGGCACGGACGCTTGCGCGGTTCGGGATCAACGTCGTCAGGCTCACCTTCCTCGACTTCGCCGCCCCAAGGGGCCTCATTGCGCCCGACAGACCCGACACGCGCGCCCTCGATCCCGCCAAACTCGACGAGTTCGACGCGTGGACTGCGGAGCTAAAGAAGAACGGGATCTACATCGATATAAACCTCCTGGTCGGGCGCACCTACAAGCCCGGGGACGGGGTGACGGATTCCGCGAACGTGGGATGGGCCAAGGCACTCGCCTATTTCGATCCGCAGCTGATCGATCTTCAGAAGGAATTCGCCAGGGAGCTGCTCACCCACAGGAACCCCTACACGGGCGTCACCTATGCCGAGGAGCCCGCGGTCGCCATCGTGGAGCTCGTGAACGAGAACTCCCTTTGGGACGCGTGGTACTACGACAGGCTCCATCCCCCCGCGAGGTGGCAGGACGACGCGAACTTCCGTCCCACGCCGCAGTACTACTCCGATGAACTCGACCAACTCTACCAGAAGTACCTGAGGGAGCATGTCTCCGCCGAAAACCTTAGCAGGCTCAGGTCGGAGTCGGGCGCGCATTATCCCCT
>DASRSJ010000308.1:0-2639 GCA_035656555.1 Opitutaceae bacterium
GAACGTGAGCGAGCTCAGGGCCGGAGGGTTCCGGCCGGCCGAGGCCAGATACGTCCTGCCGTCCTTCGTGGAGCGGACGTCGTACGGGATCAAGGAGATGAACCCGTACAACAAGCTCTTCGAGGAGCGGATCATCTTCCTGGGCGTGCAGATCGACGACGCCTCGGCCAACGATGTCATGGCCCAGCTGCTCACGCTTGAGGCCATCGACCCGGACCGAGAGATCACGATGTACATCAACTCGCCCGGCGGCTCGATGACCTCGATGATGGCCATCTACGACACCATGCAGTTCATCCAGCCCGAGATCACCACCTGCTGCATCGGCCAGGCCGCCAGTGCGGCGGCGGTGCTGCTCGCGGCGGGCACCAAGGGCAAGCGGATCGCCCTGCCGAACTCGCGGATCCTGATCCACCAGCCGGCCACCGAGGGCGGCTACGGGCAGGCGAGCGACATGGAGATCCAGGCCGACGAGATCGACCGGATGCGCCGGGCCATGGAGTCCATCCTCGCCCGGCACACCGGCAAGCCAGAAGATGAGATCGGCCGCGACATCGAGCGGGACAAGTTCCTGAGCGCGGAAGGTGCCAAGGACTACGGCCTCATCGACGAGGTGCTGACCTCGCTCAAGCGAGGGCAGACTGCCGCCGTGCCGGTAGCCTCTTAAAGAGGGAGGGGTCTCACCCCTTCCCTCTTGGGCCGCTTGAGGGGTTTGATTGGTCCATCGGACTCCACAAGGCGGTACCGTCAAATAGCAAGCGGTTGACGGCATGGCGGGACATGCCCGCCACGCCGGGCCATAGCGAAGCGCACAGTGTTGACACAAAACGTGTTGGCATGGAGCGCGATGAATGGCCCGGCGGGGCGGCCCCATGTAAAGGAGAAACTGGGTGGCACGCATCGGTGACGGTGGCGACCTGCTGAAGTGCTCGTTCTGCGGGAAGAGCCAGAAGCAGGTAAAGAAGCTCATCGCCGGCCCAGGTGTGTACATCTGCGACGAGTGCATCGACCTCTGCAACGAGATCATCGAGGAAGAGCTCTCCGAGCCCGACGGCATCAAGTGGGACAGCCTGCCGAAGCCGCGGGAGATCTACGAGTTCCTCGACGCCTACGTCATCGGTCAGGACCAGGCCAAGAAGGCTCTCTCCGTCGCGGTGTACAACCACTACAAGCGGATTCAGAGCGGCGGTGAGCGCGCGGGCGACGAGACCGTGGAGCTGGCGAAGTCCAACATCCTGCTCCTCGGCCCGACGGGCTCAGGCAAGACCCTGCTCGCGCAGACGCTGGCGCGACTGCTCAACGTGCCGTTCGCGATCGCCGACGCCACCGCCCTCACTGAGGCGGGCTACGTCGGCGAGGACGTCGAGAACATCCTGCTTAAGCTGATCCAGGCCGCTGACTACGACGTCAAGAAGGCCGAGACAGGGATCATCTACATCGACGAGATCGACAAGATCGCCCGCAAGAGCGAGAACCCGTCGATCACGCGGGATGTCTCGGGCGAGGGCGTGCAGCAGGCGCTGCTCAAGATCCTTGAGGGCACCACCGCGAGCGTCCCGCCGCAGGGCGGCCGCAAGCACCCGCACCAGGAGTTCATCCAGATCGACACCACGAACGTGCTGTTCATCTGCGGCGGCGCGTTCGCTGGCCTCGAGAAGATCATCGAGCAGCGCTCCGGCTCCAACGGCATCGGCTTCAACTCCGTGCTGCGCGTCCGCGCGAAGAACATCACCCAGGACACGTTCGCCGACGTGATGCCCGAGGACCTGCTGAAGTTCGGCATGATCCCCGAGTTCGTCGGCCGCCTCCCGGTTATCACCAGCGTGCACAACCTGGACCGCGAGGCGCTGATCCAGATCCTCACCGTCCCGCGCAACGCCTTCGTCAAGCAGTACAAGCGCCTGCTTGAGCTGGACGGCGTGGACCTGGAATTCACCTCGGACGCCGTCGAGGCGATCGCGGACCAGGCCCTGTTGCGCGGCACCGGCGCCCGCGGCCTCCGCGCGATCATGGAGGAAGTCCTCCAGTCGGTGATGTTCGAGGTGCCGTCGCGCAAGGACGTCGAGCGCGTCGTCATCACCCGCGAGGCGGTCCTGGAGAACGTCAACCCGACCCTGGTGCCGCGCGACGTCTCCCGCCGCACGCCCAGGGAAAAGTCGGCCTGATAGCAGTAGTCACCCGGAGGGCGACCCCCGTACCCCCGATGTCGCGCGCTGCGGCCGCGATGCCAAAGACCGCCATGATATCGCGCCCGCAGCGCGCGACAAGGACCGGTGAATCGCGACCAGGACCCGTGAGTCTAGGGACAGGTTTTGCCTGGTCGCGCAGGCCAAAGCAGCCGCCACGCATCGCTGTGGTTAACGGCTACTTTGCCGGTATTGCCGTTCCCGTCGGCTGTGCCCCGATACCCTCGGTGGGGTACTGCAAGGATCACGATGGGGAATGAGCGCGCACATGAGCGGCTGGGACGTGTCCTCCACGCCTACATGGGGTCCGCAAGACGGGCCTGAAGACACCCAAGCCTTCACGGGCCAAGACTTCGGCGGCCAGGACTTTGGCCGCGGGGGACCGGGTTCCCCCGCCGCGGGCTTCCCTGAGGCGGGCGGCTTCCCTGAGGAGAGCCAGGCGGGCGGGCCGCC
>DASRSJ010000309.1:0-24157 GCA_035656555.1 Opitutaceae bacterium
GAGCAGTCGGGCGAGCTGACGGGCATGACGCGGGTCCGCGGCTTCACCCAGGACGACGCCCACCTCTTCTGCACGGAGGACCAGATCGCGCAGGAGCTCCTGGGATGCCTCGAGCTCGTGAAGATCGTCCTCTCGACGCTCGGCATGAGCGACTACCGCGTGCGGGTCGGCCTGCGCAGCCCCGACTCCAACAAGTACACGGGGACGAAGGAGAACTGGGACAAGGCCGAGGCCGCGTGCCGCGAGGCCGTGAAGACTCTCGGAACCCCCTACACCGAGGAACCCGGCGAGGCCGCGTTCTACGGCCCCAAGATCGACTTCGTCGTGAAGGACGTGATCGGGCGCGAGTGGCAGCTCGGCACGGTCCAGGTCGACTACAACCTGCCCATCCGCTTTGACCTGACGTACAGCGGCGCCGACAACCAGCCCCACCGCCCGGTCATGATCCACAGGGCGCCCTTCGGCTCCATGGAGCGCTTCTGCGGCGTCCTGATAGAGCACTTCGGCGGCGACTTTCCCGTGTGGCTCTCCCCGGAGCAGGTTCGCCTGGTGCCGATCAGCGAGAAGACAAACGACTACGGCCGGGACCTCCTCTCCCAGCTCAAGGCCGTCGGCATCCGCGCGACGCTCGACGAGCACAACGACAAGCTTGGGGCGAAGATCCGCAGGGCCGAGATCGAGAAGGTCCCCTACACGCTCGTCCTGGGCGGCAAGGAGGCCGAGGCCAGGTCCGTCAGCGTGAGGAGCCGAGCAAAGGGCGACGAGGGCGTCCTGCCCTTCGACCAGTTCCTGGCGAGGATCAAGGAGGAGGTCAGGCTGCGCCTGCTCTCCGAGAAGAAGAAGCCGGCGAGCGCCTAGACGGCGGCCTCGCCGCGCTCGTCGGTGCGGATGCGGATCACTTCCTCGAGAGGAATCAGGAAGACCTTGCCATCGCCGATCTTGCCGGTCTTGGCGGACTTCACGATGGCGTCCACGGCCTTGCCGGCCATGTCGTCGGCGACCGCGATCTCGATCTTCACCTTAGGGAGGAAATCGACCGTGTACTCACTGCCGCGGTAGATCTCGGTGTGGCCCTTCTGGCGGCCAAAGCCCTTCACCTCGGTGACGGTCATGCCCTCGATGCCGGCCTCGGCCAGCGCCTCCTTAACTTCCTCGAGTTTGAACGGCTTGATGATGGCAATGATGAGTTTCATTAAGGTGGGGGTTAGAGGGGGACGGCCCGGAGCCTACGCCCGGAGGGTAGCCCCTGCCATGGAAACGCGCAAGCGCAGGTTGCCCAATGGCAACACCTTCGTCAAAGCCTGGGTCTCTGAAAGCATGCCCTTTGGTAGCAGGCGTTATGCCAAGGGTACTTCCGGCGCCACAACGGCGATATGGAGTTCCTTGAGCTGGTTGGCCGTGACAGGGGTCGGGCTTCCCGCCATGAGGTCCTGGCCCTTCTGGGTCTTGGGGAAGGCGATGACGTCCCTGATGCTGGTCGTGCCGCAGAGGAGAGCCGAGATGCGGTCCAGGCCGAAGGCGATGCCGCCGTGCGGGGGTGCGCCGAAGGTGAACGCCTTGAGCATGTAGCCGAAGCGGTTCTCGACGACGTCGGCCGGGATCTTCAGCACGTCCTCGAAGATCTTCTTCTGCAGGGCCGGCTGGTGGATGCGGATCGAGCCGCCTCCAAGCTCCATGCCGTTTAGGACAATGTCGTAGTGCTGGCCGCGGACCGCCTTCGGGTCGCTGTCGATCAGGTGGGCGTCCTCCGGCACCGGGGCCGTGAAGGGATGGTGGGTCGCAACGTAGGTCTTCCTCTCCTCGTCGTAGCTCATGAGGGGAAAGTTGACGACCCAGAGGAATTTCCAGTCGTCGGCCCTGATGGCCAGCTTCCCGCGCTTCTGGAGCAACTGGGCAACCTCCAGGCGGATCCTGCCGAGGATGGCGCAGGCCTTGTCCCACGGCGCGGCCGCAAAGAAGATCATATCGCCCTCGGCGACCTCGAGCGTCGAGGCCAGGGTGGCCTTCTCGGCCTCGGAGAGGAACTTGACGATCGGGCTCTTCCACTCGCCGCCCTCGACCTTGATGAAGGCGAGGCCCTTGGCGCCCAGGCTCTTCGCGATCTCCTCCAGGGCCTTGAGCTCGCCCTGAGTCATGTCGGCAAGGCCCTTGGCGTTGAACGCCTTCACGGCGCCGCCGGAGGCCACGGTGCCCTGGAAGACCTTGAACGAGGAGGCCTTGAAGGTCTCGGAGAAGTCCTTTAGCTCGAAGCCGAAGCGCACGTCCGGCTTGTCGACTCCGTAGCGGTTCATGGCATCGATGTACTGCATCCTCGGGAAGGGCGCGGGGATGTCGGTGCCCAGGACGTCCTTCCAGATCTTCGAGAGCATGCCCTCGAAGAGCGTGTAGATGTCCTCGCGGTCGACGAACGACGCCTCGACATCCACCTGCGTGAACTCCATCTGGCGGTCGGCGCGCAGGTCCTCGTCGCGGAAGCAGCGCGCGATCTGGAAATAGCGCTCCACGCCCGCGACCATCAGGATCTGCTTGAACTGCTGGGGGGACTGGGAGAGCGCGTAGAACTGGCCCTCGTGGATCCTCGAGGGCACCAGGTACTCCCGGGCGCCCTCGGGCGTGCTCTTGAAGAGGGCCGGGGTCTCGACCTCGATGAAGTCCTGGGCGTCGAAGTAGTCGCGGATGGCCTTCGCGGCCTTGTGGCGCACGAGGAGGTTCCTCCCCATCTTCGGCCTGCGAAGGTCGAGGTAGCGGTAGGTGAGGCGCAGGTCCTCGTTCACTTTGTCGCCGCCGGCGTCGTCCAGCGGGAAAGGGGGCGTGTCGGAGAGGTTCAGGACCTCGAGGAACGAGGCGTCGATCTCGATGGCACCCGTTGGAAGGGACGCGTTGACCGTGCCCTCGGGCCTCGGAACCACCTTGCCGGACACCGTCACGACGGACTCGGGCTTGAGATGCGCGGCGCGGCCGCTCACCTCGGGCTGGGAGACTGGGTCAAACTTGACCTGGGTCACGCCCTTCCTGTCTCGCAGGTCGATGAAGACGATGCCGCCATGGTCGCGGATGGAGTCGACCCACCCGGAGAGCGTGGCGGTGGCGTTGATGTCAGCCTTGGTCAGCTGGGCGCAGTGGTGGGAGCGTTTCATCGTATCGTCGAAGCGTGCAAATGTGAGAGAAAGCCGCCCGGGGAGGACAGGGGCAACCCGAATTTTGGCCCCCCGGGGGGACCTAGGAGGCCACGAGGGAGCGCCCCGTCATCTCGGCCGGCTTGGGAAGGCCCATCAGGTCGAGGACGGTCGGGGCGATATCCGCAAGGCGCCCGCCCGTGATCATCTGGGTCTTGCCGGCCTCGTAGCCCTTCCCGACGACGAAGAACTCAACCAGGTTGAGCGTGTGGGACGTGTGGGGGCCGTTGTGGATGGGATCCCACATCTGCTCGCAGTTGCCGTGGTCGGCGCCGATGAGAGCCCGGCCGTCCTTCGTGGCCAGGGCCTCCAGGAGCTCGCCCACGCCCTTGTCCGTCGCCTCGACGGCCTTGATGGCCGCCTGCAGCGAGCCGGTGTGGCCGACCATGTCGGGATTGGCGTAGTTGACGACGATCAGCGCATACTTGCCGGAAAGGATGGCCTCCTTCGCGGCCTTGGTCACCTCCACGGACGACATCTCCGGCTGCATGTCATAGGTCGCGACCTTGGGGCTCGCCGGGCACGCGCGGTCCTCGAGCGGGAACGGCTCGGCCCTGTAGTTGTTGAAGAAGAAGGTCACATGGGGGTTCTTCTCGGTCTCGGCGCAGCGGAATTGCGCCAGACCCGCGGCGGAGACCACCTCGCCCAGGATGTTCTTGAGCTTTTCCGGCTTCGGCAGGACGACGTGGACCGGCAGGCCCGCCTCGTACTCGGTCATCGTCGCGTAGTAGAGGTCCAGCTTCTCGCCGCGGTCAAAGCCCTTGAAGTCATCGTTCATAAACGCCTTCGTTATCTCCCGCGGGCGGTCGCCCCGGTAGTTGTAGAACACAACGGCGTCTCCGCTTCTGATGGAGGCCAGCGGCTTCCCGTCGGCCCCGATGATGGCCGTCGGCGTCACGAACTCGTCGCCGCCCTGAGTGGGGCTAAGCGGATTGGCATAGTAGGCCTTCACCGCGGCCTCGGCATTCGGGGCCGTGGCCAGGATCTTGCGGCCCGTCAGGAGGTCGTACGCCTTCTCCACCCTCTCCCACCGGTTGTCGCGGTCCATGGACCAGAAGCGCCCGCAGACGGTCGCAATCTTGCCGATGCCAAGCTGACGGCACTTGGCGTCGACCTGCTGAACGTAGCCGACCGCGCTCGTGGGCGGCGTGTCGCGCCCATCCGTGAACGCGTGGATGAAGACGCTGTCCGGAGAAATGCCGTCGGCCTTCGCCTGCGCCAGGAGGCCGTAGAGGTGCTCGAGCATCCCGTGGACGCCCGCGTCGGAAACGATGCCCATCAGGTGCAGGGAGGACTTCTTCGTCTTCACCCGCTCGATCACGGCCTTCCATACCCCGTTCGATCCGAGGAGGCCGTCGGTGAAGAGCTTGTTGATGCGCACGAGCTCCTGGTTCACCACGCGGCCGGCGCCGATGTTCTCGTGGCCCACCTCGCTGTTGCCCATGACGCCGTCGGGAAGCCCGACATCCAGGCCGCTGGCCCTGACGAGGGCCACCGGGCACTTCGCGTGCAGCATGTCGTCGCACGGCTTCTTCGCCAGGTGCGTGGCGTTGTAGGACTCCTGCTCGGGGTGCGGGTTGTCGCCCCAGCCATCGCGTATCACAAGCAGAACGGGTTTGCGCGGTGTACTCATTTGGAGAGGAGACGATACTTGGGGGGTCGGGCGCTGTCTACAGCTTCCGAGCAAAAATTCAGACTCGGAACGAAAGCTGCTGAACACACCGGCAAAACGGAGCTTCCGCCATGACGCTAATCATTCGCGACCAGCTGGTGAACCCGCCGACGTGGTTCTCGTCCTTCAGGGACCTGACCCTCTACTGCAACGTCTTCCTCAGGGACGACATCGTGATCGAGTCCGACGACCCCGACCCGTACTACCGCTGGATGCGCGCCAGGGGCGGGATGGATTTCGTCGAGGAATTCGTGCGCCCGGGCGCCGAGGACGGCGTCCACCTTGACGTGGAGCACAACTACCCAAGGACCGTCGTCACCGACCGGATTGCCCCGGAGAATGTCCACAGCCTCATCCGGATGATACGATTCTGTCGAGGTGCAGCTTGACGAGGACTTGGATGCGCGGGTGAAATCGGCGTAATGCCGAAACGCGCCGTCCTGATAGCCAACCTGGGTTCGCCCGACTCCACGTCTGTCCCCGACGTGCGCCGGTACCTGAGGGAGTTCCTGGGCGACGAGCGCGTCCTGGATATCGCGGCGCCGCTCCGGTGGCTGGTGCTCGAGGCCTTCATACTGCCGACAAGGCCGAAGCGAACGGCTCACGCGTATTCCAAGATATGGACAGCCGAGGGCTCCCCCCTCGTCGCGACGACCGAGAAGATCCGCTCCAAGGTGTCCCTGCAGCTCGGCGCCGTGGTCCCCGTCCACACGGCGATGCGCTACGGAAACCCGTCGATCCCTTCCGCCATCGCGGCCCTCGCCGCCGAAGGCTGCGACGAGGTGCTGCTGTTCCCCCAGTATCCCCACTACGCCATGGCGTCCTGGGAGACGGTTGTCGTCCGCATCTACGAGGAGGCCAGGCGCGTCGCCCCGGGCATGAAGATCACCTGCGTGCAGCCTTTTCCCGGTGACGCCGACTACATCGAGATGCTCAACACCGTCGCGGCGCCCTTCCTGAAGGACCCCTACGACCACATTCTTTTCAGCTACCACGGCATCCCGGAGAGGCACCTGAGGAAGGCCGATTCCTCGCACGCCCACTGCACCATGTCGGCCGACTGCTGCACCAACTGCTCGCCCGCCCACGCCACGTGCTACCGCGCGCAATGCGTGCGCACGACCGCTGAGTTTGCAAGGCGCGCCGGCCTCGATCCGGCGAAGTACTCCATGTCGTTCCAGTCCCGACTCGCGGGTGAACCGTGGCTGCAGCCTTTCACGGACTTTGAATTCGAGCGTCTTCCCAAGGCCGGCGTGAAACGGCTGCTCGTCATGTGCCCGAGCTTTCTTGCCGACTGCCTGGAGACCCTAGAGGAGATCTCGATGGTCGGCAGTAAAACGTTCCTAGATGCTGGAGGCCAATCATTTGTAAAAATAGATTGCCCGAACGACCACCCCGCTTTCATCGATTTTCTCGCAAACCGTGTGCAAAAGTGGCTGACTACTGGCGCACTGTGAACGAACCCTCGAATCCGGCGCCCCTCACAATCCCGAACGCAGGCCTGAAGACCGCCCGGGTGGCCGTCCTCTTCGTCGATATTTCGGGCAAGATCGTGTCGGCAAACCAGGAGGCGAAGGCCCTCTGGCAGGCGGGTCCGGGCGAACTCGTGGGTGAATTTTTTCCCGGTCTTTTCGCCCTCGATATCGTGAGCGACGAGCCCGAGATGCTCGAGGCCCAGTGGGACATCCTCCTCGGGGCCCTCCTCGACAAGCGGGCCATCCTCTCGGTGCAGCCGAAGGAGGGCGCGCCGCGCGCCATGGCCGTCAGGGCCGAGAAGGCCCTGGGGTCCGCCGGCGGCTACATCATTGTCATCGAGTCGGCCCTTGAGCCCACCCCGCCCGCCCCCGCCGCAGGCGAGGACCAGGCCGCGGCACTCCAGCTCTTCGCGGAAAAGGGTCCCGTCGGCTTCTTTGACCTGAACCTCATGGCCCGCAAGGTCGTCTATTCACCGGCATGGAAGCGCATGCTGGGCTACGAGGACTCTGAACTCGCAGACACCTACGAGGCGTGGCTCGGGCTCCTTCATCCAGAGGATTCGGCGGCGGCGCCCGACAAGGCGGGCCGCAAGCTCAAGGTCGGCATCCGCCCCTTCAGCGTCGAGTTCAGGATGAAGCACAAGCTCGGCCACTGGTCCTGGATCCAGTGCGTCGGCCTGCAGATGGTGAGCCCCTCCGGCGAGCTCGAGCGCGTGGTGGGCATCCATATCGACGCCACCGAGCGAAAGGAGGTCGAGGAGGTGGGGCTCGCGAGCGACTCGCGGCTCCATGCCTTGGTCGACGAGGGTTCGCTTGCCGCGTTCGAAATCGATTTTGCCGGCGAGACGTCGTGGTTCTCCGAGGCCTGGCTGCGCCTCGTGGGCGGCGTCGCCACTCCCTCGAACGGCACGGCGGCCCTCGGCGACGCGCTTCCCCCGGGCGAGTGCGAGGGAGGTGTCGAGGCATGGCTCCTGGCGCAGGCGCCCGGGCAGACTTCATTCTCGAGAGTCGTCAGCCTGCGCAACAGCGACGGGCGCTCCGTCACAGCGATGCTCGGGCTGAACCGCACGCTGACCCGCAAACGCACCCTATCCCGCATCGTGGGCTTTGCGTTCGCCATTCCCGACGGAACGCCCGTCGAGGCGCCGCAGCCCGTGAAGCCCAGGGATCCCTCGTCCGAGGCCGTCGACCTCCTTTCCCGGGGCCTCTTCGACGAGGTCCTCTCGGCCCTGGCCGAGGGCGTCATCGCGACGGATGCCAAGGGCGTCGTCCTCTTCTCCAACAGCGCGGCTGCACGCATACTGCGCATGGAGCCCAACGCCATGATCGGACGCGCGCTCGACCAGGTCTTCAGCCTCGTTGACCGCCAGACGGGCAAGCCCGGCGACAATCCCGCGGACCGCGCCCTCTCCGCCAGCGGCCCCCTGCCCCTCATCGCCGACCAGGCCGTCCTCGCGGGCGGACGCGACGCGGTGCCAATCGTCTGGACCGGCCGCGCGTCCTTCGGGACCGACGCGAAGCCCCGCGGCATCGTCGTCGTCTTCCGCAACCCGGATGAGATGAACCTGACGCCCGAGGAGCTCATCAAGGCGAACCGCTTTGAGTCGCTCGGCCTCCTGGCGGGCGGCATCGCCCACGACTTCAACAACCTCCTGACCACGATCCTCGGCGGCGTCTCGCTCGCGAAGGACAATCGCGACGGCTCGCGGCTCGGCGACTCGGAGAAGGCCTGCCTCGCGGCGAAGGCGCTGACGAAGCAGCTGCTCATGTTCACGAAGGGCGGCTCGGGCGTGCTCTCTGTGTGCGACCCGAGGGAGATCCTGGAGGACGCGGTGAAGATCGCCTCCGCCGGCTCGACGGTCCAGATCACGATCCAGGCACAGAATGACACGGGAGCCGTGAAGGTCGACCGCTCCCAGATCCTGCAGGTGTTCCAGAACCTGATCGTGAACGCGCTCCAGGCCATGCCGCCCTCCCCGCACAAGCCAAAGCTCCAGCTGAAGGTCGCTCCCGTGCAGTTCACCGAGGGCCAGGTGGCCTCCCTCCCCGCGGGCCCCTATGTCGAGTTCGAGGTGCGCGACAACGGAAGCGGCATCAAAGCCGAGCACCTGGAGAAAATCTGGGACCCGTTTTTCACGACAAAGAAGCACGGCACGGGCCTCGGCCTGGCGACCGTCCTCTCGATTGTGCGCAAGCTGGGCGGCGAGATCGGACTCCAGTCGACTCTCGGCGAGGGCACCGTCTTCAGTGTCTTCCTTCCCAGGGCTGACGCACCCGTTGACGTCCAGGCCCGTCCTGCCCCGTCCCTACGCTTCGGCACCGGCCGCGTGCTGTTCATGGACGACGACGACCACATCTGCAACCTGTCCGCGTCGATGCTCGAGAGCCTCGAGTACAAGTACGATATCGCCCGCAACGGCGAGGAGGCGATCACACTCTACAAACGCTACCTCAACATCGGCCGGCCCTACGACGCGGTCATCATGGACCTTACCGTCATCGGCGGCATGGGCGGCGAGGAGACCTTCGGGCTCCTCAAGGACCTGGATCCGGACGTGCGCGCGATCGTTTCCAGCGGCTACGACAACGACGATATCGCCCGCCAGTACCTCGACATGGGCTTCTGCGGCTACCTGACGAAGCCCTACCGCGTGACCGACCTCGGCAAGGTGCTGAAGGCCGTCCTCGGCTAGGGCTGCCAGGTGAAGGCGTGGCAGAGCGCCACGCCCGCCGCGTCGGACTCGTCCAGTGTGGAGGTCACTTTGAGGCCCAGGATCGAGACGATGGTGCGGGAGAGCTGTTCCTTGCTTGCGCGCCCCGTGCCTGAGACGGCCTGCTTGACCCTCGTCGGCGGATACTCGAACACCGGAAGGCCCCGGAGCGCCGCCGCGGCGATCGCGGCGCCGCGCGCGGCCCCGAGGATCTGCGCCGTCTGGAAGTTCTGCACGTAGATCGTCTGCTCCAGGGCCACGTGGCGGATGCCGGACGTGCCCTCGATGAACTCGGCAACGGCGGTGTGAATCTCCGCCAGTGCCACGGCCATAGTGCGCTTAGCGGGGACAGTGACCGTCCTGCACCGCAGCAGGATCGGCGTCCTGCCCGTCCTGAACTCGATGAGCGCCAGGCCCGTCCCCCGCAGCGAGGGATCGATCCCCAAGACTATCCCGACAAATCCCTTCTTGAAGAAGATCTCGCCGGCCTGCCCGGCGGCCGAGGCGGGCATGGGAGAGCGTGCGGGGATCGGTTTTCCCTGGAGCTTCGCCGCCCACATCTGCCTGGTGGTCATCCGAGCCATGGCGTCAGAAGAACATCCTCGCCCCGGCTACGAGCGTGAGGCCAAGAGCCACGTTTTCAAAGAGTCGCTGGTCGATGCGGCCAAGGAGCCAGCGCCCGACAATCGTGCCGACGATGACGGCGGGCGCCAGGAGCAGGTTGAGCCCGAGGCTGCCGTGGTTGACGAGTCCCAGGTCCACCATGAACGGCAGTTTGAAGAGGTTCATCATGAGGAAAAATGCGGCTCCGGTCCCCATGTACTCCATCTTGGGAAGGCGCATCGCGAGAAGATAAATCACCATGAGGGGGCCCGCAGCGTTCGAGACCAGGGAGGTGAAGCCGGCGAGGACTCCCATGATCCACGCGAACCAGACGGGATAGTCGGGCGGCGGCGCGCCGGCCCTCGACCGGCGCGCAAGGTGCAGGGCCATGAGCGCAAGGACGATGATCCCGATCGCAAGGCGGCTCTGCTGTTCGTCCATGTGGCCCAAGGCCACGAAGCCGATCACCACTCCGCCGGCCGCCCACGGAACCAGCCTCCAGATATGGGACCAATTCGCATGCCTGCGGTAGAGGAGGAAAGCCACGATGTCTCCGACGACCAGAAGGGGCAGGACAACGCCGGTAGACTGCTTGGCGGGCATCACCGCCGCAAAGAGGGCGACGAAGAGCAGGCTCAGTCCCGTGATGCCGGTCTTCGCGACGCCGACAAGAAGCGCACCGAGGACGGCGATGGCCCAGTCCCAACCGTGCAGGTTCAACGACTCTCCCCCATGGCCCGATCCTCGGTGGAAAAGGCTCCTGCGGCAACGGAGAACACCTGCCAGTCCCCTGGAGATCCCTCCGGCAGGCTTGTGCCGGTCGCGATCACCTGGGACTCGCGGTCGAGGGCGGACCAGAAGCGCTCGCGCCTTTTGGGATCAAGTTCTCCAAGGACGTCGTCGGCGAGGAGGACCGGCCTCACGCGGCTGCACGCGTGAAACCACGAGGCCTGGGCGAGGCGAAGCGCGAGCGTCACCGAGCGCTGCTGGCCCTCGGACGCGAAGTCGCCCGCGTCGGAATCGGACACAGTGAACGAAAGATCGTCCCGGTGCGGGCCGGTGAGTGTCGTTCCCGCCTGGAGGTCGCGCGCGCGGCCCGACTCGAGGAGAGCCAGCATCCCGGCCTCGTCCACGCCGGCGAGCGAGGTCTTGTACCGCAGGTCCGCGCCCTCCGAGCCCTCGCTGAGGCGACGGTAGGCCGAGGTCATCTCGCCCGCGAGTTCCCCGATCCTTGTCGTTCGCAGGGCGACGATCTTCGCCCCCGCAGGCGCGAGCGTGCGGTCGAAGGCCGTGAGCTCCCGCGGGCCGCCAACCTCCTGGCGCCTAAGAAGGCTGTTTCTACCCGCCAGGGCGCGCGTGTAGTCCTGAAGCGCCTTAAGGTACTCCGGGTCCATTGCGGAGAGCGTGAGGTCCAGCCAGCGTCTGCGCAGCGCCGGAGCGCCGCGGATGAGCTGCAGGTCCTGCGATGAGAAAACGACCGTTGGGAAACGCCCCACGTGCTCGGCGAGCCGCGAGACCTTCTTGTCTCCGTACCACAGCTCCTTGCCGTCCCGTCGGATCTTGATCGTCACCTGCTCCATGCCCGAGCCCTCCCGCTCCACGTGGCAGGCGATGCCCGCCTCGGGCTGGTCGTGCATAATGAGGTTCCGGCTGTCGGGCGTTCTGAAGGAGCGAAGCGCCGTCAGGCAGCCCGCGGCCTCGAGCAGGTTGGACTTTCCCTGTCCGTTGCTGCCCGCGAAGAACTGGCGCGTGCCCTCAAAGGGGAGGCTCGCCAGGGAAACGTTCCTGAAGTGGCTGAGCGTCAGCTTGCGCAGGAGCATTGGCGGACGGAAGCCATGGTGGGGTCGCTGGGAATCGCTCCAAAACGTCGAAAATTTCTGTCGCGGGCAAGTCCACAGGCCATTTTGATCAGATTATGACTTTTGAGAAGTCCCTTGAGGATAGCGTGCGCACGTTCGAGTCCCTGAGGGACATCCGGGGGGCCATCGACGCCGCTGGAGAGCTGATCCTGTCCACCCTGAAGGGTGGCGGAAAGCTCCTGATATGCGGCAACGGGGGAAGCGCGGCCGAGGCGGCCCACTTCTCGACCGAGCTTGTCGGCCGCTATAGGGACAACCGCCGCTCCCTGCCGGCCATCGCCCTGTCCTCGGATGGCTCGCTCCTCTCCTGCATCGGCAACGACTACGGCTTCGAGTACGCCTTCTCCCGGCAGATCGAGGGCCTGGGCAAGCCGGGCGACCTGGTGGTCGGCATCACCTCCTCCGGCAATTCCCCGAACATCGTTGCGGCGCTGAAGACCGCGCAGTCCTTGGGATTGAAGAGCCTCACCTTCCTCGGGCGCGGCGGCGGCAAGTGCAAGGGCATGGCCAACTGCGAGCTCATCATTCCGGGCATGCGCGGGGCCTCGGCGCAGGAGGCGCACCTTTTCCTGATCCACTACTTCTGCGAGCTGATCGAGGACCAATTCCCATGAGCAAAAATGAAACCCCAGGTGAACAGGCCGTCATCAAGACGTCCTACGGTGAAATGACGGTGGCCTTCTGGCCGGACGTCGCCCCCAAAACGGTCGAGAACTTCAAGAAGCTCGCCCGCGCTGGATTCTACGATGGGACGGCGTTCCATCGTATCATCAAGGGCTTCATGATCCAGGGCGGCTGCCCCAATACCAAGGAAGGCCAGAAGGGCATGCCGGGAACTGGCGGCCCGGGCTACATGATAAAGGCGGAGTTCAACGACAAGTCGCACGTCAAGGGCGTCCTCTCGATGGCCCGCTCCTCCAATCCCGACTCCGCGGGAAGCCAGTTCTTCATCGTCCACGGCAACGCCAAGTTCCTCGATCACCAGTACACGGCGTTCGGCGAACTTGTTTCCGGCGAGGACGTCCTCGAGAAGATCGCGAACGTCCCGACCGCCGGCTCCGAGAAGAGCACGCCGATCGAGCGCGTCACGCTCGAGAGCGTGAAGCTCGTCCCGGCGAAGGCCTAGGCGTATCCCAGCGCCTTCGCGACGGCGTCGTAGGTGATCCTGCCGTCGCGCGTGTTCACGCCCTTGGCCAGGCCCTTGTGGGCCGCAAGGGCCTCCTCGATGCCCTTCTGCACGATCAGGGCCACGTAGGGCTCCGTAGCTTGCGTGAGCCCCTGCGTGGAGGTGCGCCCGACCAATGCCGGCATGTTCGGGACGGCGTAGTGGATGACCCCAAATTCGTTGTAGACCGGCTCCTTGTGGGAAGTCGGGCGGATGCTCTCGATGCAGCCGCCCTGGTCGATCGCAATGTCCACGATGACACTGCCCGGGCGCATCTTCTTCACCATGTCGTTCGTGACGACGATCGGGGCCTTGGCCGCGGGAATGAGCACCGCTCCAATCAGGAGGTCCGCGTCCGCGACACAGTGCTCGAGGTTCGCGAGGTTCGACATGAGGGTGACGACACGGCCCCGGTACTCGGAGTCGAGGGCCTCCAGCTTGCGCGTGTCCAGATCCAGGACGGTGACACGCGCGCCCATGCCCGCGGCCATCTGGACCGCGTGGGCGCCCGAGTTGCCCGCGCCGACTACGACCACGTGTCCGGGAAGCGTGCCGGGGATTCCTCCCAGGAGGACGCCGGAGCCGCCATGCTGGGACTGGAGGAAATAGGCGCCGACCTGGATCGCGAGGCGGCCCGCGATCTGCGACATAGGTTTAAGAAGCGGGAACGCGCCGTCGACGCCCTCCACGGTCTCATAGGAGATGCCGAGGATTTTCTTCTTGAGGAGGACCTTTGCCAGGGCCGGCCCGGCGGCCAGGTGCAGGTAAGTGAAGAGGGCCTGGCCCTCCTGCAGGAGGTCGTATTCCGCGGCCAGGGGCTCCTTGACCTTGAGAATCAGGTCGGCGGCCTTCCACACGGACTTCGCCTCCGCCACGAGCGTGGCGCCCGCCGCGCGGTACTCCGCGTCGGTGAACCCCGCGCTTACTCCCGCCGATTTCTGGACGAGGACCTTGGCTCCAAGGGAGACGCAGCGCCGGCACAGGCTGGGTGTCATCGACACCCGCGTTTCCCCGATTTTGATTTCCTTCGGGACTCCGATTTTCATGTCCGAATCATGTCGGCGAGCCCCTTCCTGACAAGTGGCAACAGGCACGTGGCCCGCGCCGGGCTTGGAAAGCGCGCCGTTTTCCCGCATTAAGAGGGAGGATGCCAAAAACCCTCAACCTCATGGTCGCCTGCTCCGAGAACCGGGTGATAGGCGTGAAGAGCCGCCTACCCTGGCGCATTCCCGAGGATCTCGCGTTCTTCCACGCGGAGACGGCCAACAAGGTTATCATCCTTGGGCGCATCTGCTACCAGACCTGGCCGCGCGCCAGGCAGGATGGCCACAAGCTGATCGTGATCACCCGCGACAAGGGCCTGGCCGACGACATGGTGCAAGTGGCCTCATCCGTTGAGGAAGCCATCGATCTCGCCGAGAAGACACCCGGCGAAGTGTGCGTCAACGGAGGCGAGCGCATCTACGAAGAGATCCTGGCGATGGAGCGCCCGATGCGCCTTCACCTGACCCTCATCCACGCCCAGGTCGAGGGTGACACGTATTTCCCGGAGTGGCGGAATATCGCGTGGCGGGAGGTCGCTAAGCGCGACAGTTCGGACGTCAACTACCGCTACACGTTCTACACGCTCGAGCGGATCCTGAAGTGACCGTCTAGGGTGCCGGGGCCACGCCGCCGGTCGGCGCCTTCATGTAATTCTCGCGGCGGGCCATGCCCCGGCCCCGGGAAGGCCTTCGCTCGGATACCTTCGAATAGGCGGCGCGGCGGTATCCTGGCCGCCCTGGGTCGCAGGCGCACTGGATCTGGTAATCCTGCATCCGCTTGAAGAGGGAAAGCAGCTGGCCGGCATCGGGATATGCGTCGAGGCCGCGCGCCTCGAGGACCATCAGGAGCTCATGGGTAGCCTCGAGCGTCGAGAGGCAGCCGTCCTGGGGCTGCTGCTTGATGACGTAGCGGCTGGGCTCCTTCGGGGTGAACATGATTCTCGGCAGCTTCCGGAGCGGCGCACTCAGGCGCAGCATCTTGCGGGCGCCGCTCCAGGTCGCATCGAGAATCACTACGAGGAGCGTCTTTGCCTCGGCGACCAGGTCCGGGACCGCGGTGCTTCCCGCGGATAGATTCAGGGCTTCAACGCCCGGGTACAACAGGACCGGGTGGAACCGCTCGTCGGCGAGTATCCTTCCCACCTCGTCATCCTCGCGAACGTCGATCGCCATGTGGAGACTGCTGTTGGGCAGGCAAAGCTGGGTGAGGCGGCCCGTGCCGGCCTTCTCCTGCTTGTACTCCTTGGGGTGCATGAGAAACAGGAAGCGCGTCTTCGTCATCATCGGCTTTAACGAGGAGCACCAGCAGAGGGTCTGCGGCCAGAAGCAGCGGTAGCACATGACGCGCGGCATGGCGGATGGATCAGGAGGCGGCGCGCTGGGCCGCCGCGTGGGCGCGGGCCACGCTCACGTACTTGAGCGCCCAGCGCCGCAGCCCCTTCTGCTCGGACTTGGTCAGGCTGCGGATCAGGCGCGCTGGGGATCCGTAGACAAGGGAACCCGGGGGACACCTGAAGCCCTGGGGAACAAGGGAGTTCGCGCCCACGATGCTCCTGGAGCCAATGACGGACCCGTCGAGAACTGTGGCGCCCATGCCTATGAGGCACTCATCGCCGACCGTGCAGGCGTGAACGATCGCGCCATGGCCGATTGTGCAGTAGGAGCCGATCCTAACCCCGAAGGTGTCCGCCAGGTGCACGACGGCGTTGTCCTGGATGTTCGTCCCCTCCCCGATGCGGATCACATTGATGTCGCCCCTAAGGACGGCGCCGAAGAAGACGCTGCTTTTGGGCCCGAGGACGACGTCGCCGACGATCGTCGCGTTGGCCGCGACGAACGCTGCGCCGCTTACACTGGGCTTCCTGCCGAGATGCTTCTTCAGGCGTTCCTTAGGACTCATGGGCTATTTCTCCTTCGAGTAGGGAACGCCGATCGACTTCGGCGGGGTGGCCTCGCCGACGAAGCCGGCCAGGAGGAACACTGTCAGGATGTAGGGCAGCGCCAGGATGAGCTGGACGGGGACGACGCCGATTCCCGGAAGCGACACGCCCTGAAGGCGGGATGCGCCCGCGTCGGCAAAGGCAAAGAGGAGGCAGGCCGCCATCGTGGGATAAGGCCTCCACTTTCCGAAGATCAGTGCCGCGAGGGCGAGATAGCCCTTGCCGGCCGTCATGTCCCTCACGAACCCCGCGCTGGCTGCAGTCGATATGTAGGTGCCCGCGACGCCGCAGAGGACGCCGGAGATAATGGAGGTCTGGTACCGCAGGAGGTTTACGGTGATTCCCGCCGTGTCGACGGCGAGAGGGTTTTCCCCCACCGCGCGCAGCCGAAGCCCAAACCGCGTCTTGTAGAGAAGCCATGCGCTCGCGGGCACGAGGGCCGCGGCAAAATAAACGATCAGGTTGTGCCCGCTGAGGAGCTCGGCATACGCCAGACCGGGCACGGGGTGGCGCATCGCCGCCTGCGACCAGGGCCAGGCGATCCCGAGGAAGCGCTGGCCCGGTCCATCCAGCTGCGGCGTCTGTCCGCCAAGGTCATACCAGGCCAGTGCCAATGCGGGGGCCAAGCCGGCGACCATGATGTTGATGGCCATCGCCGCCACCACCTGGTTGCCGCGGTAGGTCACGCAGGCGAATGCGATCAGGAGGGCGAGGAAGGTGGCGGCGCCAATGCCCGCGCCTAGGCCGAGCCATGCGGAGCCCGTCGTGGCGGCCACGGCCGCTGACGCAAAGGCGGCAGCCAGCATCTTGCCCTCGAGTCCCAGGTCGATGACGCCAGAGCGCTCGGAGAACATGCCCGCAAAAGCCGCCAGGACGAGCGGAGTCGCCACCCTGAGGGTCGAGGCAAGCAGTAGGATGATCTCGCGGTAGGCGTCCATCACGCGGCCTTCCTGGGCCTGAGGAGAGCCGCCAGCGGGGCCCTGAAAACGTTCTCGAGGGCGCCGCAGAAGAGGATCACGAAGCCCTGGATCAGGACCACCATGTCGCGGTTCACATGCGGCATATCGAAGGCCAGCTGGGAGCCGCCTTGGTACAGCGCGCCGAAAAGGAGCGAAGCCGCCAGGATCCCGATGGGATTGTTCCTGCCCATGAGGGCTACGGCGATCCCGACAAAGCCCGCGCCGCCCGGGAAATCAAGGAGGATGCGGTGCTCAGAGCCCATGAGTTCGTTGACGCCGAGGCAACCGGCGAGCGCCCCGGAGAGGATCATCGCTACCAGGATCGTCCTCTCGGGCGAGATGCCCGCATAGACGGCCGCCTGGGGGTTCTGGCCCACGACCCTCAGGGCATAGCCCCACTTCGTCCTCCAGATGAAGAGCCAGACAAGGACGCAGGCCACGAGCGCCAGCAGCGACGCCATGTTAAAGGGTGACGCCGCGAACTTGATCCCGAAATGCGCGAGCACCTCATGCACGGCCGGCATGACGGCACCTGGCCCAAACTCCCTCGACTCCGGCGACTGCTGGCCCGGCTTGATCAGGACATTGACCAGGAGGTAGGTCATGAGCGCCGAGGCGATGAAGTTCGCCATGATCGTCGTGATGACGATGTGGCTGCCCCTCTTCGCCTGGAGCCATCCCGGGATAAAGGCCCAGAGGGCGCCGAAGACGCAGCCCGCGAGGATGGCGAGCGGAACGACGATCCATGGCGACCAGGAACCTATGGCGAGGCAGACAAGCCCTACCCCAAGGCCGCCGATGTACGCTTGGCCATCGCCGCCGATATTGAAGAGTCCCGCATGGTTCGCGACGGCCACCGCGAGGCCTGTGAAAACGAAGTCGGTCGCGTAGAAGCAGGTGTACCCTATCGAGTCCTGGGTGCCGACGGCTCCGCTGACGAGAAGCTTCAGGGCCGACCACGGGCTCTCTCCGATTAGGCGAACGATGAGGCCCGAGAGAAGTAGGGCCGCGCAGAGGTTAAGCAGCGGCAGGAGCCCGAACTCCGCCCATTTCGGAAGCTTGGCCGCGGGCGTCATCCCTTTGCGTCGCTCCTCACGCCGGCCATCAGGAGCCCGATCTTCTCCTCGGTCGCCTCGGACCCGGCCAATTCGCCCACGATCTCCCCGCCGGCCATGACCAAGATGCGGTCAGCCAGGCCCATGATCTCCTCGAGCTCGACCGAGACGACGAGGATCGCCTTGCCCGCATCCCTCAGCTCGACGAGGCGCTTGTGGATGAACTCGATAGCGCCGATGTCCACGCCGCGCGTGGGCTGCCCGACGAGGAGGACGGAGGGATTGCAGTCGATCTCCCGGGCGAGGACGACCTTCTGCTGGTTGCCGCCCGAGAAGGATGTGATCCGCAAGCGCGGGTTCGGCGGCCGCACGTCAAACGACGCCATCTTCGCCTCGCAGTGGCTTCGGATCGCCTTGCGGTCGAGGAGCCCTCCCCTGTTGAACTCGGGCTGGGCGTGGTAACCGAGGATCGCGTTGTCCTCGGCGGAAAAGGAGCTAACGACGCCCATCCTGAGGCGATCCTCGGGCACATGGGCGATGCCAAGCTGCCTCGCCTCGCGCGGGCCAAGCGCCTTTCCGGCAAGGTCCCTGCCTCCGAGAAGGATCGAGCCCGCGGAGGGCTGCCTAATAGCCGAGATCGCCTCAAGGAGCTCCGACTGGCCGTTGCCCGAGACGCCGGCTATGCCGACGATCTCGCCGGCCCGCAGTTCGAACGTCGCCCCTTTAACCCGTGCCACCCCGAACTTGTCCTTCACCTCGAGGCCCTTGACCTCAAGCAGCACGTCGCCGGGCTTGCAGGGACCCTTCTCGACGCGCAGCGACACGGCGCGGCCGACCATCTGCTCCGCGAGCTTCTGGGGGGATGAATCGGCTGTCGCCGTCTCGTGCACCACGGCGCCCTGGCGCATGACGGTAACTCGATCGGTGATCGCCATGATCTCCCTCAACTTGTGGGTAACCAGAAGCACGGTCTTCCCCTGTTTCCGGAGCAGGTCCAGCATCCTGAAGAGCTGGTCTGCCTCCGTCGGGGTGAGGACTGCCGTCGGCTCGTCCAGGATCAGGATCTCCGCGTTGTGGTGGAGCGCCTTCAGGATCTCGACCCTTTGTTGCATGCCGACCGGCAGTTGTCCCGCCTCGACGTCAAGCGGCACCTCGAGGCCATAGTCGCGGCCCAGCTTCTCCAGGCCCGCGCGGGCCTCGGCCAGGCCCTTTGCCAAAAGGGGTCCGCCCTCCGCCCCAAGGACGACGTTCTCAAGGACCGTGAAGCGCTCGACCAGCATGAAGTGCTGGTGGACCATGCCAATTCCTGCGCCGATGGAGTCCCGGGGCCGAGTGATCTCAACCGGCTTCCCGTTTACCAGGATCGCGCCGCTGTCCGCCTGGTGGAAGCCGTAGACGATGTTCATCAGCGTCGACTTGCCGGCGCCGTTCTCCCCGATCAGCCCGTGGATCGAGCCCTTGGGCACGACGAGCGATACGGCCCGGTTCGCGTGGACGGATCCAAAGCGCTTGTCTATGCCCCGGAGCTCGAGCGCTGGACTCTCCGTTGCCACGCTTCTTCTATTCCTTGTATTCGGGAACGACGATCTTGCCGGAGATGATGTCGGCCTTCGCCTGGTCGAGCCTCTTCTCCATTTCGGGAGTGATCAGCTTGCGGTTGTACTCGTCGATCGTGAAGCCAACCCCGTCCTGGGCCAGGCCCAGCACTTTGGTGCCGGGCTTCCACGTGCCGTTCTTGACCTCCATGAATACCGTGTAGACGGCGACGTCCACGCGCTTCGTTGCCGAGGTAAGCACGCTTCCCGGGTGAAGGTAGTCCTGGTTGCTATCACATCCAATGCTCAGGAGTCCCGCGTCGGCGGCCGCCTGCATGACGCCGACACCCGTGGCGCCCGCCGCGTGGAAAACGACGTCCGCGCCACGGCCAAACTGGCTCTTTGCGAGCTCGGCGCCCGCGGAGGGATTCGTCCAGGCCGCCGGCGTCGTTCCGGTCATGTTCTCGATCACTTCGATCTTGGGGTCGACGGAGGCGACGCCCGCCTTGTAGCCGACGGCGAACTTGCGGATCAGCGGGATGTCCATCCCGCCGACGAAGCCCACCTTGCCGGTCTTCGTGGCCATGGCCGCAGCGATGCCGCAGAGGTACGAGGATTCGTTCTCCTTGAAGTTGATCGACTCGACGTTTGGTAGGTCGACGACGCCGTCGATGACCGCGAACTTGATGTCGGGGTATTCCTTGGCAACCGTCTCGACCGCCGAGGCCTGCGTGAATCCGACGGCGACTATGATCGTGGCCCCGCGTTTAGCGAACTGCCGCATCGCCTGTTCCCTCTGGGAGGCGTTCTGGATCTCGAACTCGCGGACAGCGATGCCCGTCTCCTTCTTGAATTTCTCGACGCCCGTGCTCGCGGATTGGTTGAAGGAGCGGTCGAACTTGCCGCCAAAGTCATAGATGACGGCGGGGGAAACCTCCGCTGCGGCGGCCTTGGAGAGAACGGCGGCGCCGAGCGCCAAAAGAAGGGGGATTCGGGAAGTCTTCACGGAATGGGGACGCGGCCTAGGCTCCAGATGTCCGTAGCATACTCCCTAATCGTCCGGTCGCTAGAGAATTTTCCGACCCGCGCCGTGTTGAGGATGGCCATCCTCGCCCACTTGTCCTTGTCGCGGAAGGCCGCGTCCACCTTCTCCTGGCAGTCGCTGTAGGCGCGGAAGTCTGCCAGGACCATGTAGGGATCCCCGCCGTTGAGAAGCGTGTCATGGATGGGCGCGAAGGCGCCGTGCTCGCCCGGGGTCCAGTAGTCGCTGCCGAGCCAGTCGACGATGGCGCGCAGCTCCTCGTCGTCGCGGTGGTAATCCCAGGGATTGTAGCCCTTGGCGCGCTTGGCTTCCACTTCCTCGACCGTCATGCCGAAGATGAAGATGTTGTCGGGACCGACCTCCTCCTGGATTTCCACGTTGGCGCCGTCGAGCGTGCCGATCGTGAGGGAGCCGTTGAGGGCGAGCTTCATGTTGCCCGTGCCCGACGCCTCCTTGCCGGCCGTCGAGATCTGCTCAGAGAGGTCCGCGGCCGGGATGATCTTCTCGGCCAGTGAAACCCTGTAGTTCGGCATGAAGGCGACCTTGATCTTATCCTTGATGCGCGTGTCGCTGTTGATGCGCACGCCGATCACGTTGATCGCGCGGATAAGGTTCTTCGCCACGTCGTAGCCCGGGGCCGCCTTGGCCGCAAAAATGAAGACGCGCGGCGCAATATCCAGGGACGGGTTCTGGAGGAGCCTCCTGTAGAGTGCCAGTATGTGGAGCAGGTTCAGGTGCTGGCGCTTGTACTCGTGCAGGCGCTTGATCTGCGCGTCGAAGATGGCGTCCGGCGACACGGTGATGCCGCACTCGGCCTGAATCACGTGGGCGAGGTCGATCTTGTTGGCACGCTTCACCTCCATGAACTCCTTCCGGAATTCGGCGTCCTCGATGAATTTCTCCAAGCCGCGCAGCTTGTCCAGGTCGCGGGCCCACGCCTCGCTGCCCAGCTTGCGCGTGACGAGGGAGGCAAGGCGCTTGTTGCACTGCAGCAGCCAGCGCCTCGGCGTGATGCCGTTCGTCTTGTTCTGGAATTTGCCCGGATAGAGGGCGTCGAACTCCGGGAACAGGTTCTTGCGGAGGAGCTCGGTGTGGAGCGCCGCGACGCCGTTGACGGCGTGCGAGCCCGTGACCGCGAGGTGCGCCATGCGCACCATCTTCTGGCCGTTCTCCTCGATGAGGGAGCAGGCGCGCTTCTTGCTATCGTCGCCCGGCCACTTCGCCTCGCAGAGCTGCAGGACGTGGACGTTGATGTCGAAGATGATCTGGAGATGGCGCGGCAGGACGCGCTCGAACAGCGGGACGCTCCACTTCTCGAGGGCCTCGGGGAGCAGCGTGTGGTTCGTGTAGCCGAGCGTGCGGGTCGTGATGTCCCAGGCAGCGGCCCAGGGCATCTTCTCCTCGTCCATGAGGATCCTCATCAGCTCCACCACCGCGATCGCTGGGTGCGTGTCATTGAGCTGGATCGCGACCTTGTCGGGGAAATTGGCCCAAGAGTTGCCTTTCGTGCGGGTGTGTCGGCGGATGATGTCGTGAATCGAGCAGCACACGAAGAAGTACTGCTGCACGAGGCGCAGCTCCTTGCCGTTCTCCGTCTTGTCGTTCGGATAGAGGACCTTTGAGATCGTCTCGCCGATCGCCTTCTCACGAACCGCCTCGACGTAACCGCCGGAGTTGAAGGCCGCCAGGTCGAAGTCATCCGAGGAGCGCGAGGCCCACAGGCGCAGCAGGTTTACGGTCTTCGTGCCGAATCCGGCGGTGGGGATGTCGTGCGGCACGCCGAGGACCGTGCGGGTGTCGACCCACATGGGCTTGGAATTGCCCTGGTCGTCGAAGAGGTTGCTCACGCGGCCGTAGATCTTCACCTCCTGGGTGTAGTCGGCCCTGATGACCTCCCAAGGACTGCCAAATAGCATCCAGCGGTCGGGATACTCCACCTGATTGCCGTTCACGATGTCCTGCTTGAAGAGACCGAACTCGTAGTGGATGCCGTATCCAAGGGCCGGGAAGTCCAGCGTGGCTAGGGAATCGAGAAAACATGCCGCAAGGCGTCCTAGGCCGCCGTTACCCAATCCCATGTCGACCTCGGTCTCCCGGACGTCGTCGAATTTGACCCCGAGCGAGGTCAGGGCGGACTGAACCGATTCGGTGAGGCCGGTGGCCAGCAGGTTGCTGTCGTACAGCCTGCCCATCAGGTACTCCATGGAGAAGTAGTATATCCTCCTCACATTCTGCGCGTTATGAACCTCCTGAGTCTGGATCATCCGTTCGTGGATCGTATCCCTCACCGCGAGGGAGGAAGCCACCCACCAATCGCGCAAAGTCGCCGTGGGGGCGTATCTTGCGAGGGTGGAGGTGAGGTGCCGCAGAATCAGCGACTTCATTCTCTCCGCCGCCGAGTCAGATTTCGTATCCGTGGATGTAGTGGCCATGCGATTGGTTGCCCCGACTATGCAAGACTCGCGCCGCGCAAGGGGTCGGTCACGCAAAAACTTGGGTCGTAACGCTATCTTTGGAACCGCCGGGCCAGCTCACCGTGGTTGAGCTCAACGAAAGTGGGCCTGCCGCCGGGCGCTGAAATGGGCGAAGACGTCGCAAAGAGCTCCCTGACGAGGGAAAGGGCCTCGGCCTCGCCGGTCCTCGGCGGAAGCCGGACAGCCTTGGCCGCAGCCAGGCGAGCAAACTCGTCACGGGCCAGGTCGATGTCGGAGGCGGGTATCCTGCCCTCCCGAAGGGCGCCCACCAGATCGCGTATAAAGGATTCCGCGTCTCCTGGCTCCATCCATGCGGGCAGCGCCTCAACACGGAAGAAATTGCGCCCAAACTCAACGACCTCGATGCCGTGGTCCCGGATGAACGCGAGATTGTCGGTCAGCACTGCGGACGCGACCGGGTTAAGCTCAATCGATATGGCGAGGAGCAGCCTCTGGACTGGCACCCCACCCTCCCTGAATTGCCCGACCAGGCGTTCATACCATATTCGTTCATGGGCCGCACGCCTGTCGAGGAGGACAAGTCCTTGCGGCGTCTCGAAGAGCGCGTAGCTGCCATGGGCCGTGCCCACGAAGCGCCAGTCCGGAGAGAAACTCGGAGCCTTCTGCTCGGACGCCTTTTCGGGAGCCGGCGCGGCTGGGACCACCGCATCGGGCGCGGCAGGCTCATGCACCCAAGGGTGGAAGGGCGCCGGAAGCGCGACGGACAAGCCGGGAGAGATCGAGAAGGGGTCCTCTGTCGATACGGGCCCAGACTCACCCGCCCAGTCCCTGAGCCTCGAGAGGATCGCTCGGATGATGAACGCGCGCACCAGGGCCTCGCTCCTGAAGCGGACCTCGCGCTTGGCCGGGTGAACGTTCACGTCCACATCGGCCGCGCTGCACTCGAGGAACACGAAGGCCACGGGGAACCTACCCTCCTGCAGGGTCTCGCGGTAGCTCTCCATCAGGGCGCCGTTGACGGTGCGGCTGTCGACCGGCCTTGAGTTGACGAACGCCACCATGTCGTGGCGGGTGCCGCGGCCGACTCCCGGGCGTCCAATCAGTCCCGAAAGCCTCATCCCCTGCTCGGAGAAGTCCAGGGGCAGAAGGCCCTCCGCGGCCTGCCTTCCGAAGATCTCCGCGATTCGGTCGGACAGGGCCGGGCACTCCGGAGAGCGGAAAATCTCGCGGCCATCCTCGTAGAGAGCGAAGGAGGTGCCCGGGCACGCGAGGGCGTAGAGGCGCACGCAATTGACGATGTGGCCGGACTCGGTGCGGTCGCTCTTCAGGAACTTCCGGCGCGCAGGCACGGGCTCGAAGAGGTGCTCGACGTCGATGCGCGTGCCGACCGGCCGGCCGCACTCCTTCTCATGGACGATGCGGCCCGCGTTCACGCAGATCTCCGTTCCGCTGTCGCGGCCCTCCTCGCGCGTCTGCAGCGTGAATCG
>DASRSJ010000310.1:0-9927 GCA_035656555.1 Opitutaceae bacterium
CGACCGCCATCCTTGCCGGCTGGATTCTCCTCGGGTGGAAGCCCGGGACGGGCTCGCTCGCGGCCCTGGCGCCGCTCGGGGCCATTTCGTTCGGAATCTACGCGGTCGGGTTCGCGATCCAGTTCTCCATCCTGAGGTCGCCCTTCCTGCCCTCGGGATCCGCGGCGACCTATTTTCTGCGGGTCGCCATACTCGTGGTCCTCACGTTCGGCATAGCATGGATCCTGGAGAGGAAAATGCAGCCAGCCGTGAGGGCGTTGTTCGGGAAGCGGCCCATCCGGGTCGCCAAGAACGCGAGCTAGGATCCCTGTCCCGGCGGGACCGGCGATCCTCCTGTATATATCTAGCGGGCGCGGGCCCTGCGCGCCGTGGCGGCCGCCGGGGTCGCGGGCGCGCGCTTGCGGCCGGCAAGGGGACCCTTCGTCACGGCGTTGACGCGGGAATCCTTGGTCGTCTTCGAGGCCTTGCCGGCCCCGGTGGAGGCGGCGCCAGGCATCGTGGGGTCTACGCCTGCCACTGCCGCGAGAAATTTAAGAAGGGGATTCCCTTTCATAACATAAAACATGGGGACTGCTAACGGTTGGGGTGCCGCCTGAGTTAAGAAAACGTCCGGAAATTAACATTTCATTTACCTAACTCAACCCGGTTCGCACGAAATACGTGTTTGTACTCCGATTAGGGCCCTTGCCCCGGACCGAGAACGCCCCGGCTCAGCGGTGAGCGGTCCGGGAAAGAGCCTCGAAGGCCTCTTTCCTTCCCGTGATCGCCCAGCGCCCATCCGGGCCCCTGCCGAGCGTGACGACGCCATAGTGCGACTCGCCCGCCTCGCCGAAATAGGGCTCATCGAGGAGTTCGTAGACGAAAAGACCCCCGATCTGCGGGTTCGCAGCCAGCGCCTTCAGATCCAGCGCCATATATTGGGCCTGCTCGTGCTCCTTTCCCGAGGCGGACCCTCCCCTCCTGCCCACCTCGGTGAGCCAAAGGGGCTTCCCAAAGCGCTGAAGGTATGACGCGAGGTCCATGCCGCCCTCAACCCGCGTGATGTCACCCATTTCTGAATACCAGTGCCAGGAGAGTATGTCGAAGGGCACGCGGTCCTCCGACACCAGGCGGTCGATGAAGCCGTAATGGAGCCAGCCAGCCGTATCCACGATCGTCCGCGCCGCGGGATCGACGGACTTCACCCCGTCTGCGAGCCCGAGAATCTCAGCCTTCGCCCGCTGGTAGCGGGCCTCCTCGTAGTCGTCGGCATGGCTTCCGTCCGGATCCCCCCACTCCCAGTGTTTTCCCGAACGCGTGGTTTCGCCCTTTTTTATCAGACAATAATCGTCGAGCTCATTGCTCAATTCCCAGTGGGTGATCCGGCCGCGGTAGCGTCCAGCGATTTTTCGTGCGAACTGCGCGGCAAATTCCCGGATTTCGTGCAGAGTACCGCCCGGGCTTCGCGCGCCGGAGGACGAGATAAGGACGGGCAGCAGCTGGATGCCACGCGCTTCAGATAATCTTATGAGCTCATCGAGGCGCGCCGTGCTCGCCTGGAAATTTTCGGTGCTGATGTCGACTCGGTACCAACGCGCGCCGCTCTCCGCCACGAGATTGAGCTGTTTCTCGAGGGAAATATCGAAATATCCCGACTGGGAAAATGGATGGCCGTTGATCCCGAACTGCGCGTGACGCGGCAGGGATTCGACTTCCCCAGAGACACATCGCGACGAAAAGAAGACGAGGAGAAGAACGTTCGAAATTCGCTTCACGTAATTGTGACGTCGTCCGGTGAACATGTTTAAATTTTCAGTGACTATAGGCCGTCTATGCACGCCGAGAAAACTTCGCCGCAACGTGTCTGGTAAAAAAACAATCAAGAGCAAGCGCGCGACGCCTGGCGGCTTGTTTTCCGCTACGTTGGACACCAACCATTTCAAATCTTCGCAACCACCACAAAGGTTGAGTATGCTATGTCACCGCAGGCGATGGAGCATGAGGATGGGTCGAGCAACATGCCCGACCGGGCGCATTGCGCGCCTCTATATGCACGGCGGTTTTGAGGCGGCGTCACTCTGATATGGCGTCGCCAGCTCCAAACGCAGATTTCGACTATCCCCGCTCGGACGATCCGGATCGCACCCGGGACTTGCCGACCGGCCAAGGCGGCGTGGCAGCGGAGCCCTTCACGAGCACGACGCGCAGTCCCTTCCGCTCTGCTGGCACACCCGGTCAGGCGGGAGCGCTCCGCGTGCCGAGGGAGAGCGCCTATCGCCTCTGCGCGCAGCTACTAATCGGCGACTGGCTCTCGGCGTGCGCCGCGATCTATACGGGCCTGACTATGCGCGAGTGGCAGCGAAACGGCTGGGCGCTCCGCGCCTCGTCCTTCGTCGGGTTCCACCCCCATGTCATGCTCTGGTGCCTCGGGGGCGCGACGCTCTTCCTTTGGATGATGGCCGTCCTGAAGACCTATGAGGTTCGCAACCTTTACAGGCTGCAGCTTTGGTCCCGGAACTTGGCGCTGTCGGTCGTGATGGGCTGCGTCGCCGCATGGGCCTGCGTCGGCCTCTTCCAGATAACCGGCTTCGCGCCACGGATAGGCGTCGTCTATTGCGCCTTGGCGCTCGGGGCTTACGCGATCACCTGGAGGCTTCTCTGCTTCACCTTCCTCATGCGGCCCGAAGTGAAGGAAGCCGCGAGCACCCGCGTGATTGTCGTCGGTTGGAACGAAAGGGCTTCGAACCTGAGGAGCACCATGCGTCGCGACATCGCCCAACTGAGCGAGATCATCGGCTGCGTGCCGATGCCTGACGGCACACTCTCGTCACTGCCGCCCTCCGATCTCCCGGTGCTTGGCGAATACAGCGACCTCTCGAGGCTCCTTGCGGAGTGCGGCGCCGATTCCATTATCCTTTCTGATGTCACATGCTCGGCGCGTGAAATCCAGCTACTGATCCAGTTCTGCCAGCGCGAGTTGATCGGATTCCAGATGGTGCCGGAATTTTTCCCGGGCCTAAACGCGGGGCTGCAAGTTCAGACGCTGAGCGGTGTGCCGCTCCTTGGAGTGGGCCAGCTTCCGTTGGACCGCATGGCGAACCGGCTGGTAAAGAGGTTGATGGACATTGTGGGCGCTCTGCTTGGCTTGTGCGCCGCACTGGTCGTTGTCCCCGTGGCTGGAGCCATGATCTATTTCGAGGCGACCGGTCCGCTCCTGCGGCGCGAGCGCCGGGCTAGCCGCAGCGGACGCGCATTCGACATCTTCAAGGTTCGCACGGGCCGCATCGAGTCCGGGCGCGAGATGCCGCCCGGAAGGCTCGGCAGGATCGTGCAAAAATACGATTTGGATGAGTTTCCCCAGTTCTGGAACGTCCTGGTGGGGGACATGAGCCTCGTCGGCCCGTATCCAGAACACCCCGACCGCATCGCCGAACTGAAGGGCGACGTGCCCAACTACAGTTCGCGCCATGACGTGCGGCCCGGCCTCACCGGCTGGTCACAAATCAATGGAATCAAGGGTGATATCGACGTGGTGAGACGCATCGATGGCGATCTCTACTATCTCAAGAACTGGAATATCATGGTAGATGTGTACTGCATCGCCGCGACCTTGTTCAGGTCCGGCCACACGCGGCTCGTGGAGGCTCCGCGTGAAAACACGTGAATCCAGCAACGGGATTCTACTGCGTACAATTACTAATGGCATACTTTCTGCACCATTCTGGCACTCACGTTGAAGTCAGCACTTTCAATTTCCTCGTTTGCTCCAATGACACCCAGCGCTCGCGTGCCAGCTCGCGCGCAGGGTCAGGTTTGTTCGTTTGCCCCAGGGAATTCTCGATCCCTCTCAATTCGAGAAATCGGTCGGTCAGCGATTCAAAAGGCAAACCATGAAAGCAAGCTATGCGACAGTTGGCACGTCACAGCGTAGAAATCCCACGATAGTCCCGTTCCCCGTACCGGAGCCGAAGGTCTCCGAAGGAACCCGGGAGAGCTTCAAGGCGGCGGGACATCGCTCGATCCCGAGGGAAAAGGCCTACGGCCTATGCGCCCTCATCCTGATGGGCGACTGGCTCGTGGCGTGCGCCGCCATCTTCGTCGGCCTGACGGTTCGCAACTGGCAGCGAAACGGCTGGGTTCTGGAACCCAGTAGCCTGGTCGACCTCCACTCGCCCGTGGCCTTCTGGACGCTCTGCGGGAGCGTCCTCTTCACCTGGTTCATGGTGATGTTTAAGACCTACGAGGTCGCCAATCTCTACAATCTGCGGCGCTGGTCGAAGAACATGGCGAGATCCATTTTCCTCTGGGCAGTGGCGGTCTGGGCCTTCATCGGCCTGTTCCACGTGACGAGCTTCGCGCCGCGCCTCGGTGTGGTCTACTGCATCATCCCACTCGTCACCTTCGAGACGCTGTGGCGCCTGGTCTCCTTCATGTTCCTCATGCAGCCCTCCGTGAAGGAGTCGGCCTGCTCCCGCGTGATCGTGGTGGGCTGGAACGACAAGGTCGCCCACCTGCGCCAGTCCATGCGCCGCGACCTTTCGCAGCTAAGCGAGATCATCGGCTGCGTGCCGATGCCAGGGGGGTACTTCGCCACAAAGCCTCCCGCCGAGGTGGCTGTGCTTGGCGACTATTCCGCGATCCCGCAGATCGTCGGCGAGTGCAACGCAAACTCGGTCATTCTGTCCGACGTCTCATGCCCCTCGCGCGAGATCCAGCACCTCATCGGCTACTGCCAAAGGGAGATGATCAGCTTCCGCATGGTGCCGGAGTACTTCCCCGCCTTAAACTCGGGACTCCAGGTGCAGACCCTCAGCGGCGTCCCGCTCCTCGGGATCAGCGAGCTCCCGCTCGACAGGACCATCAACCGGATGGTGAAGCGCGTGATCGACATCGTCGGCGCACTCGCGGGCCTGTTCATGTGCTGCTTCATCATCCCGCCGTTTGCGCTGGCGGTGTACCTGGAGTCGCCGGGAGCGATCTTCTACAAGCAGAAGCGCACGAGCCGCGGAGGCAGGACATTCAACATCTACAAAATCCGCAGCATGCGGCTGGACGCCGAGTCCACGTCCGGCGCCGTTTGGTGCAAGAAGGAGGATCCGAGGCGCCTGAAGATCGGTACCTTCATGAGGAAGTTCAACGTGGACGAGCTCCCTCAGTTCTGGAACGTCCTGATTGGAGACATGAGCCTGGTCGGCCCGCGCCCGGAGCGGCCTGAGCTCATCGAGAAGTTCAAAGACGAGATCCGCAACTACAACGCCAGGCACGAGGTGCGGGCCGGGCTGACCGGTTGGGCGCAGATCCAAGGGCTTCGCGGCGATACCGACCTGAGCAAGCGCATCGAGGCCGACCTGTACTACCTCGAGAACTGGAACGTCCTCGTCGACTTCTACTGCATCTTCGCAACGTTTTTCAAAGTTAAGAACGCGCACTAGGGCGTAAACGCGAAAGCAGTCATGCGACGTATCGCCCTTCTAGGCATCGGCCTGATGTCACTGGCCACTGCAGCGCGAGCCTCCCTCTGGGAGAATCCCGACTGGGCGCTCCTGGGCTCGCTCAACGACTCGCTCGTGTACGATTCAAACCTAACGCTGCTCCATGACGGGCCGAGCGGGTCCTATCTGACGGTAAATCCGTTCCTCACGCTGTCTCGGCAGAACTCGGATACCGACATCAAGGTGATTGGCGGCGCAAACCGCCTGGAGTTCCTGAGCGGCGGCGAGACCTCCGAGACCGATCCTTACTTTAGCGCGAGCATGGTCTACCCGAATGCCGACAACACGATCCCGGTTTACCGAGTCAACGCCCTCTGGCAGCAGAGCTCGCAGCCGAACGAATTCGTTGGCGAGCGCGTACAGAACGACCTGGCCCAGCTGACCGGCGAGGGATACCTGAAGCTCTCGGGCAAGCTCGGCTTTCGCGGCAACGCCGAATTTGACTCGGTGAAGTTCGATTCCTCCGAGCTCAACGACAGCGTGAAGGGCCTGGCCTACGTGGGCGTCTCCTACTTTCCGGAGCCCTCAAGTGAATTTTCGCTCAATATCGGATCGATCCTCGGCCAGTCCACGCCCAACGACCCTGCCCGGACCACCGACAACGTCCACAGCACCGAATTCGACCTCACCCTTCGCGGGACCGGCCAGCTTACCGACAAGATCACCGGCACCGTGTACGGCGGCTTTGGCGAGGTGACCTACACGGGCGGCTACTCGAAGAGGAGCTACATCCCGGTCGCCGGCGCGGACTTGACCTGGGGCCTCGACCCGAGGCGCACGGTCGTCCTCGCGGCCTACAGCGGCGCCCAGAACGCACCCGACGGGACGGCCGTGCAGACCACCCACGCGTTCGTCTCGTTCGTCGACGTCTTTGAATCGGTCTGGCAGCTGACGGCCCGCACCGGACCCACCTACACGGCGTTCAGCCGGGACTTCGAGGAGAGGCGCGACCGCAGTTGGGACTACGGGGCCGAGGTCGCCTACGTGCCCTCAAAGCGCTTCAGGGTCGCGCTCGACCTCAACTACTCGGTCCGCAACTCCAACATTGTCGACTACCAGTTCGACCACGACGTCGTGTCGATTTCCTCAACCTACAGTTTTTGAAGCCATGAATACCACCGAAGCCTCCCATTGCCGAAGGACCAGCCCCGGGGCCCTTTTCGGCCGCCTAGTAGCAGCCACCCTCGCATTGACGGTCGCAACCCGGCTGCTCTGCGCACCGGCAATCAGCATGACCGACAAGTCCGACTACCAAATCGAGCCCCGTGACCAGATCAAGTTCCAGGTGACGGGAGAGCCGGACGAACCGCTCGTCGGCCGTGTCTCGACGGCGGGCGAAATCTCGATCCCGCTCCTGGGCGCCGTGAAGGTCGCGGGCCTGTCGCTCAGGCAAGCAGAGGACCTCATGGAGAAGCGCTACCGCGCCGGCGGCTTCTTCCTGAATCCCCAAGTCATTCTTTCGTTCGACTCCTATGCACCGAGGAGCGTCTCCGTGCTCGGGCAGGTCAACAACCCGTCCTCGGTAGACTTCACCATCGAGCGGGAACAGATGGGCATCGTCAGCGCCATCACCAAGGCGGGCGGCTTCACCCGCGTGGCGAGGCCGGACTCGGTTAAGGTGACCCGGAACATCGACGGCAAGGACACGACATTCAACGTCAACGTCGCCGCCTACCTCAACGAGACCTCAAGCGACTCGGAATTCAAGCTGCAGCCGGACGACATCGTATTCGTTCCGGAGAGGGTATTCTAAGCCAAATTTTTATGGAAACCACACGCTCACCCTTCCCGCCTTCACGCGACTCGCAGTTCGCGGCGACAGGCGCGCCGTTCGGCGCAACAGCGGCACCATACGGGGCTACCGTCGCCCCCTTCACGGGAACAAGCGCACCTTTCATGGGGACCCAGGCTCCGTTTGGCGGCCCGGGAGGACCCGGAGGGCGCCCTCCCGGCGGCAGCGACGACTTCTCCTTCAAGGAGCTTATGGAGATGATCAGCCACTCCCTACTCGTCATCCGCGCGAAGTGGTACTGGGGCCTCCTAGGCGCCGCGGTCGTCGGCGGCCTCGTTGGGTTTTACCTCTTCAGCAAGCCAGTCGAGTTTGACGCGCAGACGGATATACTCGCCGAGAGCACACTGGACCAGGTCATTGGCACGCAGGCTGACTCGGCGACCACGACCGACCAGACCCGCGAGAACGAGCTCAGGAACCACCTCTCGATGATGACGAGCCGGAAGTTCCGGTCCAAGCTGGCTGCTTCCTTTACGCCTGTGGAGAAGGAGCAGATCGCCGGGCCGTACCTCAAGCCCGGCATGACGGCAAACGAGGAGTTCTTTCAGTCATTCTTCGACAGCAACATCTCGATCGAACGCGAGCGCGGCAGGGAGTACTACGCGATCACCGTGAAGCATATGGTGCCTGAGGTGGCCATCATGGTCGCCGACCGCATGGCGGCGGAGTATCTGGACTACGTCCAGCAGGAGTTCAAGGAGGCCAACATGGTCGGCTACAAGGTCCTCGAGAAGCAGGCCGAGATCATGCGGGCCGACATCGCCAAGATCGAGACCGCCAGCATCGACTACCAGAAAAAGAACGGGATCATTTCCCGCGCGGACAACCAGAGTATTCTTAACGAGCGCCTGAAGCGCCTGGATGCGAGTCTGACCGATGTGCGGGTCACCCGTGTCGGCCTCGAGACCCGCTCGAGGCAGGCCCACCTCGATCGTCAGAAATCGGAGTACCCATGGGACAATTCCTACCTCGCCCTGTATGCGAACAATCCGGATCTCCACAAGGAACTGGACGACGCAACGGCGCAGCGGGCCGTTCTCGCGACCCGGTACGGGCCGAACCACCCGAAGATGATCGACATCAACTCCCAGATCGCGGGTATCCAGAGCGGAATCCGCCACAACTTCGACGTGGCTGTCGGCGACCTCGACTCCCAGCTCGAGGTGGCTGTCGACACTGAGCGCCAGTTGAAGAGGGAGTTTGACTCCGCCTTCGAGAGCTCGATGGACGTCGAGAAGCTCGCGTCAAATTACGAGATCCTGAGCGCCGGTGTGGACTCGAAGAAGGTCACCCTCGAGGATTTGGAGAAAAAGATTGGCGAGGCCTCGATATCGAGCCAACTGCCGGCGAATTTCATGCAGATCGTCGACCCGGCCTATCTCGTGAAGCACCACATCCCCAAGAGGGCGATCTTCGGCGTGCTGACCGCCTTCCTCGCCTTCGTGGCGTTCCTCGCCTGCCCGCTCCTCGCGAGCGCCATGGATGAGCGCGTCTCGGGCACGTCGGACGTCGAGAAGGAGCTGGGTGTCCTGATGGTCGGCGCTATACCGGCCCTGAAGTTCAGGCCTGAGGATCGTGCCCACGTGGTCCGAAACAAAGTGGACCTGGTGACCACGGAAGCCTTCGTGGGAATTGCCGGCCAGCTCGAGATCGGCTCGGCCACACAGCGCTACCCAAAGGTGATTGTCGTGACGTCAACGCTGCCCGGAGAGGGCAAGTCGCTCATAGCGTCGAACATCGCCAGCACCTACAAGCAGCTCGGGAAGAGGACGATCTTGATAGACCTCGACCTGCGAAGGCCCGTCCAGCACTCGCTGCACAGCATGCAGAACGAGCAGGGCTTCCTGTTATGGGCGCGCTCGGGGTTCCCCATCGAGAACATCTTCGATCCCGCCGGCCCCTTGGGAATCCGCACGTTGGTCGACGGGACCGACATCGTCCCAAGCGGCGGCATCGAGAGCCAGCCAAGCCAGTTCCTGATATCCGACGCCATGGAGCGCCTGATCGGCACGCTGAAAGGCGCGTACGACGTTGTGATACTCGATACGCCGCCCGCGGGCGTGTTCCAAGACGCGCTCATGGTGAGCCGGCTTTCGACCGACCGGGTGATCGTGGCGCGCGAGGGAATCGCTCCAGTCGTCCAGGTGAAGTCCGTTATCGAGGACTTCAACAAGGCGGGCCATTCGTTCAGCGGAGTCGTTCTGAACGGATTCCAGCCGCGCACCGCAAACAAGAAGCTCGCCTACGGATACAAGGCGGCGGCAAAGGGCTACCAGTACGGCGAAAAGGCCCCGGCAGCGCCGAGAAAGAAGACGCGCGTCGCAAAGGAGCTGAAGGCGGATCCCGTGAAAGCGGCGTGAGAAAACGGTAAATAACCCGTGCGTGCGTTGCCGCGCGCGCGGGTGGCAGATTTCATGGTTATCACCGGCAAGGGCGAAATAGATCGGACGGGGCATGGCCTCGCGAGGGCAGGTTTTGCGAAGACTAATCCAACTATGCAGACCAAGAAGCTAGCAGGCGCACCGGTAAGCCCGGTATCGCCTTCACTCATATGATCGCGCGGCTCAAGCAGAGCGCGGCGGCGCGGAATTTCGGCTGGCTTGTCGCCGACAAGGGTGTGCGCCTGATGGTCGGCGTCGTCGTGACGGGATGGGTCGCTCGATA
>DASRSJ010000311.1:0-6349 GCA_035656555.1 Opitutaceae bacterium
TTCGACGTCATGATGAGCCAGACAGACCCCGACCTGGTGTTCTGCGAGATGGATGTCTTCTGGGTCGTCCAGGGCGGCATCGATCCGGTGAAGCTCCTCCAGAAATACCCGGGCCGCTTCAAGGCTTTTCATATTAAGGACATGAAGAAGGGCGCGCCGATCGGTCTCTACGAGGGCCACGCCCCCGCCTCCGACAATGTGATTGTCGGCCAGGGACTCATGGACTGGCCCGGGATCATCGCCCAGGCCAAGAAGTCGGGCGTGCAGTACTACTTCATCGAGGACGAGACCTCGGACCCGATCGGCAACATCCCCCCCAGCCTGGACTTCCTCGGCACCCTCGGACTCAAGCCCTAACCAGATGATCAACGCAAAGCGCCTCTTCCTCGGCAGCCAAGTCGCACTCATCGTCACGGCGATGAGCTTCGCCATTCGCGGCGGATCCGCCGCGACATGGGCAATCCAGTTCCACCTCAACAACGAGGAACTTGGGCAGGTGCTGGGCGCGGCCCTCTCGGGCTTCACCCTCGCGATGCTATTTGGCGGCCCCCTCTGCGACCTGATCGGCATGCGCCGCATCGTGGCGTTTGCCTTCGTGGGCCACCTGGTCGGCATCCTCCTGACGATCTTCGCCTGGAATTTTTGGAGCCTTTTCTTCGGCAACCTGATCTTCGGCGTTGCGAATGGATCGGTCGAGGCGGCGTGCAATCCGCTCATCACCGCGCTGTTCCCCGACGACAAGACGACGAAGCTTAACCGCTTCCACATGTGGTTCCCAGGCGGCATCGTGATCGGCGCCGTCCTCTCCTACTTCATGAGCAAGGCGGGGTTCAGCTGGAAGGTGGAGTTCGCCACCATGCTGGTTCCGCTTGTCGCCTACGGCTTCATCTTCACGGGCCTGTCCTTCCCGACGACCGAGCGCGTCCAGAAGGGAATCTCCACCGGCTCCATGTGGGCCGGATGCTTCAATCCCCTGTTCCTCCTCATGGTCGCGTGCATGGTACTTACCGCCACGACCGAGCTCGGCACGGGTTCCTGGATCACGACGATTCTGACGAGCGCCGGGTTCTCTGGAATCCTCGTGCTTGCATGGATCAATGGCGTCATGGCGGTCGGCCGCATGAGCGCCGGCGCCTTTGTCCACAAGCTCTCCCCCATCGGAATGCTGCTCCTTAGCTGCTTCCTGAGCGCGATCGGCCTCTACGCCATGAGCAAGTCCTCGGGCGCCATGGTCTACGTCGCGGCGACGATTTTCGCGGGCGGCGTGTGCTTCTTCTGGCCCACGATGCTCGGCTACACGAACGACCGCTTCCCGAAGACGGGCGCGCTCGGCCTGGCGATCATGGGCGGAGCGGGCATGCTCGGCGCCGGCGCCTCGGCCCCGATCATCGGCAAGTTCTTCGACAACGGCATCGCCCATCGCCTGACGAACGGCCAGACAGTCGACGCCCTGAGTTCGGCGCCCGACGGCACCCCGCTCGCCAAGACATGGCTCAGCATCCAGGCCGACGCCGGCCTCGAGGCGCTCGGCAAGGTGGCGGTCCTGCCGGTCATCCTGTTCTTCGTCTTCCTGATCCTCTTCCTGACCCGCCCTAAGGCGAAGACGTCCTGAGGAGCTAGGCTCCCACGCCCGCCATGGCTCGACCGGCCAGCCAGCCGGTTGTCCAGGCGGCTTGGAAGTTGAAGCCACCGGTGATGCCGTCGATATCGAGGACCTCGCCGGCAAAGTGAAGACCGGGGCATTTGCGGCTCTCCATGCTCGCCATGTCGACCTCGGAGAGGCTAACGCCGCCGCAGGTGACGAATTCCTCCTTGTTCATGCTCTTGCCGGTCACGGCGAACTCCGACGCGGTGGCCTGCAGCGCCAGCGCCTTGAGCTTGTCGTTCGAGACGCCGCTCCACGTGGCGTCGGCCGCCAGGCCTGAAGCGACGACCAGGCGCACCCAGAGGCGGGCCGGTATTCCCAACAGTGTCGCATTGGACACTTGCCTCCTCGGATACGAAGCCCGTTCCGCCTCGAGCTCGGCCTTTGCCCTGTCGGTCGGCCGCTGCGCCCAGTTGATCGTAAGCGTGAACTTGTAGCCGGCGTCGTGGAGCTCGCGTGCTCCCCAGGCCGAGAGGCGCAGTATGGCAGGGCCGCTTAGGCCCCAGTGGGTCACGAGGACCGGGCCGTTCTCGCGCAACTTCGAGCCGCGCACCGCGGCCTCCGCCATCGGAACCGAGAGACCCTCCAGGTCCTTGATCCTGGGATCCTCGACGTGGAACGTGAAGAGCGACGGCACTGACGGGCTGACCCTGTGCCCTAGGATCTCCGCAAAAGACTGCCCGGCCGGCCCCTTCCCTCCCCCGGTTGCCAGGAGCACCCGGTTGCAAGGGACCACGCTCTCGTCCGAGAAGGTGGCCGTGAAGCCGCCGTCGGGTGACCTAGCGAGCGACCTTAGTCCACTTCCGGTATGCACGGTAACACCGGCATTGCGCGCGGCGGCGGTCAGGCAGTCGACGATCGTGGCGGAGCTGTCCGTCACGGGAAACATGCGGCCATCCTTCTCGGTCTTTAGCTCCACTCCTCGCTTCGCGTACCATGCGATTGTCTGCTCCGGGCCGAAGCGGCTGAGTGGTCCTATGAGCTCCCTTGATCCGCGCGGGTAGCGCTTGGCCATGTCACGCGCATCAAAGCAGGAGTGAGTCACGTTGCAGCGGCCGCCGCCGGAGACGCGCACCTTGGCCAGGAGATGCGCCGTGGCCTCATGCAGCGATACTTCGGCCGCGTGATTGGCCTCGGCGCACGCGATGGCGCCGAAGAACCCTGCGGCTCCGCCGCCGATCACGACCACCCGGGGACGCCCGGCCATGTCTAAGCCGGCGTCCAAGGCTAGGAGGAGGAACGCTTCACAGTCACGAGGGTCAGGTCGTCGCGCTGGACCGCATCTCCGGTGAACCGGCGCACGCTCTCGAGGATGCCGTCGTTGACCTCCCGGGCCGGTCGCGTGTGCAGCGCACGAACCACGTCAGCCAGGCGGGAGCTGGAGTATTCCTTCTCCTCCTCGTTCGGCGCCTCCGTGACGCCGTCCGTGAAGAGGACGAGCGTATCGCCCGGGTCGAAGTGCTCGATCTTGTCCTCGATGGCGTTGGCGAAGATCTCGTCAGGCACAAGGCCGACCGGCATGCCCTCGGACCGCACAAGGTGCGTCAGGTAGTTGCCGGTCTCCGGATCCTTTCGCGCGAAGAGCGGCAGCTCGTGGCCGGCTCGGGCGAAGGTCACGATGTTGGCCGCCACGTCGATCACGCAGTACAGGACGGTGACATAGAGGTCCCCGTGGATATCCGCGGCCATCGCGCGGTTGAGCGCCGAGAGTGTGTGCGCCGGGGACACGTGCCGGGGCGCAATCTGGCGAAGGTTCGTCCTGCAGACCGCCATGTAGAGCGAGGCCGCGATGCCCTTGCCCGACACGTCGGCCACGGCGACGCCCAGACGGGTGGCCGACACCGGGAAAATGTCGAAGAGGTCCCCGCCTATCCTCTGCGCGGGTGCGTACCTCGCATCGATGTCCACTCCCGCGAAGACGGTGGACTGGGACGGCAGGAGCATCTGCTGGATGCCGCTCGCGATTGAAAGGTCGAGGTCCAGCTGGCCGCGCTCGATCTGGAGATTGAGCGACTCGGCGTTCTGGAGCGAAAGCGCGGCCTGCTCGGCAAGCGACTGCATGAGGGTCGCCTCCATCTCCGTGAAGAGGCGATTGTCGACCGGGTTCGCCACGACGAGCACACCGAAAAAGCGGTCGCGGAAGGTCATCGGCACCGCAATCACGGAGCGCACAGCCAAATTCGGATCGTCGTGCCTGACGATGCTCGGGTCCTGCGTCGCGTCGGCGATCAGCTCGGCGCGGCCGGTCTGGGCCACGCGGCCGACAATGCCGTCTCCCACGGGGAACTCCTCTGACTTGAGCACCTGCTCGACGAACCTGGCCCGCGTCGTCAGTTTCCCCTTCACGTGGTCGGGCACCGGCCTGTGCGGGGGGAAGAGTCCCTCGACGGCGACACTCCTCATCATGTTGTCCTGGGTCCGCTCGAAGATGCATGCGCTGAGGGCACCCGTGCAGAGTATCGAGGCGTGGACAATCCTCTGGTGGAGTTCCTGGCGTGAAAGTCCTTCGCCCAGCGCCTCGGCCATCAGGTGCATGAAGTCCAGCGCCCGCTGGCGATTGTGGACCGCCCTTCCCCTCAGCTCCTCCCTCTCGTCGGACTCCGCCCTCACCCGGTAGAGGGCCACGCAGAGACCGGCCACGACAAGGACCAGGCACGTGAGGATAATGTAAAGCATGGAAGGGCACCGCACGGGCAAGGCGGCGTCACCCCCATATCTAGACGGAGACTTCAGCCCTGCTCAACGCGGTTCTTCATGAAAACCAGCACGTCCTGAAATTTGTTGCGGTTGCCCTCGTCGGCCGACACGAGGTTCTCGTGCGCTTCCAGCACCATCCGGGCGTTCTCAAGCTCGCTGTGGTCGGTGCAGACGAGGGGAGTGTCTGTCGTGGCGCCCGGGGCGGCGACTTCGCTTGAGTCGATTGTCAGGAGCTTGTGCAGGCCCAGGTTCCGAACCAGCTCGAGGTTCCTCTGGCCCATCCGGGTCAGGACCAGACTGCCGCGGGGCTTGGTCTTGAGCATCTCAAGGGCAAAGCCCGCCAAGACGCCCAGGAAGGTGCTGTCCATGCTGGTGCACCTGAGGAAATCGATCACGAAGCGCGTCTTGCCCGACCTGATCATCTGGGTCACGAAGTCGCGCAGGCACGCGCTGTTGAGGAAACAGGCGCGGCCCTCGATTCGGATCACCACCGGGTCGGAGTAGGCGTCGACCAGATAAACTGGCTTTGCCGTCTCTGAAATCACGCTTTTGCCAGGATTTGACGGAGGACGTAGGGGAGTATGCCGCCGTGCTGGTAGTAGTCGATCTCGATGGGGGTATCGATCCGGCAACGCACCGGAACGTCGAGGGTTTCACCGTTCTTGCGGACGATGTGCAGCGTGAGGTCCTGCTGCGGTTTGATTGACTGGTCGAGGCCGCGGACGTCGTAGCTCTCGGAGCCGTCGAGCTTCAAGCTCGCGGCGTTGGTTCCCTCCTTGAACTGCAGGGGCAGGACGCCCATGCCGACCAAGTTGCTCCTGTGGATCCGCTCGAAGCTCTGGGCGACCACGGCGCGGACACCGAGGAGGTTGGTACCCTTGGCGGCCCAGTCGCGGGACGAGCCGGTGCCGTATTCCTGTCCGGCGATGATCATGAGAGGGGTGCCCCTCTTGCTGTACTCCGCCGCGGCGTCGAAGATCGACATCTTGGCGCCCTCGGGCTGGAGAAGCGTGTCGCCGCCCTCAGCGCCGCCGAGCATCAGGTTCTTGATCCTGACGTTCGCGAACGTTCCGCGGGTCATTACCCGGTCGTTGCCGCGGCGCGAGCCGTAGCTGTTGAAGTCCTCGAAGGCGACGCCGCTCTCGACCAGGAATCGGCCCGCGGGGGACGACTTCTTGATCGAGCCGGCCGGGGAGATATGGTCCGTCGTGACGGAGTCTCCGAAGACGCCAAGCGCCCTGGCGCCCTTGATCTCGGCGATCGTTCCCGGCTGCATCGAGAAATTGGTGAAGAACGGGGGCTCCTGGATGTACGTCGACTTTGCGTCGAAATCGTAGGTGTCGCCGGTGGACGACGGGATCTCGTTCCACTTCGGATTCTGCGAGGCGAAATCTGCGTAGAGCTTGCGGTAAACCTCGGGATGGAGCGCCGACTGCATGAGGTCGCGCACCTCGCCAAGCGTGGGCCAGATGTCGGACAGGAACACGTCCTTGCCGTCCGAGCCCTTGCCGAGCGGCTCCTTCGACATGTCGATGTCGACCCTGCCGGCGAGCGCGAAGGCCACGACCAGCGGGGGCGACATGAGGAAGTTGGCCTTGATGCTCTGGTGCACCCTGGCCTCGAAGTTGCGGTTGCCCGAGAGGACGGAGGCCGCGACGAGGTCGTTCTTCACGATCGCGTCCTCAACAGGCGCCGCCAGCGGACCGGAGTTGCCGATGCAGGTGGTGCAGCCGTAGCCGACAGTCTGGAAGCCCAGCTTGTCCAGGTAGGGCGCCAGCTTCGTGCGCGTCAGGTAGTCCGTCACGACGCGCGAGCCGGGGGCCAGCGACGACTTTACCGCGGGACCCACCGTCAGGCCGCGCTCGACGGCCTTCTTCGCCAGTATTCCCGCTGCCAGCATGACCGAGGGGTTGGAGGTGTTGGTGCAGCTCGTGATGGCCGCGATGACAACGCTGCCGTGCCCGAGGCGGGCGGAGCCGTGGCCGTTCATCGAGATGTCGGCGCCGG
>DASRSJ010000312.1:0-3118 GCA_035656555.1 Opitutaceae bacterium
GCGCCACCTTCCAGGAAGGGGACGTCCATTTCCGCCGCAACTGCGCCTACAGCTGCACGAGGTACGCCGGGAACGGCTTCGTGCTCGTGGGCGACGCGGCCGCGTTCATGGACCCGTTCTACTCTCCCGGCATGGATTGGATTAGCTTCTCGGCGAGTGCCGCCGCCGCACTGGTCGACAGCTGCCTCTCGGGGCGCAGCGCCGCCGAGCGCGTCGCGAGGCACAACGCGAATTTCACCGCCTCGCACGACCGCTGGTTCGACGCCATCTACCGCGACAAGTACTACTACATGGGCGATCACGAGCTCATGACCCTGGCCTTCCGTCTGGACCTCGGCAGCTACTACCTGGGCGTCGTCAGCCGGCCTTTCGACCGGGGCAATGCGGCCCTTGAGGTCCCCGCCTTCGCGCCGAACGGCGGAAAGAGCGCCGGGATCGTCATGGCGTTCTACAACCGCCGGCTCGTCTCGATCGCGAAGGCGCGCATGGAGCGCGGGGTATGGGGCAAGAGCAACTACCGCAGGTACCACGGCTTCATCAGCTACGAGCTTAACCAGCGCCTGCTTCCCCGCGTCGTGGGCCAGCTCGCGATGTGGATCCTCCTGGAGCTGCGGGAGGGCTGGCGTACATGGTTCACCTTCAATACCGCCGATACCCGGGCGCCGATTGCCGCGGAGCCGGCCAAGACCTGACCCATGGAGGACCCCCACAGAGCGCCGACAAACCCGGCACTGGCCAAGTTTCCCTCGGCCGTGCTCGAAGCCTTTGAGCGCTACCGCGCCACGGGCGACACGAACGCCGTGCATGAGGTGGTCCTGGCGGCCGTCGAGGATTATGCCCCGCCCGGGCAACCCTCCTCGACCCCGCTCACCGACGGCACGCGCCTGATCGAGGACCTTGGCTACGACTCCGTGGCTGTCGCCGAGCTCGTCTTCTTCCTCGAGGACGTCTTCGACGTCACGATCTCCAACGAGGACATCCTGCGCGTCCGAACGCTTGGCGAACTCAGGACCTGCGTTTCCCAGAGGCTCGCGTCCAGGCCGAGCGCGTGAATCCCGTCGTCACCGGCATCGGCTTCATCACGCCGATCGGCAATGACCGCGCCGGCGTCGAGGCGAGCCTGAGGCAGGGCCGCCACGGCTTCGAGAGCGTGCAGCTTCTCGGGAACCCGGACCTGCCGGTCAAGGTGGCCGGGACGGTGAAGGGCTTCAGCGTGGACACGCCAAACTGGCGCGACTGGTCGTGGCCCGCGGAATACAACGTGCCGAAGGAGACCCTGAGGGGCCTGGCGCCGCATGGCCTCTACGCCATCTGCGCGGTCGACCAGGCTCTCGCAAGCGCGGGGCTCAGCGACAAGGACGTCGCCGAGGATCCCTCGACCGGACTCTACTGCGCCTCGGCGGGTTCGGCCATGCTGCTCCACCACAACCTGGCCCAGGTCCGCGCGGTGGGTGGCGTCAGGGGAAACCCAATGGGGGTCGTGAGTTCGATCTCGGGCACGCTCAACTTCAACCTCGCAGCCCGCTACCGCATCACCGGCACGGTCTGCGGCTTCGTGTCGGCGTGCGCGTCTTCGAGCCACGCGCTGGGCTACGCGATCGACGACATCAGGCTCGGACGCCTGAAGCGGGCGATCATCGTCGGAGCCGAGGAGGTGAACGCGGATTCCCTCCTTCCCTTCGCGCACATGCGGGCCCTCTCGCGCCAGTCCGATCCGGGCATCGCGTCGCGGCCTTTCGACACGGGACGAGACGGCTTTGTGGGCGCGGGCGGCGCCACTGTCTTGATCATCGAGGCTCCCGACGCGGCCAAAGCGAGGGGAGCGCCGGTGCTCGCGGTCACGGCGGGCTGGGGCCAGGCGGCCGACGGGTTCAGCGTGGCCGCGCCCCATCCCGAGGGATCAGGACTCCTGATGGCGATGCAGCGGGCTCTCGCCGATGCGAAGGTCGGACCCGACAAGGTGGCGCACGTGAGCGCCCACGCGACCTCGACGCCCGTTGGCGACAAGGCCGAAGCCGTGGCCATCGGGCGTCTCTTCGGTGCGAAAGGCCTTCGCCCCCCGGTCGCGGCGACCAAAGGCCTTACCGGCCACGGTCTCTCGATGGCGGGCTCAATGCAGGCGGCGTTCTGCGTCCTCTCGATCGCGGGCGGATTCATACCGGGAAACCCGCACCTCAAGGATCCAGACCCGGAGTGCGCGGACCTGGAGCTTCCACGGGAGACGGTTGCGAACCGTCCGCACCTTGTGCTGTCGAACAGCTGTGGGTTCGGGGGAAGCAATGTCAGCCACGTACTCGCATCCCCGGGCACGATTCCGAGTTGATACCCCGCACCCTTCCGGGGCAGACTCCAACCACTTACCCATGCCCGATCCACTGCTCTCGCGACTGAAACAGCTGATTGTGGAAACCCTTCACCTGGAGGATATAGCGCCGTCCGATATTCCCGACGACGAACCCCTGGTCGGCGGGGGCCTTTCCCTGGACTCGATCGACGCCCTGGAACTGGTAGTGCGCCTCGAGAAGGAATACGGAATTAAGATCTCGAGCAGCGAGGAGGCGAAGTCAGCCCTGTCGAGCGTGGGTGCGCTGGCGGCCTTCATCAGACAGCGGGCTGACCCGTCGAGGATCCCGGCCTAACGGCCCTGCCGCCCACACGCAGCATGCCCGATACTCCCGCCTCCATCCGCATCGCGGCGGCCGGATGCGTGACACCTTTTGGCGACGCGGTGCGGACCTACTCGGCGCTCATGCGCGGAGAGAGTGCGCTCAGGGCTGTGCCTGTGCGGGGACGGGACGGGGGGGACCTCGTTCCCCTTGCGCTCCTTCCCGGCAGGGACCTGGACGAGACGGCGCCTCCCGCGTGGATGGATGCGGTCCGCGGCCTGGCTGGCTGCCTGCCAGCCGGCGAGTGGGGGACAGCCTCCCGACCGGTGTTCGTTACAGGGAGCAATTTTGGCGTTGGCGGCCTCTATGCCCTCCGACGGACAGGCGACAAGGCTTTCGGGGTCTGGGGCGCGCCGCCGACCTGCACCGAGGAACTGAGGCGCTCGCTCGGGTGGGGAAGCAATGTCTCCATCATATCGCTCGCCTGCGTGTCTGCGCATCTCGGGCTTCTC
>DASRSJ010000313.1:0-9438 GCA_035656555.1 Opitutaceae bacterium
TCTCCTGGGCCTCACGCTCCTGCGGCCCCCCGGCGAGTTTGGCGCCGACGTCGCCGTCGGATCGGCCCAGCGCTTCGGCGTGCCGCTCGGCTTCGGCGGGCCCCATGCCGGATTCCTCGCCACCCGCGACGCCTTCAAGCGCCAGATGCCCGGCCGCCTGGTCGGCGTGTCGCGGGACGCCCAGGGCGACCCCGCGATGCGGCTGGCCCTCGGCACCCGCGAGCAGCACATCCGCCGCGACAAGGCCACGTCCAACATCTGCACGGCCCAGGTCCTCCTGGGCGTCATGGCGTCCATGTACGCGGTCTACCACGGCCCCCTGGGCCTGGCCAGGATCGCGCGCCGCACGAAGCTCCTGACCGAGATGCTGGCGGCCGGCCTGCGCTCGGCGGGCGCCAAGGTCGGGACAGAGCCCTTCTTCGACACCCTCACGGTCGGAAACGTGGCCCCCGAGAGGGTCCATGCCGCGGCCGAGGCCAAGGGCCTCAACCTGCGCCGCATTGATTCAGGCCGTGTCGGCATCTCGCTCGACGAGACGACGACCCTGGAGGAGGTCCAGGCCATCCTCGCCATCTTTGGAAGCGTGCCCCTGCCGGGCCCGGACTCCGTGAGCCCCGACTTCGCGGCGCCCCATGCGAGGACGAGCGCCTACCTGGAGGCCTCCGTCTTCCAGAAGAACCACACCGAGCACGAGATGCTCCGCTACATCAAGAGGCTCGAGGCGAAGGACCTGACGCTCTGCCAGTCCATGATCTCGCTCGGCTCCTGCACGATGAAGCTGAACGCGGCTAGCGAGCTCTTCCCGGTCTCCTGGCCGGAGTTCTCCAAGCTGCACCCCTTCGCCCCCGAGGAGCAGTCCCGCGGCTACCGCCGCATGTTCCGGGACCTGGAGACCTGGCTCTGCGACATCACGGGCTTCGCCGCCGTCTCGCTCCAGCCGAACGCCGGCTCCCAGGGCGAGTACGCCGGCCTCCTCGTCATCCGCGCCTTCCATGAGTCCAGGAACGAGGGCCGCAGGAACGTGTGCCTCATCCCGACGAGCGCCCACGGCACGAACCCCGCGAGCGCCAGCATGTGCGGCTTCGAGGTCGTGGCGGTCCGCTGCGACGCCGACGGCAACATCGACGTCCCGGACCTGAAGGCCAAGGCCGAGGCCCACTCCTCGAGCCTCGCGGCCCTCATGGTCACCTACCCCTCGACGCACGGCGTGTTCGAGAGCGCGATCAAGGACATCTGCGCGATCGTCCACGAGCACGGCGGCCAGGTCTACATGGACGGCGCCAACATGAACGCCCAGGTCGGACTAACCTCGCCGGGCTTCATCGGAGCCGACGTCTGCCATCTCAATCTCCACAAGACCTTCTGCATCCCCCACGGCGGCGGCGGCCCCGGCATGGGCCCGATCGGCGTGGCGGCGCACCTGGCCCCGTTCCTTCCCGGCCACGCGGTCGTCTCGCCCTTCGGCGCCGACAAGAGCCGCGCGCACCTGGGCGCCGTGAGCGCGGCCCCCTGGGGCAGCGCCAGCATCCTCGTCATTTCCTGGATGTACATGAGGATGATGGGGCCCGACGGCCTCACGCTGGCGACCAAGGTCGCCATCCTGAATGCCAACTACGTCGCCAGGCGCCTGGAGAAGTTCTTCCCGGTCCTCTACCGCGGCCTTTCGGGCCTCGTGGCCCACGAGTGCATCGTCGACCTGCGCGGCTGGAAGAAGCACGGCGTCGAGGCCGAGGACGCGGCGAAGCGCCTCATGGACTACGGCTACCACGCCCCCACCCTATCCTTCCCGGTCCCGGGCACCTTCATGGTCGAGCCCACCGAGAGCGAGACCAAGGCCGAGCTCGACCGCTTCTGCGACGCCATGATCTCGATCCACGGCGAGATGCAGGCCGTCGTGAACGGCGAGTCCGACAAGGTGAACAACCCCCTCAAGAACGCGCCGCACACCTCGAAGGTCGTCTGCGCCGACGAGTGGGACCACCCGTACACCCGCGAGCTGGCCGCGTTCCCCGCGCCCTGGACGCGCGCCTCAAAATTCTGGCCGGCCGTCGGCCGCGTCGACAACGTCTACGGCGACCGCAACCTCATCTGCTCCTGCGTCGGCATGGAGGCCTACGCCGATACCGACTTAAACACATGAAGATCATTCGCCACCAGACGCCCTCAGGACCAGCCTATGCCGCCCTCCAGGCCGACGGCTCCGCCGTCGAGATTTCGGGCGACATCCTTGGCTCCTACAAGACGACCGGCAAGGTGGTGACGCCCGGCAAGATCCTGGCACCCATTGTTCCGTCGAACATCCTGGGGATCGGCCTGAACTACCGCAGGCACGCGGAAGAGGGCGGCAAGGGCGTGCCCGATCGGCCGATGCTCTTCATCAAGAGCACGAACACCCTCCAGAACCCCGGCGACCCGATCGAGATCCCGGTCAAGAACGCCAGCACCCAGGTCGACTATGAGTGCGAGCTGGCGGTCGTGATCGGCAGGACCTGCAAGAACGTCTCAAAGGCGGACGCCCTCTCCTACGTGCTCGGCTACACGGCCGCCAACGACGTCTCGTCCAGGGACTGGCAGTTCGCGCTTGGCGGCGGCCAGTTCTGCCAAGGCAAGAGCTTCGACACCTTCTGCCCCCTCGGACCCGTCCTCGTGACGACCGACGAGATCCCGAATCCCAACGCCCTTCGCATCAAGACCATCCTAAACGGCGTGACCATGCAGGACTGGAGCACCGACGACATGGTCTTCGACGTGCCGACCCTGGTCTCGTTCCTGAGCGCCAGCAAGACGCTGCTCCCCGGCACCGTAATCCTGACCGGCACGCCCCACGGCGTGGGCTACGCGCGCAAGCCGCCCGTGTTCATGAAGGCCGGCGACACGGTCACAATCGAGATCGAGAAGATCGGTTCGCTCACGAACCCGGTCGTCGAAGAGAAAGTCTAGTCGACGAACAGGGCGACCTGTGCCCCTGGCCCGTGGACGCCCTCGATCAGGATGCCCTCGACGTCGGCCGTCTTTGACGGCCCGGTGCACCAGATGACATTGGGGTCGTCGCCCAGCGCGGCCACGGCCGCGATCAAGTCCGGGTAAAGGGCGTTACGCGGCACGACGGCGATGTGCGCCCACGGCGCCAGGGCCGCGAGCCTTGAGGAGGTCGTCGCATCGTTGAGCACCACCGTGCCCGTCTCGGCGATGGCGCCCACGGCGCGGGTGATGCCAAACTGATAGTCGTCCACTCGGGTGCGGTCGAAGGCCTGCTCGACCTGGAAATCCGCGCCGAGGAAGGGTCCGAGGAGCGGCCAGAGGACGGGGTCGCAGTAGCCGCGACTCCATCCGCGCTGCCTCAGGAGATCCGCGAGCTCGGACGGGTTCATGACAACGTCGCCATTGACCGCCCTCATGCGCGCCGTGAATTCCGCCACCGGGTCGCCGGCATCGACGCGGACCCGCGTGAGCTCCAGCGCGCTGTCGTAGTCGGGCTTCGCCGCACGCTGCGGCAAAGGAGCCAGCGCATCCTTCACCCGCTTCAGAATCGCATCTCTTTCGCCGCTCATGGCCTCAGGCGTTCCGCTTTTTCGGCGCCAAGACAAGCTCCCGGCCGACCATGTAAAGGAAGATGCAGAGACCCGCAAAGAAGAGCATGGAGAGTCCATCCGCGTACGGCCCGTTGTAGACCGGGTTGTTCTTGGTGGCCCACCCGTTGAATAGATTGTCGATGGGCGCGAGCGTGTCCACGCCTTGCAGGAGGGCGATCACGATTCCGGCGATGGCGCCGCCCGCGATGTAGCCCGAGGCGAGGAGGACGCCCGGGCTCTTGTCGCCCTCGGCGACCAGCTGGTCCTCGGTGAGGTTCGTGCCGGCGAATTTGCGTCTCGTGTATGCGTCGACGGCCCAGCGGATGATGCCGCCCGCCCAGATCGGCGCCGAGGTGGCCAGCGGAAGATAGATCCCGACCGCGAACGCCAGGGACGGGATGCCCGACATCTCGAGCGTCAGGGATATCATGACCCCGAGGAGCACCAGCGACCATGGCAGCTTGTGGCCGAGGATGCCCTTGATGAGGTAGGAGATGAGCGTGGCCTTGGGCGCGAAGAACTTCTTCACCGAGGTGCCGTCGGGTCTCTTCGGGTAGGACCCGTTGATGCCCGGGTCGACGAGCCACACGGCGTCGCCCGCGCTATTGACCAGGTACTTCTCCGACGCTCCGCCGGAGGGATCGCTCCGGTGCCAGACGAGGTACGAATTCGCGTCGTCGTGCATCTGGGGGCCGGAGAGGTGCTCCATCTTGCCGCTAAGGGTCGAAACGTCCACGTGGAGGACGGCAGGGGCAACCGTCCTCGCCGGGATGTAGGTCGCCTGCGAGTTGTTGAGGGCGAGCAGCATCGGACCAAGGATCAGGGCTGACGCAAACGAGCCGAAGAGGATCGAGATCTGCAGGTGCTTGGGCGTGGCTCCGAGGAGGAATCCCGTCTTTAGGTCCTGCGAGGTGCTGCCTCCGTTCGAGGAGGCGATGCAGACGATGGCGCCCACGGAGAGGGCGGTCACGTAGTAGATGCTGCCCGTCCAGCCCACGATGAGAAAGATGAGGCAGGTGAGGAGGAGGGTCGCGATCGTCATGCCCGAGATCGGGTTGGACGAGGATCCGATCTCGCCCGTCAGGCGCGAGGACACGGTGACGAAGAGAAACCCGAAAGTGACGATCAGGAAGGAGCCAAGGATCTTGGCCGCGATCCCGCCGCCAAGGAGCATCGGTGCGGCCATGATGACACCCATCAGCACCACGATCCCGATTCCCACGAACTTCATCGAGAGGTCCTGCTCCGTCCTCGGCACGGGACCGGACATGGCCGCCTTGTCCTCGGCCGACTGCATGAATCCAAAGTCCCGGAGGCCTTCCTTGAGCCCATGCCAGATGGTCGGGATCGAGCGCACGAGGCTGACGATGCCACCCGCGGCCACCGCACCCGAGCCAATGTAGAGGATGTACGCCCCGCGCACCTGGTCCGGCTCCATCTGGGAAATCAGCATCTTGCCCGGGGCCAGCGGTGAGGAGAGGTGCTCCCCGAAGAACTTGATCATCGGGATCAGCACGAGATACGAGAGGACGCCGCCGCCCGCCATGAGCGCCGCGATCCTGGGCCCGATGATATAGCCGATCCCGAGGAGTTCCGGGGAAATCTCGGCGCTCACCGAGGCCCCGTTGAACGGAGCCCCGAAGATCTTCTCCGGCGTGTCCTTCCAGAGGCGCACCACGCGGTTGAGGACATTGTAGCAGATGCCAATGCCAAGACCGGTAAAGATGGACTTGGCGCCCGGCGCCTTGCCGAGGCCGGCGGCCTCCGCAGCCTTCATCTCCTCGATGGCGCCAGGCGAGGCCAGGAGCCTGTCGGACTCGGAGGCGCCCGCCGTCAGGACGGCGGCGCAGGCAGTGCCCTCCGGATACTTGAGGATGCCGTGCTCCTTAACGATGAGCGCCCGGCGAAGCGGAATCATGAGGAGGATGCCCAGGGCGCCGCCCAGCACCGACACCAGGATCACCCTTGAGAGGTCGAGGTCGAAGCCCAGGATCATGATGGCCGGCATCGTGACGCCGACGCCGAACGCCAGGGACTCGCCCGCCGATCCCGCGGTCTGCGTGATGTTGTTCTCCAGGATCGTCGCGTCCCTAAGCCCGAACTTCGAGAGCATGCGGAAGAGCGCCAGCGAGATGATCGCCACCGGGATGGACGCGCTGACCGTCAGGCCAACCTTGAGGACCAGGTAAAGCGACGAGGCCCCGAAGAGGATTCCGAGGACGGTGCCGACAAGGACGGCCCTCACCGTGAACTCCTTCATCACCGTCTCGGGCAGTATGAAGGGCTCGAACTTGGGCTTGGGGCTCGGGTTGGACTCCATGGGCTCTGGCTGGTCCCGATCCTGTCCAGGCTTCGCGCCTACTTGCGACGCATTTTAAGCCATTTCCTGAATTCCCCTCCCCGCCACTCCGGCAGGTCTCGCTTGGACTCCCAGGCGCGCAGGGCCGGTACCGGGATCAGCTTTGTCGGGAGATGGTTCAGGAGCTTTCCGCCGGCCAGCGCGGCTTTCCAGGCCATGGGCTGGCTTGCCATGAGCGCCCATGCTCCCATGGGAGGCGTCCCAGGCGAGGGGACATGCTCGGTGTGGGCCTTGTCCCTCAGTTTGAGAAGGAGGTCAGGGATCGGGATGTTGACGGGGCACACCTCGTTGCAGGCACCGCAGAGGCTCGAGGCCTTGGGAAGGTCCGCCTTCTCGGGAAAACGCTTCCCCAAAAGAAGCGGAGAAAGGACGGCCCCGACCGGGCCGGGGTAGACGCTCCTGTAGGCATGGCCGCCCGCCTGGCGGTACACCGGGCACACGTTGAGGCAGGCGCCGCAGCGGATGCACCTGAGGATCTCCCTGCAGTCGCTCGCAAGGACGTCGGTGCGGCCGTTGTCGACGAAGACGACGTGCATCTCGTCCGGCCCGTCCGGCTGTCCCTCGCCCCTCGGTCCCATCATGAACTCGTTGTACACCGTCAGGTGCTGCGCGGTGGCGGACCTCGCCAGCAGGTTAAGGAAGAGCGCCAGGTCGTGGTCCGTCGGAAGGAGCTTCTCGATCCCGACGAGCGCGATGTGGCAGCGCGTGGCCGCGAGGCAGAAGCGCGCGTTGCCCTCGTTCGTCACGACGACCAGGCGGCCGGTCTCGGCGACCAGGAAGTTGGCGCCCGTCAGGCCCGCGTCGGCCTCGAGGTACTTGTGGCGCAGGTGCACCCTCGCGCGCTGCGTGATGACGCCGGGGTCGTCGTCGTAGGCGCCGAGCCCGTTCTTCTCGAACAGGGTCGCGATCTGCGCCCTGTTCTTGTGGATGATCGGCTTCACGATGTGCGAGGGATGGTCGTGGTCCAGCTGGACGATGAACTCGCCGAGGTCCGTCTCCAGGGAGTCGATCCCCCGCTCCCTCAGGTAAGCGTCGAGCTCGATCTCCTCGCTGATCATGGTCTTCGCCTTGACGAGCTTCGTGGCGCCCCTCGCCTTCAGGATCTGGTAGACCGCCTCGCAGGCGGACTCCGCCGTCGAGGCCCAGTGGACCTTCGCGCCGTTCGCTATCAGCTTGGCCTCGGCCGCGGGTAGATAGGTGTCGAGGTTCTCCACCACGTGCTGCTTGATCTCGCCCGCCAGCTCCCGGAGGCGGTCCGGGTCGCCGTAGTGGTCGAAGAGGACCTTCGTCCTCTTCTCGTGGCCGGTCTTCGAGCCCTCGTAGACGGCCTTGCGGGTCTCCGCGCTCTCCTTTGCCGCAAACTGGTCGATCGGCTGCGCCTTCATGCGTTCGCGAGGGCGTCCCTCAGGAACTCGGAGAAATGCATCGAGCGCACGGGGTCGGTGTCCCGGGCCGCAAGGCCGTTCAGGTGCATGAGGCAGCCCATGTCGCCGGAGAGGAGGATGTCCGGGCGTGCGGCTCGTACGTTGTCCAGCTTGAGCTCCCCCATGGCGGCCGAGATGTTCGGGAAGCCGACCGAGAAGGTTCCGCCGAATCCGCAGCACTGCTCGCCCTCGCCAAACGGGACCAGGGTCACGCCGGCGACCGAACCCACGAGCTGGGCGACGGCGTCGCTGCTCGCGGTGCCGCGTGTGTGGCAGGAGCGGTGGAGCGCCACCCTCGCGTTGAAGCGGCCGGGCCAGGAGGTGATGCCCATGCCATTCACGATGAAGTCACCGAGCTCCCACGTGCGTTTCGCGACAGCCTGCACGACGGGCAGGTCGGACTCCTTCTCGAACTCAAGGACCGCCCCGTGGAACATCATCGCGGCGCAGGAGCCCGAGGGGATGACGATCGGGACGTCGCCTGCAAAAACGGAGGCCGTGTGGCGGACCACCTTGCGCGAGGACGGCCAGTCGCCGGCGTTGAACGCAGGCTGGCCGCAGCAGGTCTGCCCCTCGGGGAACACGACCTCGCAGCCCAGGTATTCCAGCACCTCGACCGTGGCCCTTGCGACGCCGTCATGGAAGGCGTCGCAGAGGCAGGTCGCCATCAGCTGCACCTTCTTTCCGGTGACGGCTGTGCGGCCGGGAGCGGCCATCACCAGATGTTAACCCTGTCGGCCGCCGCCCGGCGCATCGGGGCGCCCTCGGGCACGTCGAAGGCCTTGGCAAACTCGTCCATGTTGGAGAGGACGCCGATCACACGGTATTTGCCCGGGGAATGCGGGTCGGTCTGGATGTAGAGCTTGAGCACCTCCGGGCGGTCCTCCTCGCGGTACATGTTGGCGAAGCTCAGGAAGAACCGCTGCTCGGGCGTGAAGCCGTCGATCGTGTTCTCGGGCTTCGCGGCCAGGGACTTCTCGAAGGCGTGGAAGGAGATCTTCGCGCCGCCGATGTCGGCGATGTTCTCGCCGAGGCCCAGCTCGCCGTTGATGTGGAGGTCGCCGACCGGCACGTACTCGCCGTACTGCTTCACAACCAGCTGCGCACGCTCCTTGAAGCGCGCCGCGCTCTCCGGGGTCCACCAGTCGGTGAGGTTGCCCTTCGGGTCGAACTGGCGGCCCTCGTCGTCAAAGCCGTGGGTCATCTCGTGCCCCATCATGGAGCCGATGGCGCCGTAGTTGACGGCGTCATCCTTCGAGGCGTCGAAGAAAGGGGGCTGGAGGATGCCGGCGGGGAAAACGATCTCATTGCCCGTCGGGCTATAGTAGCAGTTGACCGTCGGGGCCGTTATGTCCCAGAGCGTCCGGTCGGTCGGCTTGCCGATCTTCGCCAAGTCCCGCTTGACCAGGAAGTCCGTCGCGCGCTCGACGTTCAGAACGTACGGGCCGCGGTCGATCTTAAGCGCGCTGTAGTCGATCCACTTGTCGGGGTAGCCCACCTTGACGCCATAGGCGTCGAGCTTGGCCAGCGCCTTCGCCTTCGTGGCGTCATCCATCCATGTCAGGGTCTGGATACGCTCGCGCAGCGTGGCGCGGATGTTAGCGACCATCGCGACGACGCGCGCCTTGGATTCCGGCGGGAAGTTGTCCTTCACGTAGAGCTGGCCCAGGGCGTCGCCGATGTTCTCGTCGACGACATAGAGGACGCGCTTCCAGCGCGCCCGCGCGGTCTCCACGCCGGCCAGCGTCTTCGAGTAGAAGTTGAAGTTCTCGTCCAGGAACGGGGCGCTCAGGTAGCGCGCGCTGGCATGGATGAGCTGCCACCGGAAATAACTCTTCCAGTCGGAGAGCGGCGCGGCGGCGATCTCGGCGTCCAGCGCCTTCTGGAACTCGGGCTGTCCCACGTCGATGACGGACGGCGTCGCGAGGCCAAGGCTCGCAAGATATGCGGACCAGCTGAAGTGGGGCGTCAGCTTCTGAAGGTCGTCGACCTGCATCGGGTGGTAGTTGGCCACGGGGTCGCGCAGCTCCTCCGCCTTCTTGGATCCCTTGGCGAGGGCGGTCTCTATCCTCATGACCGCGGC
>DASRSJ010000314.1:0-4037 GCA_035656555.1 Opitutaceae bacterium
CATGCGGGCACCCTGTTTAAGGACGGCGGCGTGCGGCGCCGCGCCGGGCTCGCGCCCCAGGTCATCAGGTTCCTGCTCAAGGGTCCGGGCAGTCTGCGGTCGCGGCCGCTGGGCTGGGGGATCAGCCTGCTGGGCGTCGCGGGCGCCGCCCTGCTTGCCTGGTCGAGCGTGATTCACCTGATGCTGTGGTCCGACGGCTACCGTGACATCGCGGAGATCGGTCCGCTCTTCCTGGTCCAGGGCATCGGGGGCATCGTGGTCGCGCTGGCCGTGGCCGTCTTCCGGCGCATGGTGGCGCTCGGGGCGGGGGCGGTCACGCTGGCCGCGACCGCCGTCGGGCTGCTGCTGAGCGTGCACGTCGGGATCTTCGGCTACAAGGAGAGCCTGGCGGTGCCGTACGCCATGTCGTCGCTCGTCATCGAGTTCACGGGCGCCGCCGTCCTGGCTGTCGCGGCCCTGGTCCTGCTCATCGCACCGCGCCGTTCATGATGGCCAAATCCCGGCCCTCCTCACGGCGGTGACGTTCGCGACCGGGCGGTGGCGGGCACCTACGGCATGCCGGCCAGCGCTTCCAGGACTACTCCGGCCACGGTCGCCTCGGCAGGCCGGAAACCCCGGCGCGAAGCTGTAGGTGCCGACGAACGCCTGAACGCGCTCCCTCGTGGCGGCGCGGGCGGCCTTGGCCACGACCCGCCCGTCGATAATCCCGCTCACTGGCCGAACACGATCGTCGAGTTTCCGTCCCGCACTACCCGGTCCTGGCAGTGCCAGGCGACGGCGCGGGCCAGCACCAGGCGCTCTACGTCCGCTCCGCGCCGGACCAGGTCCTGCGTGCTGTCCGCATGGGATACGCGGACCACGTCCTGCTCGATGATGGGCCCTTCGTCCAGGTCCTCGGTCACGTAGTGGGCCGTCGCCCCGATGAGCTTGACCCCTCGCTCCTTGGCTTTCTGGTAGGGGCCGGAGCCGATGAACGCGGGCAGGAACGAGTGGTGGATGTTGATGATGGGCACGCCGACGTCCCGGATGAAATCTCCGGAGATGATCTGCATGTACCGGGCCAGGACGACGAAGTCGGCATTGCCGTTGAGCAGCCGCAAGTGCTCTTGCTCGGCCGCCTTCTTGTCTCCGTTCTTCACCGGAACGTAGACGTAGGGCACCCCGAACTGCCGCACTGCCTCAGCGTTGTCGGGGTGGTTCGAGACCACCATCTCGACCTGCATGTCCAGCTCGCCGTGGCTTTGCCGCCAGAGCAGGTCGAGAAGGCAGTGGTCAGTCTTCGACGCGAAGATGGCCACGCGCTTGCGCCTGGCCGCCTCGGCCAGCCGCCATCGCAGGCCCAGCTTGTCCCCCAGCTCCCGGTCAAGGACCGCCTCCAGCTCCGGGCGCACGACGGCGAGATTCTGAAGCTGGAAGACCGTGCGCTGAAAGAACCGGCCGCCGCCGGGATCGGTCGAGTACTGGTCAAGGGACACGATGTTCGCGCCGGCCTCGGCCAGCAGCGTCGATACCGTGGCGACGATGGCGGGGCGGTCACTTCCCTCCACGATCAGACGTCCCTCGTCCGCTAGGTGGGCGTTATCCGCGGTGACGGGGCTCGGAGCCGTGACGGTCATCGGGGATCCTCACTTCCGACTCGGTAGGGCCGTGGCGCTCCCATCCGCCCGGGGCGGCTGTTGCGCGACCGAAAACTTTTAACTATCTCCATAGCTATCATCACGGACGCCAGTGCGCCAGTGTGCTTACCACAATCTCCTGCAAGCAACGGATAATCTCCTGTTCGAGGACAGCTAAGGTCAGCGTAGTGTCTTGCAGATAGATATCTATGATGATAGGTATGGCGAGTGGGGAAGCTCGCAGCCTAGGGCGAAGGACATGGTCGATGAAGAGCAACACACTGGCGGCCGGGCCGAAGGTCGGCCTGGTCTTGCGCGAACCTTCGCTGGAGATGACGGGCAAGGACACCCCGGGCCTGCTGAAGGCCGCGTCCTCGATCCCGAAGGGGACGCGCGTCAACGTCACGTACCTGGGGAATGAGGACCTGCCCACGCGGGTCGCCGCGAGCAAGGCGGTGGTGGAGAACGGGTTCACCGTGGTCCCCCACATCTCGGCCCGGCGCATCGAGTCGGAGCGCGAACTCGAAGGCTTCCTCGCCGCGCTGCAGGCGAGCGCCTCGACCGAGAACGTCTTCGCCGTCGCGGGCGACCCGAGCAGCCCCATGGGCCCCTACGAGGACGCGCTGGCGCTGATTGAAAGCGGCGCCCTGCAGCGCTTCGGGGTCAAGAACGTCAGCGTCAGCGGCTATCCGCAGGGACACCCGCATATTTCAGACGACCAGCTCTGGCTGGCGCTCGAGCGGAAGCTGGGAGCGCTCAGCGAGGCGGGCCTCGGCGCCACGATCCTCACGCAGTTCCTGTTCGACGCGGACGCCGCCGTCAGCTGGATCGAGGCTGTCCGTGCCCGCGGATTCGACACGGCGATCCGCATCGGAGTTCCCGGGCCGGCCGGCGTGAAGCGCCTCCTGAACTACGCATCCCGCTTCGGGATCTCCTCTTCGGCGGGAATCGTGCAGAAGTACGGTTTCTCGCTCACCAACCTGCTCGGCACGGCCGGGCCGGATCACTTCATCGCCGACCTGGCCTCGAAACTCGACCCCCTCGTGCACGGCCAGGTCCAGCTTCACTTCTATACCTTCGGCGGTCTCGCAGCGACGGCCGACTGGATCCGCGATTTCAATCGCAAAAGCCCAGCTAAGAACAAGGAAAACCAATGACGCAACGAAGCCTGCAAGACGTGCTCGACGCTTCCGGCGGTCCGGTCGAACTGCTGCGGAACTCGCAGATCGGCTCCTACATCTACCCGGTCGTCCCGTCCGACTTCCAGAACTGGATCAAGGAGCAGGTCGCCTGGCGGCAGGCGGCGGTCCTGTACGACCAGTCCCACCACATGGACAACCTCTTCCTCAAGGGGTCGGACGCGATCAGGCTGATCTCCGACACCGCGATCAACTCGGTCGCCAGCTTCCCCGTCAACCGGGCCAAGCAGTATGTGCCGACGGCGTCGAACGGCGGCGTCATCGGCGACGGCATCCTGTTCCACGAGGCCGAAGACGAGTACGTCTACGTTGGCCGCGCGCCCGCGACCAACTGGCTCCTCTACCACGGCGAGACCGGCGGCTACCCGAACCTGGACATCACCGTCGACCGCCGCTCGCCGTCGCGTCCCTTCGGCCACGCTGTCGCGCGCAAGTACTACCGGTTCCAGATCCAGGGGCCGAACGCCTGGGCCGTCATCGAGAAGCTCAACGGCGCCCCGGTCGAGCAGCTGCGGTTCTTCACCATGGCGACCATGACGATCGACGGCACCACGGTCCGCACGCTGCGGCACGGCATGGCGGGCGCCCCCGGCCTCGAAGTCTGGGGCCCCTACGAGGACCACGACCGGATCTTCGACGCCATCGCCGAGGCCGGCGCCGAGTTCGGGCTCGTTCCGGTCGGCTCGCGGGCCTACCCGTCGAACACGCTCGAGTCGGGCTGGATCCCCTCCCCGCTGCCCGCCGTGTACACCGGCGAGGCCGAGCGGGCTTACCGCGAGTGGCTGCCGGCGGAGAGCTATGAGGCCACGGGAACGCTGGCCGGGTCGTTCGTGTCGGACAACATCGAGGACTACTACGCCACTCCGTGGGAGCTCGGCTACGGCTCGTTCATCAAGTTCGACCACGATTTCATCGGCCGGGACGCGCTGGAGAAGATCGACCCCGCAGCCCAGCGCAAAAAGGTCACCCTTGCCTGGGACCCGGAGGACGTCACGAAGATCTACGCTTCTTTGTTTGACGTTCAAGGCGAGAGCTACAAGTTCTTCGACCTGCCCCTCGCCAACTACGGTTCGGCCAACTACGACTCGGTAGTCGACTCCGGGGGCAACGTCGTCGGAGTCTCCATGTTCACCGGATACAGCGCGAACGAGCGTCGCGCTCTCTCACTGGCCACGGTCAACCCGGATGTCCCCGAGGGCGCCGAGATCAAGGTGGTCTGGGG